>NZ_AP022587.1:5279198-5589739 GCF_010731715.1 Mycobacterium stomatepiae
TTTTCCGCGTTGTCGGTGGCAGTCATCAGAAGTAGCCCTCTCGCTTGCGATCCTCCATGGCGGCGGCCGACGTGCGGTCGTCGGCGCGCGTCTCGCCGCGCTCGGACACCGTTGCCGCCGAGATCTCGGTGATGACCCCGGCGATGTCGGTGGCTTCGGAGCGCACCGCCCCGGTGATGGTCAGGTCGCCGACGGTGCGGTAGCGCACCCACTCGACGGCCGAGGTTTCGCCGTTCTGCGGCGTGGCGTACGCCGACACCGCCAGCAGAATGCCGTCGCGCGCGAATACCTCGCGTTCGTGTGCGTAGTAAATCGACGGTATCTCAAGGTTTTCCAGCTCGATATAACGCCAGACGTCGAGCTCGGTCCAGTTGCTCAGCGGGAACACCCGGACCTGCTCGCCCTTCTTGATCCGGCCGTTGTACAGCGTCCAGGGCTCCGGGCGCTGCGCGCGGGGATCCCATTGCCCGAACTCGTCGCGGAAGCTCAGGATGCGTTCCTTGGCGCGGGCTCGTTCCTCGTCGCGGCGGGCACCACCGAAGGCCGCATCGAAGCCGCCGGCCTCCAGCGCGTCGAGCAGGGTGCGGGTCTGGGCCCGGTTGCGTGATGCGCCGGGGCCCGGATCGGGAACCCGGCCATTGTCTATGGACTCCTGCACCGAGGCGACGATCAGCTTGTGTCCCTGGCCCGTGACTCGGCGGTCGCGAAACTCGATGACCTCGTCGAAGTTGTGACCGGTATCGACGTGCATCACCGGAAACGGCAGCGGTAGTGGCCGAAAGGCTTTCTCCGCCAGCCGAAGTAACACGATCGAATCTTTGCCCGCGGAGAACAGCAGCACCGGCCGTTCCAGCTCGGCGACGACCTCGCGGATGATGTGCACGGCTTCTGCTTCCAGCAGCCGCAATTCGTCGACACGAGTCTCGGTCACGCGGGTCATCGTCGCCATTCCTCCTCATCGCTGCGCTCTGTATGGTCACCGGCGAGGGTCATGTGGGGAGCCCCTCTCTTTCGGCGTCCGCCCGGTAGCGGTCTACCCATTCGTCGGAACGCTTGTCGGCTTGGCGCTCCAGCACTGGTTGGGGCGCCAGCCCGGGGTCGAGGCCCAACCCGTCGAGGATGGAGCCCACCACCTGAGTCAGATTGCGCCACAACACCGGATACGGAATTTCCATCGGCTTGACGTCTTCTTCGGCGAACCAATTCCGCCAGCCTTGCTCCTGGCCGCGCAGCATCGTGATGACGTGGGCGATCGCGCCCGCGTGATAGGTGGCGCGCGCATCGCGGACCGGATCGGGCCGGCCCCGCCATACCCGGGTCTGCACTGCCCGCCAGAACGACACCGCCTGCGAGACGACGTCGGGCCGATAGACGTAGACCAGCAACGGGTCCTCACCGACGACGTCGCGGATCGCGGACAGCAGGCCGGGGCCGGACCGGTCGGGGAGGCCTTCGGCGCGCTGTAACAGCAGCGGCGTCTGGTTCCACATCAGCTTGCCGCCCCAGACCCCGTTCGGTGTCCTGCCGACGGTGCGGATGTAGTCGCGCCAGATTTCGGCCGGCGCGAGGTCGGGCTTCCCTTCGTCCAGCGGATCGAGCAGGCTCAGGATCGACTGGTCCTCGACGCCGGCGAACCACTCGCGCGGCTGCGGGGACTGGCTGGTGGTCGGCAGGTACTGGAAGAACTCCTGGGGCTCGCCGGCCACACCGGTCGCGCGGAGCGATTCGACGAGAAGTGTGCTGCCACTGCGCTGGGAAGCCAGCACCAAATAGGAGGACGGGTTTACTACCACCAGCAAAGCCTAGCCGGATGCAAAACCCCTGCAACACGCAGAATTACGCTCACGCTGAGCATAAGTAGTGCCTTAGAACGGCGGCGGCTGATTGCGCTCAGCGACGTGGGCGGCGTTAAGCGCTCGTTCGGCATCGATGCGCCGGACGCGATCTTGCTGTCGGGTTCGGCGGCGGATCGGCATCATGACGCCGCGATTGCTGGTAGGTCGATATTGGCTTGGGGGAGACGCTAATTCGCCCGTCGGCAGACACAGCGCGGGAAACAGCAGGCGACTGCCCGGATGGGTGGTGTAGGTGCGCCCGGTTGGCGAGGTCCAGACGACAGTTCCGTCGGGCCGTTGGTCGTCGTGCCAACCCGTCCAGAACGTCTTCAAAAGATGGTGCTTTCGGCATAGGCATTTCAGGTTCGACGGGTGGGTCGGGCCCAGCGGGTAGGGGACCGTGTGGTCCACGTCGCAGCACTCCGCGGGACGGTCGCAGCCCGGAAAGCGACAGGACAAATCTCGGCACCTGACGAAGCGCTCCAGTGCCGCCGACGGGCGATAGGCCGTCTCGGACGGGGACGCACCGGGGCGCCGTAACGGCCGGACCTTGGCGCCACCGCGGATCAGCTCGGCCAGCCGCGGAGCCGGGACCACGCCGCCACCGACCACATAGGCGACCGGCAGCTTAGCGGGTGCGGGCGGCTCGGGGTCTGGGGCCAAAGCCTCGGACAGGGTGGTGTCGGGTGTGAGCGGTCGCGTCGCGGGCTCGCCTGATGTGTATGGATCGGGCGCACTCTCGAGGCTGCGGCTTTCGGCGATGACGTGAACCACTACCGCGCCGGCGCGCGCGTCGGTGTCGAGGGCGGCCGGACAATTTGTTGCGCCGCACGCACACGCCAGTTGTTCGGCACCGGCGGCCAGTGCACCGAGCGCGTCGGCGCGGCGCTGTGCCACGGTACGCGGGTCGCTCTCGCACACCTGGTGGGCCATCTGCGCGAGCCGCCGGTCCAACACGGCTGCGTCAGTGGCGAACAAGGAACCCCAAAAGGACGTGGTGCCGGATCGGCCGTCGGCACCCCCGACCACCACATCGCGTCCGCGTGCGTTGGCCCGCGCACGGCGAACCGCCGCGGGGTCGTGACGGTCGACGACGGCATCGATGGCTTGAGCGGTCTTGGTCACCGACAGTGGGCCGAATGTCGTCGCGTCGTCGGCCAGCGTGGCGTCGACGGTCTGTAGAGTCTTTGGGTCTTTGATGAGGTCGGTGTGCCACACGATCGTCGCGGCCACTCTCGCACTGATTGAGCCTTCGGCGAACAGGGCCGCGACCCTTGGCAGCCGATCTCGCAACGCTACCGCCAAGTACATCTGGCCCGACGCCATCCCGTGGCTAATGCCCTGTGCCGCAGCAACTTCGGCGGCTATCGCGTCCCAGTTGTCGCACCACCAGCTGTCATGGTCCACGAGGCTGTCGGCCTGGCGGTGCACCAACTCGGCGATGGCCTGCAATCGGCGTGCCGTGGCCGCCGCCTCGGCCCGGGCGGATTCGGCGATTGCGGCCACCACCGCGGCATCGTCCGCGTATTCGAACATGATTTCGATTCTAGTGGTGGTCACCCGCCTCCGCACAGCCGAAACGGGCCGTTGTGGATAAACCTCCGACTGTGGACAAGGCACAACGAAGCACACCACGAAACGCGATCACCCTTGGAAAAATGAGCAATTCGCCTCGCGGTGCCCGCTGGAGGTTGTTTTCTAGATGGCAGAGTTCCTGCGCGCCCGAACATCGCCGCCGTGCGCGACGGTGAGAACTCGCATGCGCGCCCATTAGGGCATTTTGAAGGTAGCTGTCGTCGGCCGGAAGGCGCCGCAGGTCACATCGTCCATGTATTGCCTTGCAGTGCGGGGTAATTCATGCATGATCCGGCGAACCGCTCGGGCAGAACTCGCGGTTCGTGCGTTCGCCTCGTTGCCCCGAGTGGAACAACACCACCGCCTGGTTTGGTGGACACTTAAGGGTCCCGCGCGACTCGCCGCCGAAGTTATATGTGGCCGGGCATGCCCGGGTCTGCGCCGCCCATCGCCGGCATCGGCGCGATCGGCGCTACGGGAGGCGGGACGATCGGCACGACCGGTGGCGGCGCTATGGGAGGCGGAGCAATGGGCTCCACCGGCGGCGGAGGAGGCGGAGCCGCCGGCGGTGGCAGTGGTGGTTCGACCGGCGGTGGAGGTGGAGCGACCGGTGGCGGTGGCGGCAGGAACGGGCTTCCCACGCACGCCGCATCGGCGGGATTGGACATGCATTGCGGATCCAGCGGTCCGGTGGGAGGCCCGGGTGGCGTGGGCGCCGCAGGCGGGCCCACCCAGTAGGGACCGCCCATACACGGCGCGTACCCGGGATTCTGCAGGCAACGGGGATCGTCCGGACCGGTGGGCAGGTCGGAGCGGAACTTGTCGGGCACGACCGCCGCAGCGGTTGCGTTCGCCGGCACTCCGGCGGCCGAAATCGCGATAATCGCAACGCCGGCAGCCATTTTCGTGACCTCGCCGCAGGTGCGTGCGAGCAGCGAACGATTCATCGACCCCCCCTCGAGTGCGGCCACCACAGCCGATTTGCGTTACCGCTCATTGGACCTTCGCATCCCGCACAGCGCAGGTCAGGCCCCGGCTATCCCCGCTCCAGCACCCGCAGCCCGAGCGAAAAAAGCAGCCGCACTTCGGGATCGCCCAGCGACGTCGACAGCAGCTTCTCGATCCGACGCACCCGGTAGCGAACCGTGTTCGGGTGCACCCGCAACCAGTGCGCGGCAGTAGCGATATCGCCAAAGCTGTCCAGGTACACCCGCAGCGTCTCGGCCAGCACCGGATCCCGCGCTCGCAGCTCGCGTATCCGCGGATCGACCAAGCGCTCGTCGGTTCCGATCGTCGTGACGATCTCGTCGAGCAACACGGTGGTGCGCGCCTCATCCAGCGAGGTCACTTGTCCGATCGAAATCGGGTGTCGCTCAGCACTATCGAGCACTCGATCAACCTCGCCGCGTGCCGCCGCGATCCCAGCCAGGCCGGCGACCGGTGCCGCAATGACGGCTCGCAGCTCGACGCCGAGTTCGGTGCGTAACGCGCCGATCGTGCCGCGGACCCACGACGTCACCGAGCGCGCCGCCGACGTCTGAGGCAGCAACACGTACGTTCGCGAGCCTTGCGACGCGATCTGGGCATCACGGCGAAAAGCACTGGCACTCAACGCTATAACGTCGGTGAGCCGGGCGTGGCGGGACCCCGAGACGGTGGTGTCCCAAGCTATCAGTGCCGCGGTACCATCGGGGGCCAGGCCCAGCTCGCGGGCGATCCCCGCCACGTCGGCCGGCGCCGTGACTGTCTCCGGGTCGGTCAGGCCGAGCAGTTGTTGCACCCGTCGTGCATGCGTTGACGGCCGGGCGGACAGCCGAAACATGATGCGGGCGGCCAACACCGCCGCGCCGTGCAGGATCTCCTCGGCGTCGTCGGCCAGTGGCGCCGACCCCTGCTGCACCCAGATGGTGCCGGCGAACACCGGCGGTCGGCGGGGCCCGGCCGGCCGCTGATAGATCCCGATCGCCAACCGCGGACGCAGGCCCAACTCCGGGCGCTCGTCGACGCGCACCACCTCGTCGCTGCTTCGCAGCGCGTCGAAAATACCCCACTGGCCGATCCACTCCAGGTGCTCGGGCGGCCCGGCCCGGCCGAGGATGGACAGCCGGCGCAGTTCGTCGGCCTCGTCGTTGGAGGCCGAGTAGGCGAGCACGTGCGACTGCGCGTTTTCGATGCTGACCATGCCGTGGATGCGATCGGCCAGCGATTGCGCCAGACCGAACAGGTCGGTGCCGGAGTCTTCCATCGGATCGGCGCGATCCCCGTGGTGCTGCAAGACGTGGTTGACCAATTGATAGAGCCGCTCCCAGCGGGCCTGCGGCTCGACGGCCACCACCGCCGACCCGACCGCCACGGCCGCGGCCACCACCGCGGTCGACGGCTCCTTGGCGAAGATCGCCACCGGCGCACGTTCGCGTGCCTGCTTGTCGATCCACCGCAGCGCCTCGCCGTCCCCGACTCCTAGCAGGAAGAACACGTCGGCGAGGCTCGCCGCGGCCGCCAGACCGAGCCGAACGTCGTCGGAATCGATCAGCGCCGCCGATCCCACCGGCAGGTCCAGGCCGCGCGGGGCGTCGACCAAGCTGACCAGCGTCGCATCCAGCGCGAGCAGCAGCTGGCCCAGTCCGACCCCGGGCACCCGCATATTGTCCAATATTACTACTAGGGCAGATATATCCTGTACGATCAGCCAACAGATTGTGCCCGCGGGCCGAGGATCCTGGCACCATGGATGCGATCACCCAGGTGCCGACACCGGTCAACGAGCCGGTCCACGACTACGCCCCGCACTCGCCCGAACGCGCCCGGCTCAAGACCGAACTGGCCGCGCTGGCCGATCATTCGATCGAACTCCCACACGTCATCGGCGGTAAACATCGGATGGGCGATGGTGAGCGCATCGACGTCGTGGCGCCGCACCGGCACGCGGCCACACTGGGCACCCTGACCAACGCCGGGCACGCCGACGCTACGGCGGCGGTCGAGTCGGCGATGGCCGCCAAGAACGATTGGGCGGCACTACCTTTCGACGAGCGTGCCGCGGTATTCCTGCGCGCGGCGGACCTGCTGGCGGGCCCGTGGCGGGAGAAGATCGCCGCCGCGACCATGCTCGGCCAGTCCAAGTCGGCCTATCAGGCCGAGATCGATTCGCCGTGCGAGCAGATCGACTTCTGGCGTTTCAACGTGGCCTTCGCCCGTCAGATCATGGCGCAGCAGCCGGTCAGCGCACCGGGGGAGTGGAACCGCAGCGAGTACCGCCCGCTGGACGGCTTCGTCTACGCGATCACGCCGTTCAACTTCACCTCGATCGCGGGCAACCTGCCGACCGCGCCGGCGCTGATGGGCAACACCGCGGTGTGGAAGCCGTCGATCACCCAGACGCTGTCGGCGTATCTGACCATGCAGCTGCTCGAGGCCGCCGGATTGCCGCCCGGCGTGATCAACCTGGTCACCGGCGACGGGCTGGCGGTTTCCGATGTGGCGCTGGCCGATCCGCGGCTGGCCGGCATTCACTTCACCGGCTCGACGGCCACCTTCCGCCATCTGTGGCAGCAGGTGGGCACCAACATCGGCCGTTACCATAGCTATCCGCGGCTGGTCGGCGAGACCGGCGGCAAGGACTTCGTGGTCGCACACGCCTCGGCGCGCCCGGATGTGCTGTGTACCGCGCTGATTCGCGGCGCGTTCGACTACCAGGGCCAGAAGTGCTCGGCGGCGTCGCGGGCATTCATCCCGCACTCGGTGTGGCAGCGCATGGGTGACAACTTCCTCGGTGCGACGGCCGGACTGAGCTACGGCGACATCACCGACCTGACCAACTACGGCGGCGCCCTGATCGACCGGCGCGCGTTCGCCAAGAACGTCACCGCCATCGAGCGGGCCAAGGGCGCGGCCGGCGTCACGATCGCGGTGGGGGGCGAATACGACGACAGCGTCGGCTATTTCGTCCGCCCGACCGTGCTGCTGTCCGACGACCCAACCGACGAGGCGTTCTCGACCGAGTACTTCGGCCCGCTGCTCTCGGTGCACGTCTATCCCGACGATTCCTACGAGCGCATCCTCGACGTGATCGACACCGGGGCGCGCTACGCGCTGACCGGTGCGGTGATCGCCGACGACCGCCAGGCCGTGCTCACCGCGCAGGACCGGTTGCGATTCGCGGCCGGCAATTTCTACGTCAACGACAAGCCGACCGGGGCCGTCGTCGGGCGCCAGCCGTTCGGCGGGTCGCGCGGCTCGGGCACCAATGACAAGGCCGGGTCGGTGCTGAATCTCCTTCGCTGGACGTCCGCACGCACCATCAAGGAGACATTCGTCCCGGCCACGCAATACACCTACCCGCACATGGGGTCCGACTAATGGCCGGCGTATTCGCCAGTACGCTGCGACCGGCGATCATGGCCGCCAGCCGGCGTCCGGGATTGCGACGTGCTGCCGAGGGGTTGCCGGTCACCCGCAAGGTGGTGCACCGCTTCGTTCCCGGCGACACAATCGATTCAGCGCTGAATAGCGTTGCCGCCCTGCGTGCTTCGAACCGTCTGGTCAGCGTCGACTATCTGGGCGAGGACGTCCTGAACGCCGACGATGCCGGCGCGGCCGTGCGGACTTACTTCGACCTGATCGACAAACTGGGCCGGCTGCACGAAGCCGGTGACATCGCGCCTTTGGAAGTCTCGGTCAAGTTGTCGGCGCTGGGACAGTCACTGGACGGCGATGGTGAGAAGATCGCCCGGGAGAACGCGTGGTCGATCTGCGACGCTGCGCAGCGGGCGGGGATCTGGGTGACGGTGGACGCCGAGAACCACACCACCACCGATTCGACGCTGTCCATCGTCCGCGATCCGCGGGCCGAATTCCCTTGGCTGGGAACGGTTTTGCAAGCATACCTGAAACGCACGCTGGGTGACTGCCGGGAATTCGCCGCTTCGGGGGCCCGGATCCGGCTGTGCAAGGGCGCCTACGACGAACCGGCGTCGGTGGCCTATCGCGGTCGAGACGAGGTCACCGACTCCTATCTGGCCTGCCTGCGGGTGCTGATGGCCGGCTCGGGGTATCCGATGGTGGCCTCGCACGACCCCGCCATCATCGAGGAGGTCCCGGCCATTGCCGGCGAATCGGGCCGTGGCACTGACGAATTCGAATACCAGATGCTGTACGGCATCCGCGACGAGGAACAGCGCCGCCTGGCCGACGCCGGTCATCACGTTCGCGTCTACGTGCCGTTTGGCACCCAGTGGTACGGCTACTTCATGCGGCGGCTCGCCGAACGGCCAGCCAACCTGACGTTCTTCCTGCGGGCGCTGGCGCAGCGCGGTCACTGAGCTCAGTGTAGGCACCAGTTCGCCGACGGAACTCTCAGCGAGGGTGAACTGTGCGGGCTGTCCGATGACGAGATCCAGACGCGACTGACCGCGATTCCCGGTATCGGCCCCTGGACTGTTCATGGCTTTCTGATCATCGCGTTCGCGCGCCCCGACGTGGTGCTGCCCGGAGACCTCGCCCTGCGCAAGGCCATCCAGCAGTCCTATGGGCTCGACCACCTACCGAGCCAAGACGAAGTGGTCCGCCTCGCAGAGCCGTGGCGGCAGTATCGTAGTCTTGCCAGCGCCTACTATTCCAAGACGCCTTCGGCCCTGCCGCACCGTCGACCGGTACCACCGCCGATACCGAGATTTGACTCCGAACGCGCCTCATTGCCATTTGAGCTCGTCGTCGAGTCGTTCGGCCTGCACGTCATCGGCAGCGGCGGGGCGGGTGTCGATCGTGACCTCTTGCCAGTAGGCCGGACCGTAAAGGTGAATGTCGTTGCCGCTGGTAACCTTTAGGACGCCGCCGGTCAGTACTTCGTAGGTGGCGTCGTCCGGATACTCGTCGTCTTCGTTGTGGCCCTCGAGTTGGACCCACATTTTCATGGTGAAAGTCCTTCGCAACCTGGCGAATTCGCTAATCCTCGTCTTCGATGCCATCGATCTCGTCGTCGATGATGTGAACCGCGGCTTCTTCGGCAGAGGCGGCGCCGCCACAGATACCGACATCCTCGGCGACCAATTCTGCCTCGGCGTCTTCGCCAGATCCCTGGTTGGTCGCCATAAGCCGGCCCGCTCGGACTCGACCGAGCTCGCGTCGCCGGGCAAATTCGGCTACGCGTTCTGATTCGTCGGAGCGCTGTCGTTCTGCCTCATCGAGCAGCACATTGAGTCGCGCGCGGGATCCGGCTCTTCCTCGCTGAGCATCTGGTCCAGGGTTTCAGACGGGCCAAATGCACCGGGACCGTATGGCTGTTCGGGCGGTGAATAGCCCTCGTCGAGTATGTCGTCCACACCGCGGTCGATGAGGCTGTCTTCTGGTTGCAGTTGATTGTCGTCTTCGGCGCTGTATTCGCCTGCGGCAGGGCGTGCCTCGTAGTGAGTGCTCATGATCGTGTACTCCTGAATCGTGATAAGAGTGCCCATGGGAGGCTTACGCCATCCAGGGTCAGCCCTCGGTCATGATGTGCAGTGCGTATGACGAGGGCCGCTGTCCGCGAGGGTCGAAAGTCATGTGTTGAGCGGTCGCGGGCGCTCGTTGGCGAACCCGCGCACCACATGTGCGCAGATGAATTCGGTGACGACGTCAGGGTCGTCCGTATCCCAGATCGGCGAAGGCGTGCTGAACAACACGTGCTCGGCGCACGTCCCCACGATGGATGAGCGCCTAGGGGCCGGGGCAACCGTCGCGGTTGGGTCCGTCGAGTGATGTTGGTGCATTCCGCAGGGCGGTGTGCAACACCTCGAAGACCCGTGGGTCCCAGGTGAGCGCCGTATTCCAGTCGAGGCCCGCAGCATTGGACACGTAGATGCTGTGCGTGTCGTCGAAGGTATAGCAGCGCCGGTGTGGCAGCACCGAGTCCCCGACATCACCTGCCAGCGCGCTACGCAGCGCGACGATGCCGTCATTCGGCCACACCATCGCGTTGACCGGACCCGGCCTGGCGAACCTCCTGCCGCCGATCAGTACCACCGGGACTTTGTCCAACACCCCGGACTGGAATTGATTCCATCCGTCCTTGCCCATCAGGTAGGGCTGGTTGACCTCGCGCCCGGAACCCGACATCAAGCGCAGCACTTCATCCTTGAAGCCGCTCATCGCGTTCTCGCAGAACTGATCGCCGGCACAGTCGGTCAGCGGGACGAAGCCATTTGCGTAATCCGAAAGATAGGAGCCTTGCCAGGGCTTCCCGATGGTGGTCAGCGAGCGGACGTGCACCGGGGAGTTCGTGGTGGCCAGCACGCGGATTGCCGCGCGGGAGTACAAGCCGCCCATCGAATGGCCGACGAGATCGACGACGTTGATGCCCTTGTCGCTGTGCAGGTAATTCAAGAACCGGGCCAGGTGCTCACCTGCCGTGTCGATGCTGGCGGTGGAGTTGACGGTCATGTTCTCCGGCAAGCTAATCGGGCACTGCCCGAAAGCACCGAAGCCGCTCTGATCGACTACTTGCCCGCGGCCGGCCATCGCTGGTGAGGTGAAAGCCCGGTAATGCCGTGTGAGCAGATATTCCCGGATCGCGGTGTCGGTGTTGCCCGCCGCAAGCCCCGTCGCGCAGGCTTGGTCCGGCGTGGTGAACGGGCTTGTCGCGTCGCCACCCGAGACGACCACTACCGCGGGTGAATCCTGGGGGCTGTTGCAACCCGAGACCATCGACGAAATTGCAAGCAGGACTGCGGTGATTGCTCTGATTTTTCGCGCGGTCGACGATGTGTTCATGTCAGTCATCGCCTGCGCGGGCGCTCGCTGGCGAATCCGCGCACCAGGTGGGCGCGGACGAACTCGGTGACGACCTTGGGGTCGTCCATGTCCAGCGTCGAGGACGGCATGCTGAAGAGCGAGAACAGGATTCGCGCGAACCATTCCGCCGCGGCCTCGTTGTCGAGGTCTTTGCGGACTTCGCCGGTGAGCCGGGCCGCCGCGAGGTAGGGGGTGAAGAACTCGACGCACTCGCGCAGCAGCACGGCCGCGTCCTTGGTCAGCAGCAGGCTGATCGCGTCCTCGTCGAAGTACTTCTCCGACGCGATGACTCGCCGCGCCTGGGTGACGAAAACCGCTGCCGCGCAGAGTTTGTCCTCGAGCGAGCTGCCGCGTTCCATCGCCTTGGTCATCTCACGGTAGAACTGCTGCGACGCGTGCTCGGCGCACGCCTCCACGATGGACGCCTTATCGGAAAAGTATTCGTAGATCGTGCTGCGAGATATCCCGGCCCGCTTGGCGATGTCGACGATCGTGGCCTTTTGCAGACCCTGCTTGCCGAAGCAGGCGAACGCGGATTCGACGATGAGCTCGCGGGTATCGGCGGCCTGGGCCAACTCGGAAGCCGTCATGGTCCCCTCCCCTTCATGACGCGCCTACCCGGCCGGCGCGAGAATCAAGCCACTGGTCGGCACCCCGGTGCCGGAGGTGACCAACACGTGTTCGACGTTGTCGACCTGGTTGTACGACGTGCCCCGAACCTGGCGCACGCCTTCGGTGATGCCGTTCATCCCGTGGATGTAGGCCTCGCCGAGCAACCCGCCATTGGTGTTGATCGGGAATTCCCCGCCCAGCGGGAGCCGCTCCACGGTGGCGAAGTCTTTGGCCTCGCCACGCCCGCAGAAGCCAAGCTCCTCGAGCTGGGTGAACACGAACGGCGTGAAATGGTCATAGATGAATGCGGTTTGGATGTCCTGGGGCTTGAGGCCCGAATCGCGCCACAGCCGGTCGGCGACCACGCCCATCTCCGGCAGCCCGGTGATGTCGTTGCGGTAGTAACTGGTCATCATCTCCCCGTCGGCGGCCGCACCCTGCGCGGCGGCCGCGATGATCGCCGGTGGCTGCTTCAGGTCGCGGGCGCGTTCGGCGCTGGTCACCACCAGCGCGACACCGCCGTCGCTTTCCTGACAGCAATCCAGCAGTCGCAGCACGGGTTCGACGATCCAGCGGGACTTCTGGTGGTCTTCCAGCGTGATCGGGCGCTGGTAGAACCACGCGTCGGGATTGGTGGCGGCGTGTTTGCGGTCGACGACGGCGACGCGCCCGAAGTCCTCGTTGGTGACCCCATACGTCGACATGTAGCGCTGGGCATGCATCGCGACCCACGCTGCGGGAGTGAGCAATCCGAAGGGCGCGTAGTGCGCCATGAACAGCGGGGTTTCCGTCATGTTGCGCCCGCTGCCACCGAACCGGAACCCGGAACGTTCGTTGAAGGCGCGCCAGCACACCACCACGTCGGCGACACCGGTCGCGACGGCCATCGCCGCATGCACGACGGTGCCGGCCGCAGCGCCGCCGCCGTGATGCACGCGGGAGAAGAAGCTGAGGTCGCCGATGCCGACGTTGCGGGCAATGTCGATCTCGTCGCTGGAGTCCATCGTGAAGGTGACCATGCCGTCGACGTCGGCGGGCGTCAGGCCCGAGTCGTCGAGCGCGGCGCTGACCGCCTCGCACGCCAATTGCAGTTCGCTGCGCCCGGATTCCTTGGAGAACTCGGTCTGGCCGATGCCCGCGATCGCGGCGGCGCCGGGAAGCCGGCTCATGCTTCACCTCTTTCGAAGGCTCCGTCGAGCAGGCTGAGGATCGCGGTGCCCGAGACGTGATCGCCCAGGCTGTTGGAGCCACGGAAGGTCACCTCGACGAAGTTCTCAGCCGGCGACGCCCCTTCAGGGGCTGAAGTCTTGCTCGTCACGCTGCCGGTGAAGCGCAGCGGATCGTCGGGGAAGCATGGCACGCCCAGTCGAATCGACAGCTTCTTGACCATCGCTTCGGGGCCGGCCCAGTCGGTGAGGAAGCGCACGCAATACCCGTTGGTGGTCAAGATGTTCATGAACAGGTTGGGTGAACCCTGCTTCTTGGCGTATTCGACGTCGTGGTGCACTGGCATGAAGTCACGCGAGGCGATCGCGCCGGCCACGATCATCGTGGTGGTGATCGGGATTTCGAGCGGGTTGACCTCGTCCCCGACGCTGATGTCGGCCCACTGCAAGGTGGTGGTGCGGTTTGCGGTCGTCGTCATCGGTTTCCTTCTCAGTAGGTGCTGCCGATACCGGCCAGCTGCGCGGGCGCGGAGCCGAGGGTGAGCTCGTTGTGCTTGGCCCAGAGGAAATAACGGTGCAGGGGATAGGTGATGTCGATCCCGATGCCGCCGTGTACGTGCTGGGTGGTGGACGCGACGCGGGCACCGGCGTCGGCGGCCCAGAACTTCGCGATGCGCGCAGCCCGCCGCGCATCTTCCAAGGGGCGTCCGTTCGCGATCAACCAGGCCGCATGCCAGGTGGTCCAGCGGATCGCCTCGACGTCGATGAAGGCATCGGCCAACCGCTGCTGCACGGCCTGGAAGCTGCCGATCGGACGTCCGAATTGTTCACGCGCGCTGGTGTACTCGGCGGCGATCTGCAGGGCCCGCTCGGCGACGCCGAGCTGGATCGCGCACAGCCCGATCAGCGCCCGGGTGTATAGCGACTCGATCGAGCCATCCAGCCGGTCGGTCTCCGAAACTGTTGCACCATCCAGGAATACGTCGGCGTGCGGTTGGCCGCTGGTGGTCGCCACCGGCCGGATCTCGACGTTGGGGGCATCGCAGGCCAGCAGGAACAGGCTCACCCGATCGTCGTCGGTGCTGGCGGGAATCAGCACGGTGTCGGCGAGCTGGGCGGCCGGCACCAGTTCCTTGGCTCCGTCGAGCCGCCAGTTCTGGCCATCGCGAACCGCCTTGGTGGCCGGGCTCGTCGGCTCGGAGCGGCCGGGTTCTTGTAGCCCGGCGGTCAGGATGCGAGTGCCGGAAATGACGTCAGGCAGGAAGCATTGCTGTTGCTCCGGATTTCCGTGCCGGGCAATCGGATCCGCGCCGAGCACCAAGGTCGCGTAGGCCGGTACCGGTGCCACGGCGCGCCCGACCTCGGCCAGCAGCACGCCGACTTCCAGGAAGCCGCCGCCGTTACCGCCCAGCGATTCGGGCAATCCGGCGCCCAGCAGGTCGACGGCCGCGAGTTCTTGCCAGAGTGCGCCGTCATAGCGGGTCTCGCCGGCTTCGAGTTCGGTGAGTCGCTCGGGCGTGCCGCGGCGCTCGAACAGCTCGCGGGCCAGCTTGCGGATGGTCTCTTGTTCTTCGGTGAAGGTGAAGTCCATGCGCGATTGACCTAGCCGCTCGGCCGGAACTGGTGCAGCACAAGGTCGTTATCGAAAGCCTGGTAGAAGACCTCGACCGGCATGCCGACCCTCACGTCAGCCGGGTCGATCTCACACAGGTTCGACACCGGCCGTACGCCCTCGTCGAGTGCCACCAGCACCACGATGTAGGGGTACTCGAAGAATCCGAACTTGGGTTCGTGCGGCATCACGTAGCTGTAGACGGTGCCGCGGCCCGACGATTCGATGGCCTCCCATTCCAGCGAACGGCAGCCAGGGCACATGGGCCGCGCGGGATTGCGCAGCGTTCCACATCTCTTGCAGCGCTGGATCAGCAGCTTGTGCTCGCGCAGCCCGTTCCAGAAGAACTCGGTGTCTTCAGTGATGGTCGGGGCCAAGCGGGCGCTCATGAGTTGTCCGGCTTGAAGCGCAGCACCCGGAATCGTTGCCGGCCCAGCACTTCGCCGTTTTGATCCGAGTAGGTGATCACCCAGGTCAAAAAGAAGCCGGATCCCTTCGCCGTCTTCTTCTCGTCGGAGACCTCCTCGAAGACCGAAGTCGCGCTGATCACGTCGCCGAGCCGAGGGTAGCGCCCAATCTCGAATTCCGAGTTGGTCGCCACCGTGCTGCTGTATCCGGCGTCGTCCAGGAACGCGGTCGGATTGTTGGTGATCTCCATCGGTGCGCCGCCGCGCTCTGCGATCCCCTCCAGCTTGGGTGACGGCATCGTCCACGTCTGCAACATCACCGGCGGCGACACGATGCCGCCGAATCGTGAGGCGGCGGCGAACTCCGGATCGAGGTAAACCGGGTTCATGTCGTCGAGCGCGTAGGCCCAATGCCGGATCATCGGCTGATTCACCGGATCCGGAGCCACGGTGGGCTTTCCGCTACCCCCGGTGGGCTGGTTGATGAGCCCCCGCAGCTTGGCGAGGAACTCGGGATCTTGGTTGGTCACGTACTAAATCCTCCTGACTGCTAGGTGGCCCGAAGGTCACGAGGTGCTCGCGGCATGCCCAATCCCGCCATGGCGATGATGTCACGCTGAATTTCGTTGGCCCCGCCCCCGAACGTGTTGATGACCGCAAACCGGTACGCGGATTCCAGCGCCCCGCGCAACGGCGCGTCGTTGCCCCGGCGTAATCCGTTGTGGTCCAGCACTTCCAGTAATTGCCGGGCGACCTGTTGGGTGAGTTCGGTGCCGAACACCTTGGCCGCCGAAGCCTCGCCCATGTTGAGTACGCCCTTGGTCATCGCCGCATTGACCCGCATGTTGACCAATTTGTACGCGGCGACCTGCGCTTCGACCCGGGCCAGGGTCAACCGAACCCACGGCTGGTCGATGACGCGCCCGCCGTCGAGCTCGGTGCTACGAGCCCAGTCCAGTGTCTTCTCGAACAACGGCTCGAGCGCTCCGAGATTGCCCAGCGCCGCGCGCTCGAAGTTCAACTGCGTAGTGATCAGCTGCCAGCCTTCGTTCTCGCCGCCGACCAGGGCGCTTGCCGGGACCCGCACGTTGTCGTAGAACGTGTAGAAGGTGGAGATGCCCGGCATGGTGTGCAGCGGTTGCCACGAGAAACCGGGCGACGATGTCGGCACGATGAGAATCGAAATCCCCTTGTGCTTCTTCGCGTTCGGATCAGTGCGGGCGGCCAGCCAGATGTAGTCGGCGTACGCGGCGCCGCTGGTGAACATCTTCTGCCCGTTGATCACGTAATCGTCTCCGTCGCGCACCGCGGTGGTGCGTATTGACGCCAGGTCGCTGCCGGCCCCGGGCTCGGAATACCCGATCGCGAACTCGACGCTGCCGTCGAGAATCGACGGCAGAAACTTCTGCCTCTGTT
Organism: Mycobacterium stomatepiae; assembly: GCF_010731715.1. Taxonomy (NCBI): domain Bacteria; kingdom Bacillati; phylum Actinomycetota; class Actinomycetes; order Mycobacteriales; family Mycobacteriaceae; genus Mycobacterium; species Mycobacterium stomatepiae. The sequence continues at coordinate 5,295,589 of NZ_AP022587.1, forward strand.
CCTCGGTGCCGCACTGCATCAGTGTCGGCCCGACCGTGTTGAGTGTCACCAGCGGTATCGGAGCGTCGACCCGGCGCGCCTCCTCGGAGAAGATGAACTGTTCGATCGCCGAGAAGCCGCGTCCACCATACTCTTTGGGCCAGCCGACGCCGAGCAGATCGGCTGCCGCAAGGGCGCGCACGCATTCCCGCACTTCCGGTCCGCCCTCGACGCGGTCCTTGATCGCTTCGGTGCGCTCGGGTGTCATCACCTGTTCCAGCGTCCTGCGGATCTCGGCGCGCAACCGCTCCTGCTCGGCGGTGTACTCCAGTTGCATTGCTCAGCCGCCCGTCCCGAGACGCACCGGCATGCGTTTCACCCCGGGCACCATCGTGGCCCGCATCCGGTCCACGCCCCCCACCAGTTCGAGCGTCGGGAAGCGCCGCAGCAGTTCGTCGAACATGGCCGTGGCCTCCAGGCGCGCCAACTGCGCACCGATACAAGAATGTTCACCGCAACCGAACGCGATGTGTGGGTTCGGATGCCGGGTCACCTTGAATTCCTCGGAGTCGGGACCAAATACGTCCTCGTCCCGATTCGCCGACCCGTACAGCATCACCACCACCTCGCCGGCACGGATCCGCTGACCGCGAATCTCGACGTCGGCGGTGGCGGTGCGGGCCATATGAACCACCGGGCTGTTCCAGCGCAACATCTCCTCGACGGCCGCCGGGATCAGCGCCCGGTCCGCGACCAGCAGACGGCGCTGGTCGGGATGGGCGATCAGCGCGAGCGTGCCGAGCGCGATCAGATTGCGGGTGGTTTCGTTACCGGCGACCAGCAGCAGGAAGGCGAAGTTGAGCAGGTCCTCGTCGGTGAGCCGTTCGTCGTCGATCTCGGCGTCGGCCAACACCGACAGCAGATCGTCGCGCGGTTGGCTGCGCCGGGCGGCGATCAATTGCTGGAAGTACTCGTAGAGTTGCCCGGCCGCCACCAACGGGTCGAGCTCGATTTCCGGATCGGCCGTTCCGGTGGCCGCATCCGACCAGGCCCGGAATTGTTCCCAGTCGTCGGGCGGGGCGCCGATCAATTCGGCGATCATCCGGGTGGGTAGGGGGGCGGCGATCTGTTCGGCGAACTCGTGGACCGAACCCGGCTCGATGCCGTCGAGAATGCCCCCCACGATCTCGCGAATCTTCGGCTCGAGCACCGACACTCGGCGCCGGGTGAAGCCCGCGTTGATCAGCTTGCGCAGCTGCCGGTGCCGCGGCGGATCGGTGAAGATCAGACTTCCCTGCTGCACCGGGTTGGGCATGTTCGGATCGGGGATGGTGATGCCCTGGGTGGAGGTGAAAAGTGCCGGGTTGCTCGACACGAAGCGGATGTCCTCGTACTTGAGCAGCGCCCAGAAGTTGGTGACGTCGTTCCAGCACACCGGCGCGCTGGCGCGCAGTTCGCGGTAGACCGGGTAGGGATCGCCGGCATAGAAGTCGGGGGAGTGCAGTGGAAAACTCGGCGAGCGCAGCGGGGGATGAGTCTGCACGGCCGGCCTCCTTGGCGCATCGGCGGGATCGCTATCCGACATATCGCCGCAATGTGTCCTGCGACGTTGTGTCTACTCCGGGCTGACCGACGCTGTCAATACGTCCGTAACACGCTGAAATGGCCCGGAATTCACGAGATTGGTGATTGACGTCACAGGTCCATGGGTGTACACCGGGTGTTTAGATGACCGACTGCTGGGTGAGGATGCAGATGACCGAGCTACAAACTCCGAAAACTCTTGTCAACACCTATCAGCTCTACATCGACGGCAACTGGGTCGAGCCGGCCGACGGTCGCTATGACGACATCTCGCCGGCGAGTGAGCAGGTCATCGCCACCGCACCGGACGCCGGCGTCGCGCAGGTCGGCGACGCGATCGCGGCAGCGCGGCGTGCCTTCGACCGCGGACCGTGGGGCACGACGAGCGCAGCGCAGCGTGCCGGCTGTCTGCGTCAGCTCGGCGATGCGCTGATGAAACACGCCGACGACTTCTTCGCGCTGTCTCAGGTGGAGTGGGGCTGCGTAGCGAACGAGCGCGTCATGCAGATCGACGGCGCCGGGTTCATGTCGATGTATGCCGCGCAGCTCGCCACCGAGCTGGCCGACCAAGAGGTCGCCGGGATGGGCGCGGGAACGACCGTACTGCGCCACGAACCGCTGGGCGTGGTGTCGGTGCTGACGCCGTGGAATTTCCCGCACTGTCTCAACGTCATGAAGTTGAATCACGCCCTCGCCGCGGGAAACACCGTGGTGCTCAAGCCTTCACCGCTGACGCCGCTGGCCGGGCTTGCATTGGCGCGCATCATCGACGAATACACCGACATACCACCGGGTGTCGTCAACGTGGTTACGCCCTCGGGCGTCGAGGCGGCCAAGCTGCTCACCACCGACCCGCGTATCGACATGGTCAGCTTCACCGGCAGCTCGGTGGTCGGCCGTCAGGTCATGTCCGCCGCCGGGGACACGATGAAGAGGATCCTGCTGGAGCTGGGCGGCAAGTCGGCGAGCATCGTCCTGGACGACACCGAGATCACCGACGACATGTTGCAACGGATGCTGTTCGACGGCTGCTCGCTGCACGCCGGGCAGGCCTGCATCCTGCACAGCCGGCTGTTGCTTCCCGATTCGCTGCACGACGAGGTCGTCGACCGGCTCGCCGCATTGGCCCGCGGGGTCAAGGTCGGCGACCCCGCTGATCCCGAGGTGCAGATGGGTCCGCTGATCAGCTCGGCGCAGCGGGACCGGGTCGAGGCGCACGTCATCGGCGCGCTCAACGACGGCGCCACGTTGGTGGCGGGCGGCCGTCGCCCGCCGGGACTGCACTCCGGCTTCTATTTCGAGCCGACGATTCTGACCGGCGTCGAGCCGAATTCGACTATCGCGCAAGAGGAAGTGCTCGGTCCGGTGATGACGGTGCTGCGCTACCGCGACGACGAGGACGCCGTCGCGATCGCGAACAACTCGCAGTACGGACTTTCCGGCGCGGTGTGGGGCGGCGACGTGGATCGTGCCGTCGGTGTTGCGCGCCGCATCCGGACCGGGCAGGTCGCCGTCAACGGCTGCAGTCCGGGAGGCGCACCGTTCGGCGGCTTCAAACTGAGCGGACTGGGCCGCGAGGGCGGTGGCATCGGCGGGATACACCAGTACATGGAGCAGATGGCCATCGGGGTTCCCGCGTGACGGAACCCCTTGCCGGGCTCCATGTCGTCGAAATCGCAACCGAAATCTCAGGCCCCTACGCGGGGAAGCTGTTTGTCGACCTCGGGGCCGAGGTCGACAAGATCGAGCCGCCCGGCGGAGACCCGCTGCGCCGGTGGGGGCCGTTTCCGGGTGGAGCGGTCGACCCGCGTCGCTGCGGTTTGTTCGAGTACCTCAATGCCGGCAAACGAATCGCCGCTCCGGCGGACGCTCGCGACCTGATCGCGCAGGCCGACGTGCTCGTCGAAAACCTTGCGCCAGGAACCCTGGACGGCTGGGGGTTCGACATCGACAGCCTGGCCAAGCTCAATCCAAACCTGGTGCTGCTCCGGATATCCCACTTCGGGCAGTCCGGCCCGTGGCGGGATCGGCACACCGCGCCGCTGACCCTGCAGGCCGCGTCGGGCTGGGTCGGCCCGCGGGATCCCGACCGCCCTCCGGTGCAGGTGGGCGCCCGGATCGCCGAGTACGTCGCGGGTGCCTACGGCGCGCTGGGCGCCTTGACGGCGTTACGCCTCACGGGCCGGCGTGGCGAGGTCGTCGAAGTTGATGTCTCCGAATCGGAGTCGCTGTTGTCGACGTTGCCCTATCCGATGCTCATGGCGCGCAAGATGCGAAGTCTCGGGTTGCCCGCCAACGCACGGGGTGCACCCATGCTGGGCGTGGTCCGCGCGGCCGACGGCTGGGTGGGAATCAACTGTCTCGCGGGTCAACACTGGCTCGACGTGTGCGCGATGCTCGGCCTGCCCGAGTTCGCCGAGCAGCAGATCGCGATCATGTTGGGCGGCCCCGAGCGCGCCGAATTCTATGCGCGGGCAGAGCCGTTGCTCGCCGAGCAGACCGTCGCCGAAATCGTCGAACTGAGCCAGGCGCTGCGGATTCCGGCCGCCCCGGTCAACGACGGCGCCACCGTGCTGGACTGCCCGCAGTACGCCGCGCGCGGGTTCTTCGTCGAAGGCGGTGGCGCCGGGTGGTCCTTCCGCAAGCCCCGTTCCCCGCTCCGCTTCACCACGTCGGCGTGCTCAGCGTCACGGCGAAGTCTCGATCGAGACATCGCGCCGCGCCCCAATGAGTTGCCCTTCGCGGGACTCAAAGTGCTTGACCTGACTACCTTTTGGGCCGGGGCCTATCTGACTTGCTACCTGGGCGCCTTCGGCGCCGACATCGTCAAGATCGAATCCATCCAACGGCCCGACGGTTTTCGCTACTCGGGTGCCTTCCCGTTCGAGGGCGACGACTGGTACGAGCGCAGCGCGCTGTGGCAGGCCACCAACCTCAACAAGCGAGACCTCACGCTCGATCTGACCTCGCAGCGCGGCCTGGACATCGCGCGCCGGCTTGCCGCGCAGGCCGACGTGGTGGTGGAGAACTTCTCACCGCGAGTGGTGGAGCAGTTCGGCCTGGATTACGAGTCGCTGGTGGCGCTGAAGCCCGACGTGATCGGAGTCCGGATGCCAGGTTTCGGCTTGCACGGTCCTTGGCGCGACTACGTCGGCTGGGCGCTGAACTTCGAGCAGACCGCCGGGATGTCGGCGGCCACCGGCTACGCCGACGGGCCGCCATGCAATCCGCAGGGACCCGCCGATCCCGTCGTCGGCGTGCACGCCGGTGTCGCTCTGCTGGCCGCACTCGAGCACCGGCGCCGCACCGGGGTGGGCCGGCTGATCGAGGTCGCCCAGATCGAGGTCGCCGCGTGCGTGACGGCCGAGCCGGTGATCGAGTACACGATGAACGGGGTCGTCTCATCGCGGCAAGGCAACCGCCAGCGCGGCTATCTGCAGGGCGTCTACCCGACCGCCGAGGACGGCGCCTGGGTGGCGGTGTCGCTGCCCGACGACGGGGGCCTCGACCACGACGTGTTCGACGAGTTGGTCGCCGCTTGGACCCGGACGCAGTGTCCTAAGGACATCGTCGAAACCCTTCGTGCGCAGGGCATTCCGGCCGAGCGGGTGATCGCCGGTGAACAGATGTATGACCGCGAGTTCATCGGGGCGCAGCTCGACGCGCGCGGGTTCTACGAAGAGTTCGAACATCCGATCACCGGCTCGCACCGCTATCCCGGCTGGCCGTTTCGGATCAGCCTCGGGCCGGATCGCCACCACCGCAGCGCGCCGCCCACCCTCGGGCAGCACAACGACGAGATCCTGCGGGCGCTGGGTCTGTCCGACGACGAGGTGGCCGAGCTGCGCGCCCAGCGGGTGATCGGCGAGCGGGTGCGGGGCGCCTAGCTGCCGAATCGCACCGGCATCCGGGTCACCAGGGGCGGCATGCTGGCCGGCATCCGGTCCACCGCACCGGCCAGCTCACATCGGGGATACGGATCGCCGCCAGGGCCTCCGGGTGAGCCTTTGGTAAACGGTTCGTCACATGCCAAGCTGCTGACATGGTGTTCGAAATCGCCCGCCCAAAGCTAGAGGGAAACGTCGCGGTCGGCGAGGACCGTCAAATCGGGTTCGCGGAATTCGGTGACCCGCAGGGCCGGGCGGTGTTCTGGCTGCACGGCACACCGGGCGCCCGGCGGCAGATTCCGACCGAGGCCCGCGTCTACGCCGAAGACCACGGGATCCGGTTGATCGGCCTGGACCGCCCCGGAATCGGATCCTCGACACCGCACCGCTACCAGAACATCGCCGCCTTCGCCGACGACCTGCGCACGATCGCCGACATTCTCGGCATCGACAAGATGGCCGTCATCGGCCTGTCCGGCGGCGGTCCGTACACCCTCGCGTCGGCCGCGCGGTTGCCAGATCGGGTGGTGGCGGCCGGGATTCTCGGCGGCGTCGCGCCGTTTCTCGGCGACGAAGGGATCACCAGCGGCCTGATGAACCTGGGCAAGCGGGTGGCGCCGCTGTTGCGCCTGGGCGGTGACCCGTTGCGGATCGGCGCCAGCCTGCTGGTCCGGTCGATCCGCCCGGTCGCGAACACCGCGCTGTTTCTGTACGCCGCGATTTCGCCCGAAGGCGACCGACGGCTACTGACCCGGCCCGAGTTCGGCGCCATGTTCCTCGACGATCTCCTCAACGGCAGCCGCAAGCAGCTGGCGGCGCCGTTCAACGACGTCGTCCTGTTCACCCAGGACTGGGGATTCCGGCTCGACGAGGTCACGGTCCCGGTCCGCTGGTGGCATGGCGACAGCGACCACATCGTGCCCTTTGCCCACGGTGAGCACGTGGTGGCCAAGCTGGCTGACTGCGAACTGATCGTCCTGCCGGGCGAAAGCCACCTCGCCGGGTTGGGCCGTGGCGAAGAGATCCTGTCCACCCTGATGAAAATTTGGGATGAACAGGCCTGACGTCACCTCCCCGACGACTGTCGGTAGCCTGCTGAAGTGCTGCTGGAATCGCTGAACCCCATTGCCGTCACTGCCACCGACATCTCCGACGCGGTCAAGATCGACGGCACCGTTTTGAGCCGCAGTGACCTCGTCGGCGGTGCGACGTCGGTGGCCGAACGCGTCGCCGGCGCGGACCGGGTTGCGGTGCTGGCCACCCCCAGCGTGTCGACCGTCCTGGCGATCACGGGCTGCCTGATCGCCGGCGTTCCGTTCGTCCCGGTGCCCTCCGATGTCGGCGCGGCCGAACGCCGGCACATGTTGACCGACTCCGGTGTGCGGGCCTGGTTGGGCCCCGAGCCGGACGAGCTGGAGGGCTTGGCGCACATCCCGGTGCGACTGCACGCCCGCTCCTGGCACCGCTACCCGGAGCCGCCGCCCGAGGCCACCGCCATGGTTATCTACACCTCGGGCACCACCGGAGCGCCCAAGGGTGTGGTGGTGAGCCGCGGCGCGATCGCCGCCGACATCGATGCGCTGGCGCAAGCCTGGCAGTGGACACCGGATGACGTGCTGGTGCATGGATTGCCGCTGTTCCACATCCACGGGTTGGTACTGGGGCTACTCGGGTCGTTGCGGATCGGAAATCGCTTCGTGCACACCGGAAGACCGACGCCGGCCGGCTATGCCCAAGCCCGTACCGAATCCGGCGGAACCCTGTACTTCGCGGTGCCGACGGTGTGGTCACGGGTGGTGGCCGATCAGACGGCCGCCGAGACACTGCGCTCGGCCCGGCTGCTGGTGTCGGGTAGCGCGGCGCTGCCCGTTCCGGTGTTCGACCGGCTGGAACAGCTGACCGGGCACCGGCCGATCGAACGCTACGGCGCCTCGGAGTCGTTGATCACGGTGTCGACGCGGGCCGACGGCGAACGCCGCCCGGGCTGGGTCGGCCTGCCGTTGTCCGGAATCGAGACCAGGCTGCTCGACGACGCCGGCGACGCGGTTCCGCATGACGGGGAAACCGTTGGAAAGCTTCATGTTCGGGGTCCGACCCTGTTCGACGGCTACCTGAATCGGCCGGAGGCCACCGCCGAGGTTTTCGACGCCGACGGTTGGTATCACACCGGCGACGTCGCGGTGATCGACGCCGGGGGCATGCATCGCATCGTCGGCCGCGAATCGGTCGACCTGATCAAATCGGGCGGATACCGCATCGGCGCGGGTGAGATCGAGACGTCGTTGCTCGGGCATCCCGGTGTGCAGGAGGCGGCCGTCGTCGGCTTGCCCGACGACGACCTGGGCCAGCGCATCGTCGCATTCGTGGTCGGCTCGTCGGAGCTCAACACCGACGAGCTGATCAACTTTGTCGCCCAAGACCTTTCGATACACAAGCGGCCGCGCGAGGTGCGGTTCGTGGATACTCTGCCGCGCAACGCGATGGGCAAGGTCGTCAAGAAGCAGCTGCTGTCCGAGGGCTGAGTTCACGCGTCAGCGCGGGCGAGCGTCGCATCGGCTTGATAACCGACACATCACAATGTGCGTTGTCAGCTGGTGCTTTGCGCGACACGCAGGATATTGCCAGGCTAGTCGTGCGGCGAGAGTTCGCACGTTCGCCTACCTTCGTTGGGGAACGACCGCATGGACCGACGCAAAAGGGGCACTAACGGATGGGTGAGTCGACGCGCCCGGCGGGCGCTGTAACGACGATCGCGGACCAGCCGCCCGCCACACCGATGGCACGCGTCGCGGTCTCGTGCCTGGTCGGCTCGGCAATCGAGTTCTACGACTTCCTGATCTACGGCACCGCCGCGGCGCTGGTGTTCCCCGCCGTGTTCTTCCCCAACCTCACGCCCGGCGTGGCCATGATCGCCTCGATGGGAACCTTCGCCACGGCATTCCTGTCCCGGCCCATCGGTGCGGCCGTCTTCGGGTACTTCGGCGACCGGCTGGGCCGCAAGAAGACGCTGATCTGGACGCTGGTGATCATGGCCGTGGCGACCGTGAGCGTCGGCCTGGTGCCCAGCACCGCATCCATCGGGATGGCGGCGCCGCTGATCCTGATGGGGCTGCGGCTGCTGCAGGGGTTCGCGGTGGGCGGCGAATGGGCCGGGTCGGCCCTGCTGAGCGCCGAATACGCCCCCGGCGGCCGGCGTGGCCGGTACGGCATGTTCACCCTGCTCGGCGGCGGTGTCGCCGGCGTGCTGAGCAGCCTGACCTTCCTCGGTGTGAACGTCACGATCGGCGAGTACAGCCCCGAGTTCCTGCAGTGGGGATGGCGGATCCCGTTCCTGATCAGTTCGGTGCTGATCGCGTTGGCGTTGTACGTGCGGCTCAACATCGACGAGACCCCGGTGTTCGCCGAGGAAAAGGCCCGCGACTTGGTGCCGAAAGCGCCGCTGGCCGAAGTGTTTCGCCTGCAGGGCCGGGAGATCCTGTTGGCCGCCGGCAGCGTGCTGTGCACGATGGCGTTCTGCTACATGGGCAACACCTACTTGACCATGTACGCGCACACCCACCTGGGCTATACGCGAGGCTTCATCTGGTCGATCGGCGTGCTCAGCGGGCTGGTCAGCATTGCGAGCGTGATCATCTCCGCTGTGCTGAGTGATCGAGTGGGCCGGCGCCGGCTGATGCTGCTGGGCTGGGCGACCTGTGTGCCGTGGGCCTTCGTGGTGGTCCCGTTGATCGACACCGGCAACAAGGCGTTGTATGCGGTCGCGATTGTCGGCACCTTCGCCATCTCCGGCATCGGCAGCGGGCCCGTCGGGGCTTTCATTCCCGAACTTTTCGCCACCCGCTACCGCTACAGCGGCTCGGCGCTGGCGATCAACCTGGCCGGCGTGATCGGTGGGGCCCTGCCGCCGCTGATCGCCGGGACGCTGCTGGCGACCTACGGCAGTTGGTCGATCGGCGCCATGCTGGCCGCTCTCGCGTTGACCAGCCTGGTCTGCACCTATCTGTTGCCGGAAACCCGCGGCACGTCGCTGTAGCCGCTAGTTGGCGTGCAGGTCCTCGTTGAGGGCGATGCCCTGACCGCCGCGGGCCACCACTTCCACAGCGCCGCTGACCGAATTGCGGCGGAACAACAGGTTGTTGCCGCCGGAGAACTCGAGTGCCTTCATCGTCTTGCCCTCGGGCGTAAGCACTTTGGTGCCCGCGGTGACGTACAGGCCGGCCTCGACGACACAGTCGTCGCCCAGCGAGATGCCCAGCCCCGCGTTGGCGCCCAGTAGGCAGCGTTTGCCGATCGAAATGACTTCCGTGCCACCGCCGGACAGCGTGCCCATGATCGACGCCCCGCCGCCGATGTCGGACCCGTCGCCGACCACCACACCGCCGGAGATGCGGCCCTCCACCATCGAGGTGCCCAGCGTGCCGGCGTTGAAGTTGACGAAGCCCTCGTGCATCACGGTGGTGCCCGGCGCCAGGTGCGCGCCGAGGCGCACCCGGTCGGCGTCGGCGATGCGGACCCCGGTGGGCATCACATAGTCGACCATCCGCGGGAACTTGTCGACGCCGTAGACGGTCGCCTGTCCCTTGCGGCGCAGCCGCGCGCGGACCGCCTCGAAACCCTCGACCGCGCAGGGTCCGTGATTAGTCCACACCACGTTGGTCAATACCCCGAACAAGCCGCCGGCGTTCAGCCCATGCGGCGCGACCAGGCGGTGAGACAGCAAATGCAGCCGCAGGTAGGCGTCGTAGGCGTCGGCGGCCACATCGTCGAGTGAGCCGATAACCGTGCGCACGGCCACGGTGTCGGTATTGCGGTCGTCGTCTCGTCCGACCAGCGCGGCCAGCTCCGGTGGCACATCGGACAGCGCCAGGCGCGAGGTACCGCTGGTGCCCGACTCCGTCAGTTCCGGTGCGGGAAACCACGTGTCGAGGATCGATCCGTCGGAGGCCAGCGTCGCCAGCCCGATACCTGCAGCTCCAGTCACGGCGGTCAGGTTACTTTCCCGGCCGAGCGGACACCAAAATGCCCCCGGTTCCGGTAACTACCCGCCCGAGGTCCTCGGTGGCGGCCCGGCGGCCCACTACCTGTACGACTACACCGAACACGACGGCATCATGTTTTCCGGTACGCGAGTAGCGGTGTCGCGCCCCGCGGATAACCGTCCGAAGATGCCGGCCGGTCCCGAATCTCTGCTGATCGAGCTCGAATTCAGCGGTGGCTACACCCCGGGGCTGACGGTTTTGGCTCAGGCGCCGATTACGCTGGTTGCGTGCTGGACTTGCATGGGGATCCGATCGAGTTGACCGCGGCGCTGGTCGACATCCCCAGCGAGTCGCGAGACGAGGCGCGCATTGCCGACGAGGTCGAGGCCGCGCTGCGCGCGCAGACGTCCGGCTTCGAGATCGTCCGCAGCGGCAATGCGGTGCTGGCACGCACCCGGCGCAACCGGCCGTCGCGGGTGCTGCTGGCCGGTCATCTCGACACCGTCCCGGTCGCCGGCAATCTGCCCAGCCATCGCTCGACCGGCGGCGACGTGCTTTACGGCTGCGGCACCTCGGACATGAAATCCGGCGACGCCGTCTTTCTGCATCTGGTCGCCACGGTGGCCGAGCCGGTGCACGATCTGACGCTGGTTCTCTACGACTGCGAGGAAATCGAAGCTGCCGCAAACGGTTTGGGCCGCATCGAGCGCGAGCTGCCGGACTGGTTGGCCGCCGACGTAGCGATCTTGGGCGAGCCCACCGGGGGCTACATCGAGGCCGGTTGTCAGGGCACGCTGCGAGTCGTGGTCAGCGCCAGCGGAACTCGCGCGCACTCGGCGCGGTCCTGGCTGGGCGACAACGCAATTCACAAACTGGGCGCGGTGCTGGACCGGCTGGCCTCCTACCGGGCGCGCACCGTCGACATCGACGGCTGCGAGTACCGCGAAGGCTTGTCGGCCGTGCGGGTCGACGGCGGCGTGGCCGGAAACGTGATTCCGGACGCCGCCTCGGTCACCGTCAACTACCGCTTCGCGCCCGACCGGTCGCTCACCGATGCGTTGCAACGCGTGCACGAGGTGCTCGACGGGATCGACGTGCGTATCGAGCAGACCGATGGCGCGGCGGGTGCGCTACCCGGCTTGTCGCAGCCGGCCGCCAAGGCGCTGGTCGAGGCCGCCGGCGGACAGGTGCGGGCGAAATACGGCTGGACGGACGTGGCCCGGTTCGCCGCGCTGGGCATCCCGGCGGTCAACTTCGGGCCCGGTGACCCCAACCTCGCGCACACCCGCGACGAGCGGGTACCCGTCGCCGCGATCACCGCCGCGGTGGACATGCTGCGGCCCTACCTGGGCGGTTTAGCGGGCGGCTAAGCGCACTGCTGTGCCTGCGCGGTGGCATCGGCGGCCGCCGCGTGCATACCGACCGCCGTCAGCTCGGCGGCCACCGCGCGCAGCGCGTCCCCGTCGCTTGTCGCCACCGCCTTGGCGTGAGCCAGCGCGAGCTGTCCCGCTACGCAGTCGACCTCGTCGCACAGCCGGGCCAGCGGATCCACCGCGCGGATGTCGCCGAGGCGCACGGCCTCATGCCAGACGCGCAGCGCCACCGCCGACTGCCCACGGCGCTCGGCCATCCGGGCCGCGTCGCGCGCCGCCGCGATCGCCCCGTGCGAGTCGCGTTCGGCGGCCCGCCGCCAGGCCCGGGCCACCCCCAGCTCGGGGCCGAACAAAGCCGACTTGGTGCCATGCCGGGATTCGGCTCTGCTCAAGGCTTTTGCCCCGCCGGCGATGTCGCCCTGCTGGGCCAGCGCGGTGGCCAGCAGCATCAGCGACAGTGGCCCCCACGAATAGCCGGTGCGTTCCAGGGCCGCGGTGGCCGGGCCCAGCAGCGTGGCGGCCTCGGCGAATCTGCCGGCGGCGATCAGCGTGTGAGCCAGCAGCACCTCGCCGATCGCCCGTCCCGGCTGCTGCAACTCGGCGAAATCGGTGAACTGCTGCGCCAGTTCGGTCGCCTTCTCGACCCGGCCCGCCATCGGCAGGGTCGTCGTCTCGCCCAGGCCGACCGTGAACCGCAGCAGCCCGGGGTGCTCGGCGTTCAGCGCGCGCTGCGCCAGCGGCTCCACATCGGCGAACCGGCCCTGGCGCGCCGAGCAGAGCGTGGCCGCGCTCGCCGCCCAGGCCACCGCCTGGTCGTCGACGGCCGGCGAATCCAGCACCCGATGCGCGATCTCGACCGCACCCTCGATGTTGCCGGCGTTCATCGCGAAGGTCGCGCTGAGCGCGTCGAGCGTCAGCCGCGGACCGACATCGGCGACCCGATTGCGGATGGTCAGCAGGAACGCGGTGGCCCGCTCCGGCTCGCTGAGCATGAAGAACTGATTGGCCGCCCGTAGCAGCGTCCACCTCATCAGCTCTTCTTCGGGCAACGCGGCGGAGTCGACCGCGGCCAGCAGCTCCTCGGCTTCGCGGCCGCGGCCCTGAAACGCCAGCGAATTCGCCAGCGGCAGCCGCGCCGCCAGATTCTGGGAGTCCTCGCAGCGCTGCAGCGCGGAGCGCGCGAATCGCTCGCCGAGCGTGAGATCGCCGAGTCGCAGCGCCTGCTGGGCGGCATCGACGACGTCGGCCACCGGTTGCGGGGCGTCGCTGTCCAGCGCGAGGGACGCCAGCCGCAGCCGGTCGGACAGATGCTCCGGCGGATGCTGGCTCTGCAGCTCGACCAATTCGGTGCGTCGCCGCCGGGTGCCGTCGGCCCCGAGTGCGGCACGCGCACGTTCGGAGAACAGCGGGTGGGCGGTGTACACCACCGGCGCCTCGGCATGCGCGTCGCGCACCCGGGTTTCCGCCGCACCCCACTCCTGCGCCTCGCCGACCGCGCCGTCGCCGGCCAGCACGGTGAGGTCGGCCAGCGACAGCGGCTCTTGGACGGCCAGGTAGTCGAGCACCGCCCGGGCGGCCGCGGGCAACTCGGCGATGAAGGTGTCGACCTCGGCCGGGCTGGTGGCCGCGTCGGGCGCGTCGACGTCGATGCGCTCCAGCAGACCGTCGGTCCACAGCGCCGCGATGGCCTCGGGTGCGGCCCCTGAAGACGGGTCGCGGGCGGTGACGATCATCCGGGCGGTGCCGGCCAGTGCCAGCTGGTAGACCAGGGTCGCCGACAGGATGTCCAGGTCGTGGGCGTCGTCGACGATCAGCAGCAGATCGCCCTGCCGGTCCCGGCTCAGCGACGCCCGGGCCGCCCGCAACAGCGCGGCCGGCTTACCGATTTCGGCCCCGAAACTGGAGAAGTCCACGATGTGGCTGAAAGCGCCGAACGGGACCACGCGCTCGGTCGGGGTGCCGGTGACCCAGCGGATGAAGGTGCTCGGGTTGCCGCTCGCGAAGTGTTCGGCGGCCAGCCGCGCCAGGGTGGATTTGCCGACGCCGTCGGGCCCGAGCACCACCGCGCCGCGCCGCGCCGCGTCACCCACGGCTGACTCCAGTCGTTCCAACGTGGACGCGTGCTGCGGGACGTTCCATCGAATCGCCATCGCCGAATTTTATTGCGACGCGGTGTCCGGCCGGTGACTAGCTAGCGCGAACGACCCATCTATGCACGGTTGGAAGGGCTTTGGTCTACGTTGGCGGATATGCGCCCCGACCGCGATTCCTCACTCGAATGGGCGGTCTGCGTCTACTGTGCGTCCGGCCCGACGCATCCCGAATTGCTGTATCTGGCCGGAGAACTTGGCGAAGCGATCGCCGACCGCGGCTGGACGCTGGTGTGGGGCGGCGGCCACGTTTCGGCGATGGGAGCGGTGGCCAGTGCGGCACGCGCGCACGGCGGCCGGACCGTGGGCGTGATCCCGCAACACCTGATGCGCCGGGAGCTTGCCGACAAGAATGCCGACGAGCTGATCGTCACCGATACGATGCGCGAACGGAAGCGCGTCATGGAAGATCGCGCCGATGCGTTCATCGTGCTGCCGGGCGGGATCGGGACCCTCGACGAGCTGTTCGAGGCGTGGACGACGGGCTATCTGGGTATGCACGACAAACCCGTGGTGATGCTCGACACCTGGGGTCACTACGAGGGCTTGTTGGTGTGGTTGAACGGCTTGCTCGACCGCGGCTACATCTCGCAGGTAGCGATGGACTCGTTGGTGCTGGTCGATAAGGTGAATGACGCAATCGAGGCGTGCGCCCCTGTCTGAGGTCGGCTGCGTCAAGGGGAATCGAGGGAGCACGTGTCCGGTCGCGATGGGAAAGCACGTAGACGGATCGGCCTGACCGATATCGCGTCGGGGCTGCCGAGCGTACTGGCCGACATGCGGGTGATCGTCCGTGGCGCGCTGACCGGGCTGGTGGCCCAGCCGGGCTCCCACCGCTCGATCGGCAGCGTGTTCCAGGACCGCGCGGCTCGCTACGGCGACAAGGTCTTCCTGCGGTTCGGCGACCAGCAGCTGACCTACCGCGAGGCCAACGCGGCCGCCAACCGGTATGCCGCCGTGCTGGCCGCGCGCGGTGTCGGTCACGGCGACGTCGTCGCGATCATGCTGCGCAACTCGCCGAATGCGGTGCTGACGATGCTGGCCACGGTCAAGTGCGGGGCCGTTGCCGGCATGCTCAACTACCACCAGCGTGGTGAGGTGCTCGCGCACAGCCTGGGCCTGCTGGACGCCAAGGTGCTGATCGCGGAGACCGACCTGGTCAGCGCCGCCGCCGAGTCCGGTTCCGCGGACACCGCCAACACGCTGACCATCGAGGACCTGGAGCGCTTCGCGGTTGGCGCGGCGGCCACCAACCCGGATTCGGTGGCGGCCGTGCAGGCCCGCGACACCGCCTTCTACATCTTCACGTCGGGCACCACCGGGTTCCCGAAGGCGAGCGTGATGACCCATCTGCGGTGGCTCAAGGCGCTGGCGGCGTTCGGTGGGCTGGGCTTGCGGCTGAGGAGCTCCGACACCCTGTACAGCTGCCTGCCGCGGTACCACAACAACGCGCTGACGGTGGCGCTGTCGTCGGCAATCAACTCCGGGGCGACGCTGGCGCTGGGCAAGTCGTTTTCGGCCTCCCGGTTCTGGGACGAGGTCATCGACAGCCGGGCCACGGCGTTCATCTACATCGGCGAGATCTGCCGCTACCTGCTCAACCAGCCGCCCAAGGACACCGACCGCAAGCACAAGGTGCGCCTGATCGCCGGCAACGGGCTGCGCCCGGAGATCTGGAAGGAATTCACCAAGCGGTTCGGCATCTCGCGGGTGTGTGAGTTCTACGCCTCCAGCGAGGCAACACGGCCTTCATCAATATCTTCAACGTGCCCGGGTCGACGGGCATCGCGCCGATGCCGCTGGTGTACGTGGAGTACGACCCCGATACCGGGGAGCCGCTGCGCGATGCCGACGGCCGGGTAAACCGGGTGCCGGCCGGCCAGCCCGGCCTGCTGCTGAGCCCGGTCAACCGGCTGCAGCCGTTCGACGGCTACACGGACCAGGCGTCGAGCGAAAAGAAGCTGGTGCGCAACGCTTTCCGCGACGGCGACTGCTACTTCAATTCCGGCGACGTGATGAGCCCGCAGGGCATGCGGCACGCCGCGTTCGTCGATCGGCTCGGCGACACCTTCCGCTGGAAGGGTGAGAACGTCGCCACCACCCAGGTCGAGGCGGCGCTGGCGTCGGACCAGGCCGTCGAGGAATGCACCGTCTTCGGCGTCGAGGTGCCGGACACCGGCGGGCGCGCCGGGATGGCCGCGGTGCAGTTGCGCGAAGGCGCGCAGTTCGACGGCAAGGCGCTGGCGCGCGCGGTGTACGGGCAGCTGCCCGCATACGCGCTGCCGCTGTTCGTGCGGGTGGTGAAGACGCTCGAGCACACCACGACGTTCAAGAGCCGCAAGGTGGAGTTGCGCGAGCAGGCCTACGGGCCCGACGTCAAGGACCCGCTGTACGTGCTGGCCGGCCGCGACGACGGCTACGTGCCGTACTACGACGAATATCCGGACGAGGTGGCGGCGGGTAAGCGGCCGCAAGGCTGAAGCCCCGGCGATGACCGGGCACTATGGACGGGTGCAGTCAACTCTGTGCGGCCGACCGGTGGCCGGGGATCGCGCGCTGGTCATGGCGATCATCAACCGCACAACGGACTCGTTCTACGACAAGGGTGCGACCTTCAGCGATGAGGCGGCCCGTGCCGCCGTCCACCAAGCGGTCGCGGACGGTGCCGACGTCATCGACATCGGCGGCGTCAAGGCGGGCCCGGGCGACAACGTCGACGCGAATATGGAGATCGCCCGCTTGGTGCCGTTCATCGAATGGCTGCGGGGTGCCTATCCGGATCAGCTGATCAGCGTCGACACCTGGCGCTCCGAAGTGGCCAGGCTGGCCTGCGCGGCGGGCGCGGACCTGATCAACGACACGTGGGGCGGCGTCGACCCGGCCCTGCCGGAGGTCGCCGCGGAGCTCGGCGTGGGCTTGGTGTGTTCGCACACCGGCGGTGCGCGGCCGCGCACGCGTCCGTTCCGGGTGAGTTTCGGCACAACCACCCGCGGCGTGGTCGACGACGTGATTCGTCAGGTCACCGGGGCCGCCGAACGCGCCGTCGCGGCCGGAGTGGCCCCTGACCGGGTGCTGATCGACCCGGCCCACGATTTCGGGAAGAACACCTTCCACGGGCTGGTCCTGTTGCGGCACGTGGGCGAACTTGTTAATACCGGATGGCCCGTGCTCATGGCTTTGAGCAACAAGGACTTCGTCGGGGAGACTCTGGGTGTGGAATTGACCGAACGGCTGGAGGGGACGCTGGCAGCCACGGCGCTAGCGGCGGCCGGCGGCGTCCGGATGTTCCGCGTGCATCAGGTCGCCGCGACCCGACGGGTACTGGAAATGGTCGCCTCCATCCAGGGCACTCGCCCACCGGCGCGCACGGTGAGAGGACTTGCATGACGGCATCAGAGCTGGTGGCCCGCGATCTCGCCACCGGCGCCGTCGCGGCTCGGCCCGGCGACGTCTGGCTGTCCAACGGGTCGAGCCGGCCCGGCCGAACGCTGGGGGAGCTCGAGGAAGCGAAGGCCGGACGCACGATCTCGGTGGTGCTGCCGGCCCTCAACGAGGAAGCCTCCGTCGCGTCGGTGATCGGCAGCATCTCACCGCTGGTCGACGGATTGGTCGACGAGCTGATCGTGCTGGACTCCGGCTCGACGGACGACACCGAGATCCGCGCCATCGCGGCCGGCGCCCGCGTCGTCAGCCGCGAACAGGCGCTCCCCGAGGTGCCGACACGGCCGGGCAAGGGCGAGGTGTTGTGGCGCTCACTCGCGGCCACTAGCGGCGACATCGTGGTGTTCGTCGACAGTGACCTCGTCGATCCGCACCCGATGTTCGTCCCCTGGCTAGTCGACCCGCTGCTCACGGGTGACGGCATTCATCTGGTCAAGAGCTTTTACCGACGGCCGCTGATGGTCCGCGAGGCGGACGGGGTCAGCGATGTCGGCGATCTGGGCGGCGGCGTGGCCCCCACCGGCGGCGGGCGGGTCACCGAGCTGGTGGCCCGACCCTTGTTGTCGGCACTTCGGCCGGAGCTGGGCTGCGTGCTGCAGCCCCTCGGCGGCGAATACGCGGCCAGCCGGGACTTGCTGACCTCGCTGCCGTTCGCCCCGGGCTACGGCGTGGAGATCGGCCTGCTGATCGACACTTTCGACCGGTTGGGCCTAGACGCGATCGCCCAGGTCAATCTGGGTGTACGGGCGCACCGCAACCGGCCGCTGGCCGAGCTGGGCGCGATGAGCCGCCAGGTGATCGCCACCCTGCTCTCGCGCTGCGGTATCCCCGACTCCGGCGTCGGGCTGACGCAGTTCTTCGCCGACGGTGAGGGCTACACCCAGCACACCTCCCCGGTGTCGCTGACCGACCGGCCGCCGATGAAAGGGTTCAGGCCCCGATAAGGGCCCACGCTCGCCGTTCTGTCGGTGGTATAGGGCACTATCGATTCCGTGGCGTTGGTCTTGCTCTACCTCGTGGTGTTGGTGCTGGTGGCGATCGTGCTGTTCGGCGCGGCGAGCTTGCTGTTCGGGTGCGGTGAGCAGCTGCCGCCGCTGCCGCGCGGCACGACGGCGACGGTGCTGCCCGCCTACGGCGTCACCGGCACCGACGTCGACGCGGTCAAGTTCACCCAGGTGCTGCGGGGTTACAAGACCAGCGAGGTGGACTGGGTGCTGGACCGGCTGGCCCGCGAGCTCGAGGCGCTGCGGGGTCAGCTGGCCGCGGTCGACGCCTCGCCGGGCACCGTTGACGCGTCCGCGGAGCCCGACGGAGAGCACACCCCGGGCGAGGATCCGGCGTGACCGATGACGGGCGAATTCGCTGCGGCTGGGCGGTGGGTCGGCCCGGGCCCGACTTCGACCTGTACCGCGACTATCACGACGAGGAGTGGGGCCGCCCGCTGCGCGGCCGGGTGGCGCTGTTCGAGCGGATGAGTCTGGAAGCCTTCCAGAGCGGCCTGTCGTGGTTGACGATCCTGCGCAAGCGGGAGAATTTCCGGCGCGCCTTCGCCGGGTTCGACATCGAGAAAGTTGCTCGCTTTACCGACGGCGATGTGCGACGGCTGATGGCCGATGCCGGCATCGTCCGCAACCGGGCCAAGATCGACGCGACGATTGCCAACGCCCGCGCGGTGGCCGAGTTGGGCACGTCGGAAGACCTGTCCGACCTGCTCTGGTCGTTCGCGCCGCCGCCGCGGCCCCGTCCCGTCGATGGATGCGAAATCCCTTCCGCTACCGACGAATCCAAGGCGATGGCGAAGGAACTCAAACGCCGCGGATTTCGTTTCGTGGGCCCCACCACGGCGTACGCGCTGATGCAGGCAACCGGCATGGTCGACGACCACGTCCGTGATTGCTGGGTTCCCTCGCCTCGCTGAGGTCCCGGGGCGACGGCCCCCGGCAAACCGGGCTCGGCGCGCCACCGAAGGCGCTACGGACGGGTCTTGTGCATTTAGTGAGCGGAATAGGGAACAATGGGGGGGTGATTTGGCAGTTCAAAGTCGGGTATGGCTGGAAATCCGCTGGCGGGGCTAGCTCGCTGCCGACCAGGCTCGCGTGTACGGGTCAGCTCGAATCTGGAGGGAGCACTCGATGGCGGCGATGAAGCCCCGGACCGGAGACGGTCCTCTGGAAGCGACTAAGGAGGGGCGCGGCATCGTAATGCGGGTACCACTTGAAGGTGGTGGCCGTCTCGTCGTCGAGCTGACACCCGACGAAGCCGCCGCCCTGGGCGATGAACTCAAAGGCGTCACCAGCTAAGTCCTCCGTATGTCGGGGCAGCTAAGAACACACCTTCCGGTAGATCTCTAGCGTCTGCTCAGCGACGTGCGCCCAGGAGAATTCCTCGATGCAACGCCGGCGTCCGGCGCGACCGTAGCGCTCGGCTTTCGCCGGGTCCGCGACGAGTTCATTCACCGCTTCGGCCAATCTCGCCTGGTATCCGCGGGCGTCGTCGGCGTCGTAATGCACCAGCGTGCCGGTCACCCCGTCGACCACCACCTCCGGAATTCCGCCCACGTCGGAGGCCACCACCGCGGTTGCACACGCCATCGCTTCCAGGTTCACGATGCCCAACGGCTCATACACCGACGAGCACACGAAAACTGTCGCCGCCGAAAGTATTTCGCGCAGTTCCCCGACGGGCAGCATTTCCCGGATCCAGAACACGCCGCTACGGGCGCGAGCCAGCTCGTCGACCGCTGTGCGTACTTCGTCGGCGATCTCCGGGGTATCGGGAGCGCCGGCGCACAACACCAATTGCACGTCCGGGCCGAAATGGTGCGCGGCGGCGATCAAGTGGCCGATGCCCTTCTGCCGGGTGATCCGCCCGACGAATGCCACCATCGGCCGGTTCGGATCGACCCCGATCTCGGCCAGCACCGACCCGGTGTCCACCGGCCCGGCCGGGTGCCACACGTCGCTGTCCACCCCGTTGCGGATTACATGCACCTGGCTGGGATCCAGCGTGGGGTAGACCCGCAGCACGTCCTCGCGCATACCGGAACTCACCGCGATCACGGCATCGGCCGCCAGCACCGCGGTGCGCTCCACCCACGACGACACCCGGTAGCCGCCGCCGAGTTGCTCTGCCTTCCACGGCCGCAGCGGTTCCAGCGAGTGGGCGGTCAGAATGTGCGGGATGTCGTAGAGCAACGCGGTCAGGTGCCCGGCCATGCCGGTGTACCAGGTGTGCGAATGCACGACCGTCGCCTCGGCCGCGGCATCGGCCATCACCAGATCGGTGGACAGCGTGGACAACGCGGCGTTGGCGTCGTGCAAGCGCGCGTCGGGCTCATGCGCGATCGCACCCGGACGCGGTGCGCCCATGCAGTGCACGTCGACCGTGCACAGTCGGCGCAGTTGGGCGACGAGCTCCGTGACGTGTACGCCGGCTCCCCCGTAGACGTCTGGTGGGTACTCCCGAGTCATCATCGCCACCCGCATACACCGCACCGTAGTTCGCCGGTGACGCCGCTCGCGAGTCGGATCGGAAAGCCGCTGGTGAATTCCGCGGCGACGCTGCCGCGCGCCGCGCGTCACAATCGATTACGGTGGGCGGCGCGTCAAGTTTGCCAATTACCTTGACGGACAGCCCGTCGCAGCGGCGGCCGGGGGGATTCCCCCTGGCAGCGGTTCGCGACGGCCGATAGGTTTGGAGCCATGAGGGAAGCACCACACGTGCTGGGCATCGTCCTGGCCGGCGGTGAGGGCAAGCGGCTGTATCCGCTAACCGCGGACCGGGCCAAGCCCGCAGTTCCCTTCGGCGGCGCCTATCGCCTGATCGACTTCGTGCTGTCCAACCTCGTCAATGCCCGCTACTTGCGGATCTGCGTTCTCACGCAATACAAGTCGCATTCACTTGACCGACACATTTCGCAGAACTGGCGATTGTCCGGTCTCGCCGGCGAATACATCACCCCGGTGCCGGCGCAGCAGCGGCTCGGCCCGCGCTGGTACACCGGCTCCGCCGACGCGATCTATCAATCCCTGAACCTCATCTACGACGAAGACCCGTACTACATAGTGGTTTTCGGCGCCGATCACGTGTACCGGATGGACCCCGAGCAGATGGTCCGCTTCCACATCGACAGCGGGGCCGGCGCGACGGTGGCCGGCATCCGGGTGCCGCGCAGCGACGCGTCCGCGTTCGGCTGCATCGACTCCGACGAGTCGGGCCGGATCCGCAGCTTCGTCGAGAAGCCGCTGGAGCCGCCGGGCACGCCCGACGATCCGGAGACGACGTTCGTCTCGATGGGCAACTACATCTTCACCACCAAGGTGCTCGTCGACGCGATTCGCGCCGACGCCGACGACGACCACTCCGATCACGACATGGGTGGCGACATCATTCCGCGGTTGGTGGGTGACGGGATGGCCGCGGTCTACGACTTCAACGACAACGAGGTGCCCGGCGCCACCGACCGCGATCGGGCCTACTGGCGTGACGTCGGGACGCTGGACGCGTTCTACGACGCGCACATGGATCTGGTGTCCGTGCACCCCGTCTTCAATCTGTACAACCGGCGCTGGCCGATTCGCGGCGCCACGGAGAACCTGGCGCCGGCGAAGTTCGTCAACGGCGGCTCCGCCCAGGAGTCGGTGGTCGGCGCCGGCAGCATCATCTCGGCGGCCTCGGTGCGCAACTCGGTGCTGTCGTCGAACGTCGTGGTCGACGACGGCGCGATCGTCGAGGGCAGTGTGATCATGCCGGGCGCCCGGGTCGGCCGCGGCGCGGTGGTGCGCCACGCGATCCTGGATAAGAACGTCGTGATCGGGCCCGGTGAGATGGTCGGGGTGGATCTGGGGAAGGACCGGGAGCGCTTCGCGATCAGCGCCGGCGGCGTGGTCGCGGTGGGCAAAGGCGTGTGGGTCTAGTGACGATCGCAAGCGCGGCGGAGCCGGGCGAAGCGGGTCGACACCATAGATCCAGCGGTCACCAGACGTAGGGCAGCAGCCGATAGCGCACGTGCTGCGTGTACTCGCGGTATCCGGGCAACTGCTCGGTCAGCAGCTTCTCTTCGTCGAGGATGCGGAAGACAATCACCGCCTGGGCCGGGATCACGAACAGCAGTCCCCAATAGGAGCCGAGCGCCGGCGGGATGCCGATCATCATCACGAAGTTGCCGACGTACATCGGGTGTCGGACATGCTTGTAGACGCCGGTGGATACCAGCGTCTGGCCCGATTCCACGGTGACGGTGGCTGCCGCATAGGCATTCTGGACGACCACGAGCATGGCGATACCGAGTCCGGTCGCGATCAGGGCATCACCGAGTACCGATACCCAGCCGGGCACCGACGACCAGCCCATCCGATGGTCGTAGGCACTGAACACCAGCATTCCGATCAACCCCGTAAACGCGCCGAACATCACGACTTTCTGCACGGTTCTGGTTTCCGCCTTCGGTCCGGCGTGCATTCGGCGCTCCAGCGCGGCCGGACTGGTGCGAGCTATGTAGATGGTCGGGAGGATCGTCGCCACCATCGAGGTCGCGATGAAAGCCCATGCCTGCCAATAGTCGAGCGTCGCGGCCGGACCGAACAACAGCAAGCCCAGAATGGCCAGTCCGAACACCGACGACGCCGTCGCCCGAATGCTGGTGGTCACGAGCGTAGATCCCTTCGTCGAAATGCCATGGTTCCCAGGGTGATCAGCGCCGCATCGATGACCAGCAGCCACAGCAGCGGTACCGCGGTGAAGCTGTCGCCGACGCGGGGAACGTGGGCGAAGGGCTCGAGGTCGAGCACCCACTGCCCGAAGCCCGCCAGCGAACCGATCAGGTACAAGGCGATGAACCCGATCAGCACGCCCCACGCTATCGGCGCGAAACGGGGTGCGAGACCGAACAATGCGACCGTGACGGCCGGCGCCAGCCAGACGGCCGGCAGCTGTGCGGCCGCGGCGCCGGTCACGAGGGCCAGCTTGCCGCCAACGTCGCCGGCCGCGATGCCGTAGAGTAGCCCGCCTGCCGCGCCGGCCGCCAGCATCGCCACTGCGGACCCGAGCAGTCCGGCCACTAAATAGCTTGCCAGCCAACGACTTCGAGACACCGCTCCGGCCAGTGTCGTTTCGGCGCGCAGGCCGGCTTCTTCCTGGTGCGGTCGCAGTGTGAGCGAGATGGCGAACGCGGATGCCACCATGCCCATCATGTTGAACCCCACCGCGATGAAGGCCTCCTCCAGCACGGCGGTGCCGCCCGCCCGCGCGACGATCTCGCGTGCCGTGCCGGCGCCGATCTCGTCGCCGATGCCGTGCGCCACGCTGCCCATCACCAGGCCGTACAGGCACATGCCCACCGTCCACAGCAGCAGCGCGCCGCGGTCTAGCCGCCAGGCCAGTCCGAAGACGTTGCTCAACGACGATGTGGCGCTGGCCCGGCCGGCCCGTTCGGCGATGAGTCCGGCGCCGACGTCGCGGCCGGCCAGCAGCCGATACGCGACGGCGGTCAGCACGGTCGCGGTGACCAGATGCAGCAGCAGCACCCACCAGTGATCGCCCGCGTAGGGCCGCACCTGTAGCGACCAGCCCAGTGGCGAGAACCACGACAGCGTGCCGGAGCCGGCATCGCCGATGGCGCGCAGCGTGAACGCGGCTCCGAGTACCGCGAAGGCGGCACCGCGAGCGAATCGCGCGCTCGCCGACAGCTGCGCGGTGACCGCGGCCACCGCCGTGAACACGACGCCGGAACCGGCCAGCGCGGCACCGAATGCCAGCGATCCGCCGGGCGGGACCGTGGTGGTGAGCAATCCGGCCGCGCCGATCGCGCCGGTCGCGATCGAGGCCCCGAACGCAAGGATCACGGCCGCGGTCAGGCTGGCGTACCGTCCCACCCCGGTCGAGTCCACCAGTTCGGTCCGGCCGCTTTCCTCGTCGGCGCGGGTGTGCCGGATCACCGTGAGAATGACCGCGACGGCGATCAGCACGTGGAACATCCCGGCCTTCCAAATACCCACGGCGCCAAGGCTGTCGTTGTAGACCTGGCCGTACAGGGCGCGCTGCGCCGGGCTGGCCATGATCGTCGCCGCGAATCCGGCGCGGGCGGCCTGGGTGGAATAGACCTTCTCGATACTTCCGATGTAGACCGTGGCCAGCGGGAGCGAGAGCAGCAGAACCCACAACGGCATCGAGATCCGGTCGCGGCGCAGGTAGAGGCGCAACATGCCCAGCGTTCCGGTGAAGGTCGAACTATGTTGCGGGACAGCATGTCCCGGGCGGTCCAGCGTTGCGGTGCTCATTATGCCGAGACCTTGTCGCTACGGCCGGTGTCGTAGTGGCGCAAGAAGAGCTCCTCGAGCGTCGGCGGCTGGCTGACCAGGCTGCGCACTCCGGCGTCGCCCAGCACCCGGATGAGTTCCCCGAGGCTTTCGCTGTCGACCTGCGCGCGCAGCGTGTTGCCCTCGACGCTGACGTCCTCGACGCCCTTGATTCGCGTGACATCACCCGGATCGCCCAGCATTTCGGCCCGGATCGAGGTGCGGCTGAGATGCCGCATCGAGTCCAGCGAACCGCTCTCGATGGTCTGGCCGGCCCGGATGATGGTCACCGTTTGGCACAGGGCTTCCGTTTCGGCCAGGATGTGGCTGGACAGCAAGACCGTCACGCCACGGTCGCGGGCCTCGGCGACGCATTGCTGAAAGATGTTCTCCATCAACGGGTCAAGGCCGCTGCTGGGCTCGTCCAACAGCAGCAGCCTGGCCCGCGACGAGAACGCCGAAATCAGGGAGACCTTTTGGCGGTTGCCCTTGGAGTAGGTGCGCGACTTCTTGGTCGGGTCGAGGTCGAAGCGTTCGATCAGCTCCCGGCGGCGGGCGTCGTCGATGCCACCACGCATGCGAGCCAACAGGTCGATGGTCTCACCGCCGGTCAATGACGGCCAGAGTGTGACATTGCCTGGCACATAGGCGATTTGGCGGTGCAGTTCGACGGCGTCGGTCCACGGGTCACCGCCCAGCAGCCGCACACTGCCGCCGTCGGCCTTCACCAGGCCCAACAGGATGCGGATGGTGGTGGACTTGCCGGCGCCGTTGGGGCCGAGAAAGCCGTGCACTTCACCTTGACGCACCGTCAGGTTGAGGCCGTCCAGCGCCCGCACCGCACCGAAGTTCTTGGTGAGGTCGCGGATTTCGATGGGCGCGGCACTATCAACTGCCATGGGATTCTCCTTGATCTTCGGCGGCCACGAATGCGTCGTACATGGTGCGGTCCGTCATCAGGCCTTCGGTGTAGATCTCGAGTGCGGGCAGCACCATCTCTTGGGCGTAGTCGCGCAGGACGGCCCGCAGATCTGTTGGGGTTTCATGCATTTGGAGGTAGAGCAGAAATCCTCCGCCGCCGGTGATGCCGAGGTATTTGGCCCTGGCGTGGGGATCGCGGCTGGGCTTGATCGTACCCGCGCGCACGCCCTCTTCCATGTAGTCGTAGGCGTTGTCGATCATCCTGCGCCACAACATGTTCGCCAGCTCGCCACCGGTCTGCATGCTGCGCACCAGGTAGGCCATCAGCGGTGCATACGCCTCGATCTCGGCCATCTGCGCGAACCAGGTCGCCGGGTCGTTAGACCGCAGCGCCTCGGACTTGCTGCTGTAGATCTCTTCGGCGATGTAGTCCTCGCACGCCTTGCGCAGGCCTTCCTTCGAGCCGAAGTGATGGATGACCAGTGCCGCACTCACGCCCGCGGCCTCGGCGATGGTGCGCAGGCCGACACCGAAGCCCTGCTGGCCGAATTGCTCGATCGCCGCGTCGCGAATTCGGGCGGCGGCGGTCAGGTCGGCTGAACGCATGTTCAGTACGCTAAACGTATGTTTAGTCGACGGTCAAGGGGACGCGTCGTAAGGGATGCGTAAAAGATGCGGCCAGTGCCCGGCCAGCCGGGCATGCAACGCCAAGCCCCCGGCTGGCCGGGCGCTCGTGCGTAGTTTTCGAAGGGCTCCGGCTAGTCGCGCACCGCGGCCAGGACGCCGTCACCGAGCGGGACCAGCGCGGGCGTCAGTCGCTCGTCCTCGGCGATCAATCGGGCCGCCTCGCGCACCGCGACCACGTCGGCGTCTCGCGCCGCGGGATCGCCGGCTCGCCCGCCCAGCGCCGAGCCGTGCACGACGATGACCCCGCCGGATCGCAGCAGTCGCACGCCCTCGACGACGTAGTCGGGCTGGTCGATCGGGTCGGCGTCGACGAACACCAGATCATAGGACTCGTCGGCCAGCCGGGTGAGCACCTCTTGGGCGCGACCGCTGATCAGCCTCGTGCGCGACGGTCCGATGCCGGCTTCGGAGAAGGCCTGCTTGGCCAGCCGCAAATACTCGGGCTCGATATCGATCGTGGTCAGCACCCCGTCGTCGGTCATGCCCGACAGCAACCAGAGTCCGCTCACCCCGGCGCCGGTTCCCACTTCCGCGACCGCCTTGCCGCCGCTGAGCTTGGTCAGCAGGCTCAGCAGCGCGCCGACCGCTGGCGTCACGGCGCGGGCACCGATGTCGACGGAACGGTCACGGGCGGCGGCCAGAATCGCGTCCTCGGATATCGACCCCTCCGCATGCGCGGAGAGCGATTCGGCCCGACTGGGGGCCGCCTGGGCGGGGGTTTCTTCGTCGGTGCCGTTCATGCCCGCAGCGTATTGCATGGCGACGCGCAGTCCGTCAGGCGCGCGGCGAGTCGGACCGTTTCCGACACGCCCGGGACAGGCGGGGCGGCCTAAGTCACTCCCTTCCGGATTTGCCCTGCTTACGCCAGGTAACGATAAGGTTTCTCAGCCAAACCTCAGATTGCTCCTATATCGCCCATACGCCGATACGCGACGGTGTGGGTATGGAACGTGGAGGACGTTGGGCGGGGAATACAGATTGGCAACTTCGTGTTGCCTCCGAAGACGAACTGCCGTCACTCGGCAGGGCAAATTATTCGGAGGATTCGATCAACACCACTCTCTTGAGCCCGAGCACCATGTCGCACGCCCAAGAACTCCCCGACGACGAATGGGTCGAACCGGCGGAGGGCTTGCAGGGCACGGCGGTATTCGACGCGACCGGGGACAAGACGACCATGCCGTCGTGGGATGAGCTGGTGCGTCAGCACGCCGACCGGGTGTACCGGCTGGCCTACCGGCTCTCGGGTAACCAGCAAGACGCCGAGGACCTGACCCAGGAGACATTCATCCGGGTTTTCCGGTCGGTGCAGAACTATCAGCCCGGAACCTTCGAGGGCTGGCTGCACCGCATCACGACGAACTTGTTCCTCGACATGGTGCGCCGGCGCGCGCGCATCAGGATGGAAGCGCTGCCGGAGGACTACGACCGGGTGCCGGCCGATGAGCCCAACCCCGAACAGATCTACCACGACGCGCACCTGGGTCCCGACCTGCAGGCCGCGCTGGATTCGCTGCCGCCGGAGTTTCGTGCCGCGGTGGTGCTGTGCGACATCGAAGGCTTGTCCTACGAGGAGATCGGCGCCACCCTGGGTGTCAAGCTGGGCACCGTGCGTAGCCGAATCCACCGCGGACGTCAGGCTTTGCGCGACTACCTGGCCGCGCACTCCGAGCCGGAAACCCCCGCCAAATCGGCTTAAAAAAGGGCCGGGCCGGTTCGGAGCACGGCCCATGGGTCGATAATCATGCGATTTCGCCAGATTCATGGCGGTGCTGAGCACCTAGTCGCGCTACATTCGAGGGGTACGTGGCAGCGAAAGGGGCTGGTGATGGCCGACCGGGGACATGTGTTCCGCCGCGCGTTCTCCTGGCTCCCCTCCCAGTTCGCTTCCCAGAGCGATGCGCCGGTTGGCGCGCCGCGCCAATTCGGCTCGACCGAGCACCTGTCCGTCGAGGCGATCGCGGCGTTTGTCGACGGCGAGCTGCGGATGAACGCCCACCTGCGGGCGGCTCATCACCTGTCGCTGTGCCCGCAATGCGCGAGCGAAGTCGACGATCAGAGCCGGGCGCGTGCCGCGCTGAGAGA
Source organism: Mycobacterium stomatepiae (assembly GCF_010731715.1). NCBI lineage: Bacteria > Bacillati > Actinomycetota > Actinomycetes > Mycobacteriales > Mycobacteriaceae > Mycobacterium > Mycobacterium stomatepiae. The sequence continues at coordinate 5,323,970 of NZ_AP022587.1, forward strand.
CTCGCACCCGATCCGCATCCCCAGCACCCTGCTCGGAATGCTGTCGGAGATCCCGCACTATCCGCCCGACGACACGCCCTCGCAGGCGTCCGACCGCTTTGCTGATCGCAATGTTCGCGACCAGCGTAAGCGCCGGTAGCGCGCGGGTCGCCCCAGCTCGTGGGTTCATGCCGACCGGTTAACAACCGTGGATACTAGGGTGGACACGGACAATTCTGCGCCTGGTGCTTGCCCTCGACAGGGCCGGCGTGCGAGGCCGGTTTCGAGCACTCAAGTAGAGGATTCATGACCTCCGACCAAGGCTTTGATCAGAGGCAAGACGGCAGCGACAACGGAGCCAACCGCCTGGCGCCGCGCCCCATTTCCCGGCCGCCGGTCGACCCCGCGTCGCGTCAGGCCTTCGGTCGCCCCGACGGGCTGCAGGGATCGTTCGTCGCGGAGCGAGTGCGCCCGTCGAAGTACCGGGAGCAGAGCGAGTTCAGCCCGCACGATCAACGCCGCGACCCGGTGCTGGAGGAGGCCTTCAGCAAGCCGATCGGCGGTACCGAGACATTGCAGCGCCACCCGGTCGACGCCACCGCGCTGGCGGCCGAGCAGAACGGTTTCGACGAGGACGAGTCCGACGATCCGTGGCGGGACCCGGGTGCCGCGGCGGCGCTGGGAACCCCGGCCGTCGCGCAGACCGCCGCGCACGCGCCGTCGGGCTACGGCGGCAAGCTCGGCGTGCGCGATGTCCTGTTCGGCAAGAAGGTGTCCTACCTCGCCCTGGCCGTCCTGTTCGTGATCGCGCTGGCCATCGGCGCCGTTGGCGGGCTGATCGGTAACAAGACGGCCGAGGTCGTCGAGGCCTTCACTACCTCCAAGGTGACGTTGGCGACCAACAACAACACCGAAGAACCGGCAGGCCGCTTCGCGAAGGTGGCGGCCGCGACCGCCAACTCGGTAGTGACCATCGAGTCGAAGAGCGAACAGGAAGGCATGCAGGGGTCCGGTGTCGTCATCGACGGCCGCGGCTACATCGTCACGAACAACCACGTGATCTCCGAGGCCGCCAACAACCCCAGCCAGTTCAAGACGACGGTGGTGTTCAACGACGGCAAGGAAGTGCCGGCCAACCTGGTCGGCCGCGACCCCAAGACCGACCTGGCCGTGCTCAAGGTCGACAACGTCGACAACCTGAGCGTGGCGCGGCTCGGCGACTCAGACAAGGTGCGCGTCGGCGACGAGGTGATCGCCGCGGGCGCACCGCTCGGCCTGCGCAGCACCGTCACGCACGGTATCATCAGCGCGTTGCACCGCCCGGTCCCGCTGTCGGGCGAGGGCTCTGACACCGATACCGTCATCGACGCCCTGCAGACCGACGCGTCGATCAACCACGGTAACTCCGGTGGTCCGCTGATCGACATGGACTCCCAGGTGATCGGCATCGACACCGCAGGAAAGTCGTTGTCCGACAGCGCAAGTGGGCTAGGCTTCGCGATTCCGGTCAACGAGGTCAAGTCGGTGGCGCAGACGCTGATCAAAGACGGAAAGATCGTGCACCCGACGCTCGGCGTCAGCACCCGCTCGGTGAGCAACTCGATCGCTGCCGGTGCCCAGGTCGCCAACGTCAAGGCGGGCAGCCCCGCGCAAAAGGGCGGCATCCTGGAGAACGATGTCATCGTCAAGGTCGGTAGCCGCAAGGTCGCCGACGCCGACGAGTTCGTCGTCGCGGTGCGCCAGCTGACCATCGGGCAGGACGCCCCGATCGAGGTGGTCCGCGACGGCCGCAACGTCACCCTGACCGTCAAACCCGACCCCGACAACGGCTGATGTTCGCCAATGTCGGCTGGGGGGAGATGCTCGTCCTCGTCGTGGTCGGGCTGGTAATCCTTGGCCCCGAGCGGCTTCCGGGCGCAATCCGCTGGGCGTCGACCGCGTTGCGTCAGGCCCGCGACTACCTCAGCGGCGTCACCAGCCAGCTGCGCGAGGACATCGGGCCCGAGTTCGACGACCTGCGCGGCCCGCTGAGCGAGCTACAGAAACTGCGCGGCATGACCCCGCGCGCGGCGCTGACCAAACATCTGCTGGACGGCGACGACTCATTCCTCACCGGCAATTTCGAGCGGCCCGTCAACGGGGTGGCGCAGCCGTCGGCCGAGCAGCCGGCGGCGGGGCAGAACGGGATCCCGGCGTCCGCGGCGGGGCAGCACGGCCCGGCGCCGTTCGACACCGATGCGACCTGACGCGATTCGCTACTTGCGGGTCGGGTCGAGCCCCAGCGAGACGCCCGCCAGTCCACGCTTTCGCGACGACAGCTTGTCGGCGACGCCGCGCAGCTCCTTGCCCACCGGCGAATCGGGTGCGCTGAGCACGATCGGTATGCCGGAATCGCCGGCGGCGACCAGCGAGGGGTCCAGCGGGATCTGACCCAGCAGCGGCACGTCGGCGCCCACCGCGCGGGACAGGCGCTCGGCGACCTGCTCGCCGCCGCCCTCGCCGAACACATGCATGGTGGAGCCGTCCGGCAGGACCAGTCCGGACATGTTTTCGACGACGCCGACGATGCGCTGGCGGGTTTGCAGCGCGATGCTGCCGGCCCGTTCGGCGACCTCGGCGGCGGCCAGCTGCGGCGTGGTCACGACCAGGATTTCCGCGTTGGGAATCAGCTGAGCCACCGAGATGGCGATGTCGCCGGTGCCGGGCGGCAGATCGAGCAGCAGCACATCCAGATCGCCCCAATAGACGTCGGCGAGGAACTGCTGCAACGCCCGGTGCAGCATTGGCCCGCGCCATACCACCGGGGTGTTGCCCTCGGTGAACTGGGCGATCGAGATGACCTTCACCTCGTGGGCGATCGGCGGCAGGATCATCGATTCGACCTGGGTGGGCCGGTCGGTGGTGCCCATCATCCGGGGGACGGAGTGGCCGTGGATATCGGCGTCTAGCACGCCGACCGACAGGCCGCGCGCGGCCATCGCGGCGGCCAGATTGACCGTGACGCTCGACTTGCCGACGCCGCCCTTGCCGGACGCCACCGCGTAGACCCGGGTCAGCGAGCTGGGCTGGGCGAACGGGATGACGGGCTCGCTGGCGTCACCGCGCAACTGCTTGCGCAGCTCGGTGCGCTGCTCGTCGTTCATCACGTCCAGGCTGACCTTCACCGCCCCGGTGCCGGGGACGTCGGCGACGGCCTGGCTGACCCGCTCACTGATTTCGGTCTTCTTCGGGCAGGCCTCGGTGGTCAGGTAGATCCCGACGTGCACGCCGCCGTCGGACGCGACGTCGATGCTCTTGACCATCCCGAGTTCGGTGATAGGACGCCGTAGTTCGGGGTCGATCACCTTGCCCAGCGCGGTGCGAATGGCAGCGGTGCGGTCGTCTGGCGAACCAGGGGAGTCATGGCGGGACATCACCGCCGAGTGTAGGCGGGCTCGGCTTTCGACCGGCTGGCAGGCGTCAGCCGGCCGGAGCGGGAGCCGGCTGCGCAACAGCCGGCTGCTGCGGCGGCGCGGCCTGCGGTGGTGCGAACGGCTGCGGCGGGGCGGCTTGCGGTGGTGCAAACGGCTGCGGTGGCACGGCCTGCGGCGCCCACGGCGCATTCGGCGGCCCGAACGGCTGCGGCGCACCCGGCGCCGGGGTCGAGTTGATGCAGATCACCGTGCACCCGGGCATGTGTCCCGTGGTCGGAGCCTGGGCGGGCGGCGGTGTCATCCAGGGGAACATCGGTGACGACGGGTTGAGCTGCTGCGGCTGGCCGGTCAGGTCGATCAGCGGCATCCGCGCGTACGGGTCGTCCTGCGGCAGCCCGATCATGTTGATCGGGAGACCGGGCCCGAGCCCCTCCGGGTGCTCGTCGTGCGCGTTGCCCAGCGGCGGGGGCGGGCCGGTGATCGGCGGCAGGTCGACCGGCACCACACCGGTCGCGTAGGCCGCGGCCCAGCCCAGCACGTTCTGGGCGTAGGCCGTCGAGTTGTTGTAGCGCAGGATCGCGGCCATGACCTGTGCGGGGTCGCGCAGGTTGAGCCCGCCGCTGCACAGGTAGCGCGCGGCCGTCAGCGTCGCGTCGAACAGGTTCTGCGGGTCGGCGATACCGTCGCCGTCTCCGTCGGCGGCGTACCGCGCCCAGGTGCCGGGCAAGAACTGCATCGGCCCCATCGCGCGGGCGTAGGTGACGCGATTGCCGACGCTGCTGGAGACGATCACCTCGTTGCCGGGCAACGTGCCGTCCAGCGAGGGACCGTAGATCGGGGTGACCGCCGTGCCGCGGGCATCGACGGCGCCGCCGCTGGCGTGCCCGGACTCGATGCGCCCGATGCCGGCCAGCAAGTTCCAGCTGACGCCGCAGGCCGGGTCGGACACAGCCATCTTCTGTTCGGCGTTGCGATAGGCGGTCAGCGCCATCATCGGAATGCCCAGCGCGCCAGGCGCACTCACCACTCGTGGTGGCGGCGGTGCCGAGCTGGCTCCGGCCGCGACGTGGAAGGCCGTCGGCGCCCGGTCGATCGCGATGACCACCGGCCCGGACAGGTCGGGAACGGTCGGGGACACGGCGGCGACCGGGGTGATCACCGCGTGCACCGACGGGATGGGGCTCTTACCGTGTCCGCGTAGCGGCTCGGGTGTGGCGCCGACCGCGCCCGCGAACACCAGTGGGCTGATCACGGCGACGCTGAATGCCTGTGCCCGGGTTACCGGAAGCCCCCGCTTCCGCACTGCCGCGACAGCGCGGCGTACACCCAAGCGACCCCCTATGCGCACTCCACCGTCCTATGTGTGTGGGCCGCCGGGGACCCTGTGAGCTGCCGGAAACCTGCTCTTAGCTTCGTGAACTAGATCACCATACATAACTCTTGTTACGGGAGTGGCGCAATGGTGGATTCGGTATTCACTGGGATCTCTTAGCGGCCCCGAGCGGTGCCTACCAGGTGATCACCGGCGCCCCGGCGGGTCCTCCAGCGGGGTCTGCCTGTCCAGGCCACTCAACGCGGCGCGCAGTTCGTCCAGCTCATCGCGCAGATACTCGCGGGTAACGACCTCGCCGATGGCCAGCCGCAGCGCGGCCAGCTCGCGGGACAGGTACTCGGTGTCGGCTTTGGTCTGGGCGGCGCGACGACGATCTTCTTCGAGTGCGACCCGGTCCCGGTTCTCCTGCCGGTTCTGAGCCAACAGGATCAGCGGCGCCGCGTAGGCGGCCTGCGTGGAGAACGCCAGATTCAGCAGGATGAACGGGTACGGGTCGAACCGCAGACTAGCCGCGGTCAGGTTGATCGCGATCCACACCACCACGATGATGGTTTGGATCAGCAGATAGCGGCCGGTGCCGAAGAAGCGCGCGATGGCCTCGGTGCTCTGCCCGACCGTTTCGGGGTCGACACGCAGCGAGAGCCCGCGCGATGTCCGCGGGGTGTACAGCCGCCGGACCGCCGGTTTGCTCACGAGGCCCCCCCGGTTGCTGCGGCGCCTTGGACGGTGGCGGTCAGCTCTTGGGCGTGCGCACGCCAGTCGTGCGGCAGCAGATGGTCGAGCAGGTCGTCGACGGTGACGGCCCCCAACAGGTGGCGTTGGTCGTCGACGACGGGTCCGCACACCAGGTTGTAAGCGGCGAAGTAGCGTGTCACGGCGGCCAGGGTGGTCTCCGGGGCCAGGGTGAGCAGATCGCTGTCGACGATTCCACCGACCAACTCGCTGGGCGGTTCCCGAAGGAGTTTCTGCAGCGGTACGCAGCCGAGGTACTTCCCGGTGGGCGTGGCCGTCGGTGGGCGCGTCACGAACACCATCGACGACAGCGCCGGGGTGAGGTCGGGATTGCGGACCAGGGCCAGCGCCTCGGCCACCGTGGTGTAGGCGGTCAGCACCACCGGATCGGAGGTCATCAACCCGCCGGCGGTGTCGGGAGAGTGCTTCAAAAGCCTTCGTACCGGGGCGGAGTCGTCGGGGTCCATCCGCGCCAGCAGCAGCTCCGCGTCGGTCGGATTCAGCTCGCCGAGCAGGTCGGCGGCATCGTCGGGGTCCATCTCCTCGAGCACGTCGGCCGCGCGTTCGGTGCCCAGGTGCGCCAACGCCTCGGCCTGCTCCGATTCGGGTAACTCCTGCAGGATGTCGGCCAGTCGCTCGTCGCTGAGGGCCTTGAATACCTCGGTGCGCCGTTTGGTCGGCAGCCCGCGGATGGCGTCGGCCACGTCGACCGCGCGGCGTCCCTCGAATTGGTTGAGCAGTTGTGCCACCGCCTGGCCGGGCATCGCCAACGCCGACGGCGTCAAGCCGTGCACGCTTTGCCAGTCGACGACGTGCGCCGGGCCCCGCCGCCCGAGTCGGCGCTGGCTTCGCACGGCGATCCTGGTCACCAGCCAGTCGCGGGTCCGGGATTGTTCGATGCCTAGGTCGGTGATCACGACGTCTCGCCCGACCAGTTCCGGGAGTTCGGGGTCGTTGACGGTGACCGGGGTGTCGAGGATCTGACCGATCGCCAGCACCTCGCCCGGACGCTGTTCGAAGTGGCGCAGGGACACGCTTCCGGTGTTCAGCGTCACGGCGTTGGGCTCGATCGCGGCGACCCGCAGAATCGGAATGAAGATGCTGCGGCGGGTAGCCAGATCGACAACCAGGCCCAACACCCGCGGTTGCTGGCGGACGATGCTGATGTTGATCACGACATCGCGGATGCGACCGAAGTTTTCGCCCATCGGCCCCAGCACCAACATCCGCGCCAGCCGCGCCACATACACCCTGTTGACCGATGCCATGGGAGAGAGCCTAGGCAGCCCGTCGCGCGATGGCAGCGAAGCGGCTCTGGCGCGGCCCGCTAATGGAAATGCACCGCAAAAATCATCACGATCAGAGCCACCAGCAGGGACGCGATGCCGATCACAATGCCGGCGACGGCCATGCCGTATCCGTCTTGGCGTGTCCGCTTGATCTGGTCGAGCGCGATCGTGCCCAGCACGATGGCCACGATCCCGCCGATGCAGCAGAACAACCCGGTGAACGACGAGATCAGCGCCGCGATCGCCATCCCGTTCGTCCCGGACCGGGCGGCCTCAGCCGACCAGTAGTCGCCCGGATATTCCGGTGCCGGGTGGTAGCCGCCGGGGTGCGGCGGGGGATCGAAGCCGGGTGGTGGGCCGCCGAATTGCGGTGGCATCGGCGGGTAGGACGAGCCGCTCGGGGGCTGCTGGTAGCCGAATGGCGGCGTGCCGGGAGGGTAGTCGAGCACGTATCCGGGCGGCGGGTAGGGCGGCGGCGGATAGTCGGCCGGCGGTGGTGCCCCCGGGAAATCCCAGGGCTCCGCCCATCCTTGCTGCTTAGGGTGCCGCCCCCCGGGAAGGTGCGGATCGGCGGCGTCCTCGCCACTGGCACCGCCGGGAGCTGTCATGGTGTTCAACCTAGCCTGCAGGCGGCCTCGATAGGCTGGTAGGGCCGAGGTGAAACTATGGCCACGGCGTAGGAGAATGAGCCCTGATGACTAGTCCTTTCCAGCCCGGTCAAGTTCCCGGCGCAACGCCCACCGGTGCGGCCGGGCGGCGCGGTGTGCCGCAGTTGCCGACTCCGCCCAAGGGCTGGCCGGTGGGCTCCTATCCCACCTACGCCGAGGCGCAGCGCGCGGTCGACTACCTCTCCGAGCAGCAGTTCCCCGTGCAGCAGGTGACTATCGTCGGCGTCGATCTGATGCAGGTGGAGCGGGTCACCGGTCGGCTGACCTGGCCCAAGGTGCTCGGCGGCGGTGTGCTCAGTGGGGCCTGGCTCGGGCTGTTCATCGGGTTGGTGCTCGGTTTCTTCAGCCCCAACCCGTGGGGCGCGCTGGTGACGGGTTTGGTGGCCGGGGTTTTCTTCGGCCTGATCACTTCCGCGGTTCCGTACTCAATGGCTCGTGGCACAAGGGATTTCAGCTCGACAATGCAGTTGGTCGCCGGCCGTTACGATGTGCTCTGCGATCCGCAGAACGCCGAGAGGGCCCGGGATTTGCTTGCGCGCCTGGCGATCTGACGGCCGGATAATTTGGTGCTGAGTCGCCACGGGCGGGTGCGCCGGCTAGGCGCATTCGTGCTAGCGATCATGGCCACCGCGCTGTCCGGCTGTGGGTCCGGCCATGGCGGGCTGGTGATCACCTTCTACACCCCGGCCGCCGACGGCGCGACGTTCGACGAAGTCGCCCGCCGCTGCAGCCAGGACGCCGGCGGCCGGTACACGATCGCGCACGTTAGCCTGCCCAGAGCCCCCGGCGCGCAACGGTTGCAGTACGCGCGCCGGCTCGCGGGCCATGACCGGACGCTGGACGTGATGTCGCTGGACGTCATCTGGACCGCGGAGTTCGCCGAAGCGGGCTGGGCGCTGCCGCTGTCCGACGACCCGGCCGGCCGGGCCGAGGCCGACGTGAGCGTCGATACCCTGCCGGGCCCGCTCGCGACCGCCGGCTGGAACCACCGGCTCTACGCCGCACCGATCGTTACGAACACCCAATTGCTCTGGTATCGGCCAGATTTGGTGCATCAACCTCCGCACGACTGGAATGGCATGGTGGCCGAGGCCACCCGGTTGCACGCCGCCGGCCGGCCCAGCTGGATCGCCGTGCAGGCCCATCAGGATGAGGGTCTGGTGGTGTGGTTCAACACGCTGCTGGTCAGCGCCGGCGGCCAGGTGCTCTCCGAAGACGGCAAGCACGTCACCCTGACCGATACCCCCGCGCACCGGGCCGCCACCGTCAGCGCCCTGCGCATCCTCAAGGCGGTGGCCACCGCGCCAGGCGCCGACCCGTCGATCAACCGCACCGACTCCAGCACGGCGCGGCTGGCCGTCGAACAGGGCAATGCCGCGCTGGAAGTCAACTGGCCCTACGTGTTGGCGTCGATGCTGGAGAACGCGGTCAAGGGCGGCGTGAATTTCCTTCCGCTCAACCAGAATCCGGCGCTGGCCGGCAGCATCAATCAGTTCGGCAGCTTCGTGCCCAGCGACGAACAATTCCAGATCGCCTATCAGGCCAGCCAGAAGGTGTTCGGCTTCGCGCCCTATCCCGGTGTGGCGCCGGGCCGGCCGGCCAAGGTGACGATCGGCGGGCTGAACCTGGCGGTGGCCAGCACCACGCGGCACCGGGCCGAAGCCTTCGAAGCGATCAGGTGCCTGCGCAGCCTGCCGAATCAGCAGTACATCTCGAACGCGGGCGGTCTGCCGCCGGTGCGGACATCGGTGTACTCCGATCCGCAATTCCAGAGCAAGTATCCGATGTACACGATCATCCGCCAGCAGCTGACCGATGCCGCGGTGCGACCCGCGACGCCGGCCTACCAAGCGATGTCCATCCGCCTGGCGGCGACACTGACCCCGATCGCCGAGATCGACCCGGAGCGAAAGGCCGACGAGCTCGCCACGCAGGTGCGCAAGGCCATCGACGGCAAGGGACTGCTGCCGTGATACGCGTGCTCCAACTCCGGAATCGCCCGCCCGAGCAACGACTGGCCCTCGTCCTGGTCGCTCCCGCGGCGACCCTGATGCTGGCGGTGACGGCCTATCCGATCGGCTACGCGATCTGGCTGAGCCTGCAGCACAACAATCTGGCCACCCCCAATGACACCAGGTTCATCGGGCTGGGCAACTACCAGACGATCCTGACCGACCGGTATTGGTGGACGGCGCTGGCCGTGACGCTGGCCATCACGGTGGTGTCGGTGTCGCTCGAGTTCGTGCTCGGCCTGGCGCTCGCACTGGTGATGCGGCACACCCTGATCGGCAGGGGCGTGGTTCGCACCGCGGTGCTGGTGCCGTACGGCATCGTGACCGTGGTCGCCGCCTACAGCTGGTACTACGCCTGGACGCCGGGCACCGGCTATCTGGCGAACCTGTTGCCGCACGGCAGCGCTCCGCTGACCGAGCAGATCCCGTCGCTGGGCATCGTCGTCATCGCCGAGGTCTGGAAGACGACGCCGTTCATGTCGCTGCTGTTGCTGGCCGGGTTGGCGCTGGTACCAGAGGATCTGCTGAAGGCCGGGCAGGTCGACGGCGCCGGCGCCTGGCGGCGGCTGACCAGAATCGTGCTGCCGATCATCAAGCCGGCGGTCGTGGTGGCACTGCTGTTCCGGACCCTGGACGCCTTCCGCATTTTCGACAACATCTACGTGCTGACCGAGGGCAACAACAACACCAGCTCGGTGTCGATCCTGGGTTACGACAACCTGTTTGAAGGTTTCGATGTCGGCCTCGGCTCGGCGATCAGCGTGCTGATCTTTGGCTGTGTGGGCATTATCGCGCTGATCTTCATCAAGGTGTTCGGCGCCCACCAAATCGCACCGGCCCCGGGTGGTGGCGGCGATGGGCGCTGACGCGAGGCGCACCGCGATATGGGCCGTCGTCAACACCGTGGTCGTGGTGTATGCACTGCTTCCGGTGCTCTGGATTCTCAGTCTGTCCCTCAAGCCGTCGTCAACTGTCCGGGACGGCAAGCTGATTCCGTCGTCGGTGACGCTGGAAAACTATCGCGGGATCTTTCGCGGCGACATCTTCACCTCCGCGCTGGTCAACTCGATCGGAATCGCGTTGATCGCCACCGGGATCGCGGTGGCCCTGGGCGCGATGGCGGCCTACGCGATCGTCCGGCTGGACTTTCCCGGCAAGCGGCTGCTGGTCGGTTCCACGCTACTGATCACCATGTTCCCGGCGATCTCCTTGGTCACGCCGCTGTTCGAAATCGAGCGCTGGGTAGGGCTTTTCGACACCTGGCCCGGATTGATTCTGCCCTACATCACCTTCGCGTTGCCGCTCGCGATCTACACGTTGTCGGCGTTCTTTCGGGAGATCCCCTGGGATCTGGAGAAGGCGGCCAGGATGGACGGCGCCACGCCGGCGCAAGCCTTCCGCCGAGTCATCGTCCCGCTGGCGGCACCCGGACTGGTCACCGCGGCGATATTGGTGTTCATCTTCGCCTGGAACGACCTGCTGCTGGCGCTGTCGCTGACCGCCACCAAGGCGGCGATCACCGCGCCGGTGGTGATCGCCAATTTCGGAGGTAGTTCGCAATTCGAGGAACCGACCGGATCAATCGCGGCCGGTGCCATCGTGATTACGGTGCCGATCATCGTCTTTGTTCTAATCTTCCAACGACGGATTGTCGCCGGGTTGACCTCTGGCGCCGTGAAGGGATAGCGCGATGGCCGAGATTGTGCTGGAGCACGTCAACAAGAGTTACCCAAACGGGCACTCGGCGGTGCGGGACCTAAACCTTACGATCGCCGACGGCGAATTCCTGATCCTGGTGGGCCCGTCCGGGTGCGGCAAAACCACCACGCTGAATATGATTGCCGGCCTTGAGGATATCTCGTCGGGCGAGCTGCGGATCGGCGGCGAACGGGTCAACGAGAAGGAACCAAAGGACCGCGACATCGCGATGGTATTCCAGTCCTATGCGCTATACCCGCACATGACGGTTCGGCAGAACATCGCCTTCCCGCTGACCCTGGCGAAGATGAAGAAGGCCGATATCGCGCGGAAGGTCGAGGAGACGGCGAAAATCCTTGACCTGAGCGAATTTCTGGACCGTAAGCCCTCCCAGCTCTCGGGTGGACAACGGCAGCGGGTCGCGATGGGGCGGGCCATCGTGCGCCATCCGAAGGCATTCCTGATGGACGAGCCGCTGTCCAATCTGGACGCCAAACTGCGGGTGCAGATGCGCGGCGAGATCGCCCGGCTGCAGCGCCGGCTGGGCACCACCACCGTCTACGTCACCCACGACCAGACCGAGGCGATGACGCTGGGTGATCGCGTCGTGGTGATGCACGGCGGTGTCGCCCAGCAGATCGGCGCGCCCGGTGAGCTCTACGAGCGCCCGGCGAACCTGTTCGTCGCGGGATTCATCGGCTCGCCGCCGATGAACTTCTTCCCCGCCACGCTGACGTCGGCCGGACTGGAGCTGCCGTTCGGTGAGGTGATGCTGGCTCCGGAAGTCCAGGACGTGATTGCCGGGCACCCGAAACCGGACAACGTAATCGTCGGGGTACGGCCCGAGCACCTGCTCGACGCCGCGCTGATCGACGGCTACCAGCGCATCACCGCGGCGACCTTCGAGGTGAAGGTCGACCTGGTCGAATCGCTGGGGGCCGACAAGTACCTGTACTTCACCACCACGGGATGCGACGTGCATGCGGCGCAACTCGACGAGCTGGCATCCGAGTCGGAGATCGTCGAAAACCAGTTCGTGGCACGGGTTCCCGCCGAGTCGAAGGCGGTCATCGGCCAGTCGGTCGAATTAGCCTTCGACACCGCGAAGCTCGCCGTGTTCGACGCCGATTCCGGAGCGAACCTCACCGTAGCCGCGGCACGGTGACCCAAATCCTGGACCGGGTGCGGGCACACCTGCGGGACCACTTCGCGAACGCGGGACAGTGGAGCGAACCCGATTCGGCGAGCGTGACATTTCTGGGGACCGAGCCGATGGAGGTGTTGCGCTTCCGCGCGAAAGACGGTTTGGTGCAGTACGTATCGGTGGGGTGCTCGCGCCACCCGATGGGCGACCCAGGCGAAATCGTCGTCGATCCGCAGCGCGGTCCGCGCGCCGAGATCGTGCTCTGTCTGCGAGATCCCGGGCCGGCCACCGGAATTGCCCGCAGCCTCGCGATACTGGCGGCATCGCCGGCGGTCGACGGTGTGGTGCTCGCTGCGGATGCGTTGATCGATCTCGGCTCGCCGCTGTGGGAATCGCCGTCGCGACGGGCGCCGTTCACGGCTGTCCTGTTGGGCTGCAGTGACATTGCGGATCTGCCGCTGGATCCGCCGCGCGACCCGGTGGTGTTCCTCTCGGCGACGCCGATCACCGCGACCGAGGCGGCCTGGGTGCGACTCAAGGGCGCCGACGCCATGCGGCAGGCCTGGCAGAGCGATGGTGTTGATGTGCTTGACACGAATCGCCGTGCAGCGCAACCGAATTAAGCTAACGCCAGCCGGCGCACAGTGGCGCGGTTAAAGCCAGTGGTTGCGCCGGAACTGGAAGTACAGGATCAGGCAGGAGAGCGCCATCAAGGCCATGATCCCCGGGTAGCCCCATGTCCAGTCCAGCTCGGGCATGAAATGGAAGTTCATCCCGTAGATGGCGGCGACCGCGGTGGGCACCGCCAAAATACCCGCCCAGGCCGCCATCTTGCGCATATCGTTGTTCTGCTGCATGCCGACACGCGCCAACGCCGCCTGCACCAGCGAGTTGAGCATGTCGTCATAGCTGGCGATCTGATCGGCGGCGGCGGAGTGATGATCGCCGACGTCGCGCAGATAGCGCCGCACCTCTTTGGAGATCAGATCCTTGTTTTCCACCTGCATGCGATGGAATGCGGCCGACAGCGGGTTGACGCAGCGGCGTAGCTCGACGACCTCGCGCTTGAGCATGTAGATCGGTTCGATGTCGAGCTTGCGGCCCGGGGCGAACGCGACCTCCTCGATGCTGTCGATGTCGGTTTCCATCAGCTGGGTCACCTCGAGGTAGTGGTCCACGACGTAGTCGGCGATCGCGTGCATCACCGCGTACGGCCCCAGCATCAGCTGCTCGGCGTCGGCTTCCATCCGCTTGCGCACGTCGGCCAGTCCGCTGTGTTCGCCGTGACGGACCGTGACCACGAAGTCCTTGCCGACGAAGACCATCACCTCGCCGCTCTCCACGATCTCGCGTGCCAGCGCGACCGACTCGTGCGGGACGTACTTGACCGTCTTGAGCACCAGCACCAGCGTGTCGTCGTAGCGCTCCAGCTTGGGGCGCTGATGCGCGCACACCGCGTCCTCGACGGCCAGCGCGTGCAGTCCGAAAACGTCCGCGACTTCCTTCATCTGGACCTCGTCGGGCTCGTGCAGGCCGACCCAGACGAAGGCCTCGTGACCGAGCGTCTCGATCTGGTGCACCTTGCTGCGGGCGGCCGTGTAGGTGAACTTACCCGGCAGCCGCTGGCCGCCCACATACACGGCGCAGTCGACCAGGGCCTCGTGTGGTGGAGGCGGCGGCGGGGGTTCTGGCGTCGGCTCGTGCGCGATCGTGCGCAGTGCTTCCGGTAGTGCGTCGAAACCCCCGAACACCTCAACCTCCTATCCCCGTGCAGGTCTGGCAAAGCGGTCCTTTATGGTACGCGTCCTGGTAAAACGCCGGATGAAACGGCATGGGCTGACAATGCTCGTCCGACCGGCGACGGTGAAATCGCAGCTGCGTCGGACCGGAGATTTCGGGCGAGCAAGGGTGCGCTAGTTTCGACCCGAAGCAATACGACCGAACTTTCTCCATAAGGAGCCCATCGACGTGAGCGCAACTCCTCTGAAGGTCGCCGTCACCGGCGCCGCCGGCCAGATCGGCTACAGCCTGCTGTTCCGCTTGGCCAGCGGCTCCCTGCTGGGACCCGACCGCCCGATCGAATTGCGGCTGCTCGAGATCGAGCCCGCGCTCAAGGCGCTCGAGGGCGTCGTGATGGAGCTCGACGACTGCGCGTTCCCGTTGCTGTCCGGTGTCGAGATCGGCGCGGACGCCAACAAGATCTTCGACGGCGTGAACCTGGCCCTGCTGGTCGGCGCGCGGCCGCGCGGCCCGGGCATGGAGCGCAGCGACCTGCTGGAAGCCAACGGCGCGATCTTCACCGCGCAGGGCAAGGCGCTCAACTCCGTTGCCGCAGACGATATTCGCATCGGCGTGACCGGTAACCCGGCCAACACCAATGCGCTGATCGCGCTCAGCAACGCCCCCGATATCCCCAAGGAGCGATTCTCCGCGCTGACCCGCCTCGACCACAACCGGGCGATTTCTCAGCTGGCCAAGAAGACCGGCGCCGCGGTCACCGACATCAAGAAGGTGACCATCTGGGGTAACCACTCGGCCACCCAGTACCCCGACATCTTCCACGCCTCGGTCGGCGGGAAGAACGCCGCCGAGGTGGTCAACGACCAGGCGTGGATCGAGAACGACTTCATCCCGACGGTCGCCAAGCGCGGCGCGGCGATCATCGACGCGCGCGGCGCCTCGTCGGCCGCGTCGGCCGCCTCGGCCACCGTCGATGCCGCCCGCTCCTGGCTATTGGGCAGCCCCGACGGCGACTGGGTGTCGATGGCGGTCTTCTCCGACGGCTCCTACGGCGTACCGGAGGGCATCGTCTCGTCGTTCCCGGTGACCACCAAGGACGGCAACTGGTCCATCGTGCAGGGGCTGGAGATCGACGAGTTTTCTCAGGGCCGGATCGACAAGACCACCGCCGAACTCGTCGAAGAGCGCGCCGCGGTCACCGAGCTGAAGCTGATCTGATTAGGGCTACTAATGGGTAGTCAGTACCCTGGGCCCGTGTCCGAAATCGTGCCGCCACCCATCGTCATCGGCGACGACGAGATCTTCGAGGCTCATGTCGGCGGGAAGCTTTCGGTCGAGATGAAGGCCCCGCTGGACACGCAGCGCGCGTTGTCGATCGCCTACACGCCGGGCGTCGCACAGGTCAGTCGGGCGATCGCCGCCGACCACACCCTGGCCGATCGCTACACGTGGGCCAACCGGCTGGTGGCCGTCGTGAGCGACGGCAGCGCCGTGCTCGGGCTCGGCGACATCGGGCCGGCGGCGGCGCTGCCGGTGATGGAGGGCAAGAGCGCGCTGTTCAAGCAGTTCGCCGACCTCAACGCAATCCCGATCGTGCTGGATACCAAGGATCCCGACGAGATCGTCGAAACCCTGGTGCGGCTGCGCCCGACGTTCGGCGCGGTGAACCTCGAGGACATCTCCGCGCCCCGCTGCTTCGAGATCGAACGGCGGGTGATCCAGGCGCTGGACTGCCCGGTGATGCACGACGATCAGCACGGCACCGCGATCGTGGTGCTGGCGGCGCTGATGGGCGCCAGCAAGTTGCTCGGCCGCGACATGGGCTCGATGCGGGTCGTGGTCTCGGGCGCCGGAGCAGCGGGTGTTGCCTGCTCGAAACTCCTTCTCGCGATGGGGGTTTCGGATATCACCGTGCTCGACTCGCGCGGCATTCTGCACGCCGGCCGTGACGACATGAACGTCGTCAAGACCGACCTGGCGCGCAGCAGCAATCCTCGTGGTCTGGCCGGCGGCATGGTGGAAGCGCTCAAGGAAGCCGACGTGTTTCTCGGGGTGTCGGCGGGCGTGGTGCCCGAGGAGCTCATCGCCACGATGGCGTCGGAATGCGTCGTGTTCGCGCTGTCCAACCCCGACCCGGAGATCCACCCGGACATCGCGGCCAAATACGCCGCCGTGGTGGCCACCGGCCGCAGCGACTTCCCGAACCAGATCAACAACGTGTTGGCATTCCCGGGGGTTTTCCGGGGTGCGCTGGACGCCGGGGCGCGGCGGATCACCGAAAAGATGATGGTGGCCGCGGCCGAGGCGATCTTCTCCGTCGTCAGCGACGACCTCGCGCCCGATCGGATCGTGCCGAGCCCGCTGGACCCGGGCGTCGGTGAGGCGGTGGCGCAAGCCGTGGCGCGGGCTGCCGATACCTCGGAGTGAAAATCGGCAAGCTGGCGGCGCCGCTGGTCGCCGCCGTGCTCGCACTCAGCGCCGGTTGCTCAACCGACCAGCACCCCACGCCCGGCCTGGTGGTCGGTTCGAAGAACGACCCCACCTCGCGGCTGCTGGCCGGCGTCTACCTTGCCGCACTGCGCTCCTACGGTTTCGCCGCGCAAGCCCAGACCACCAATGATCCGATGGCGCAATTGGACTCTGGCGCCGTCACCGTCACGCCCGCATTCACCGGGCAGACGTTGCAGATCCTGCAGCCCGAGGCGATGGCGCGCTCCGACGCGCAGGTCTACCGCGCGATGGTGTCAGCGCTGCCCGAGGGCGTCGCCGCGGGCGACTACACCACCGCCGCCGAAGACAAACCCGTGCTGCTGGTGACGCAACCCACCGCCAAGTCTTGGGGCGGCCAGGACCGCAGCGCGGACCTGAGCACGCTCGAAAAGCATTGCGACGGACTGGTTGTCGGGATCGTCATCGGCCACCGGGCGCCGTCGGCGATCGGCCGCTGCCGGCTGCCCGTACCGCGTGAATTTCCGGATGGCACAACGATGTTCGCGGCGGTGCTGGCCGGGCAGTTGACCGCGGGGTGGACCACCACCGCCGACCCCGCCATTCCGGGTGACCTGGTGTCACTGGCCGACGGCAAACCCGCGCTGATCCGGGCGGAGAACGTCGTGCCGCTCTACCGGCGCAATGCGCTGACCGACCGGCAGGTGCTGGCGATCAACGAAGTGGCAGGCGTGCTGGACACCGCGGCCCTGGCCGACATGCGCCGCCAGGTGGCCGGCGGTGCCGATCCCTTGGCGGTCGCCGGCGGGTGGCTCGCCGAACACCCGTTGGGGCGCTGAACGACTTCCCGCGGAGCTGAAAGCGCGCTGCGCAAAATTGCGTCCGCGGTCAACGCCGCTCGGAGTCGGCATCGCCGACGAGCACTTCGCCAGGTCGCTGCTGCGGCCATGTCTGAAAGTGCGTAGACACGAAGGTCACCGACACCTTCGGCTCGGCGGTCGCGCGTGGCTCGGCTCGGCCGCCGTCCGGAGGGATCCAGGCAAGTGCTTGTCCGACCGGCGACGTGTACGTCCTGGCGAGTGGACCAGAGCTAAAGTGCAGCATGGGCGTCTCACGTCGCGCGACTCGGCGCAGCACCGAGGAAGTTCGGGGCCTGATTCTTGCCGCCGCGAGCGAGCTTTTCGATGAGTACGGCTACGCGCAGACCTCGATGCGCGACATCGCGTCGAAGGCGGGGCTGAGCCTCTCGGTGCTCTACCGGCAGTTCGGCAGCAAGGACGACTTGTTCGCCGCGACCCTGCTGGCGCCGTTTCTTGCCTCGTTTGAGGAGTTTGCCTCCGCATGGAGCAGCCAGATCGACAATCCGTGGGAGGACGAACAACTCGTGCGCGAGTTCGTCAGGGACCTCTACTCGAACCTGGCGCAACATCGGCACCTGCTCGTCACCTTGCTTGCTGCGGCAGAGGATTCGGAAAGTTCGTTGCTCGCCAAGACCCAACAAGGCATTGCGGGCAGTCTTCGCGATCTGCAGGTGATGGCAGAACACGAAGCGGGGCGCCGGAACTGGCTTCCCGCGGGAACCGTCGCCCACGGCAACTCCCTGACGATCGCGATGATCGCAGGGCTGATCTTGATGCAACCGTTTCTCGCGCCCACGCCCGATGGCGACGAAGAAGCGATCGTCGATGCAGTGACCCGCATGGCGCTGTATGGAATGCGACTGGCACTCAACTGAGTGCAACCGCGATGTCGCGTTAAGTAACAGCGTTCCTTAACTTAAGCAACACCGTTGCTTAACGCAGGTCCACATCACATTGGCCTGCCTGAGGAGATGTCGTGACAGCTGTGACGAACGCACCCGAGAACGCGACGCTAGGTGGCCGTCGCGGCGTGCTGGACAACCCGTCGGAAAAGAAACCGATCAAGGGATGGGCCGTCGTCGGCGCTCTCTGGTTGGCGTTCTACCTCTACCTCTTCGTCCGGTGGATTCTCAGCCCCGACACCCAACGGGTACCTCAGGGGCCCACGCAGCTGCCGGGGTGGATGTCCACACTGTTCACCGTCTACCTGCCGATCGGCGTCCTAGTGACGATCGGTGTCATCTATTTGGTGGTCGTTCGGCCGCGACTTCGCGAAAAGCGAATGACAACAGATGGGCTCTTGCTCTTGTCGTTCATCTTGCTGTGGTTCCAAGACCCGTTCATCAACTTCTACACGCCGACATTCACCTACAACTCCGCCATGTTCAACGCGGGCTCATGGATTTCGTTTGTGCCGG
The DNA here is from genome assembly GCF_010731715.1 of Mycobacterium stomatepiae. NCBI lineage: Bacteria > Bacillati > Actinomycetota > Actinomycetes > Mycobacteriales > Mycobacteriaceae > Mycobacterium > Mycobacterium stomatepiae. Next base: position 5,342,704 of record NZ_AP022587.1, read on the forward strand.
GCTGGCAATCGATCGCGGCCGGCTCACCTGGCCACATGTTTCAGGAGCCGTTGTTCTTCATCCTTCCGGCGTACCTGTACATGCTTTTCCCGATCGCGTTGGCGTGCACCTGGGTGATGCGCAAGACCAAGGAGCGCTTCCCCAACATCGGAACGCTGGGACTCATCTCGGTCGCAATGGTTTTCGGGTTCGTCCTCGACCTCGTCTGCGAGGGCGCCTGGGTTCACCTCGGCTTCTACAACTACTGGTCGACCGTGCCCGACCTGACGCTGTTCGCCGGCCACTGGTACCAGTTCCCCCTGTACGAATCATTGCTCACCGCCGCGTGGTGGACCGGCTTCGCCTGCATGCGCTACTTCAAGGACGACAAAGGAAACACGTTCGTCGAGCGCGGTGTCGACGAGATCCGGATTCGGCCGGGCGCCAAGACTTTCCTGCGGTTCCTGGCGATACTGGGTGCCGGGAGCACCATCTATATGGTTACCTACAACATCCCGTACCAGATCTTCAACCTGCAGGCACATTCCTGGCCCAGGGAGGTAGAGGAACGCTCCTACTTCACGAACGGCATCTGCGGACCGCAGACGGATCAGGCCTGCCCGTCGAAACATCTGCCGCTGTCGCGCCGTGACGCGGTTCATTTCGATCTACACGGAAACGTGGTAGTGCCTCCGGGTGTGCCCGCGCCGGCGTCCGATACCGCCACCGAGTTCATCCCTCGAGGGTGACATGGTCAGCAGCGCAATGACATCCGGCTTGAATGCTGCGGAGAAGCCGGCAATCAACAAGAGCCTCCAGCTGGTCTGCGTCTGGTCTGGCCCGGTCATGATCGTCGGTTGGGTTGCCAGCTTTATCCTGCTGGCCGGCTTCATACCCCCGCCGGCGCCCAGCAACTCGCCACAGCAGGTGGTGGCCGTATATCAGACCAACACCGTGCTCATTCGGCTCGGGTTGATGCTGACGTTGTTCGCCTTCGCGTTGCTGGTCCCATTCGCGGCGGTGATCAGCACTCACATGAAACGGATCGAAGGCGAACGCGCCGTGCTGTCCACCACTCAGGTGGTGTCGGGAGCATTGTTGTCACTGGAATTCATTATTCCCCTGATGGTCTGGCAGACGGCCGCGTATCGGCCTGATATCGGTCCGGTGCTGATACGCATGCTCAACGACATGGGGTGGCTGATGTTCGTCGGCGTGATCTCCACGGCTGTAGTGGAATTCGCATCCATCGGATTGGTAATCCTCAACGATGAACGGGATACCAAGGTCTTTCCGCGATGGGCCGGTTACTTCAATCTTTGGGTGGCCACCTTCGTAATTCCGGCCGGCGTGGTGCCCTTCTTCAAGGAAGGGCCCCTGGCTTGGAACGGCGCACTCGCGTTCTTCCTGCCACTTGCGGTGTTCGCCGCGTGGATCGCTGTCATGGTGGTGCTGCTGCGTCGCGCGATTGACGTCGAAGAGCGCACTTTTACGGAACTCCGTGCGGCAACCCGTTGACACATCGCGGTTTAGGCCGCTGGCCCACACTGTTGCCGGCAAGCCGATCCAGGTGATCGAAGGGAACGAAGAGCTCGCCTACACCGATGGGGAATCGATCTTCGTCCCTCGATCGCCCGACCACTTTCAGCGCGCAGCCGTAGCCGCACAGGCGTCTCTGGTGGCGGTCGGAAGTTTCGACCGTCACATCATGGTGCGGATCGCCGGGCATCACTCGCTTCGGCGGCGCTATCTGCTTCTCGAGTGCCTAAGGGCGGCTGCGGCGTTGAAATTGGTTCTTCCACTTGAATTCTCGAACCGAATGACCGCGATATACGACGGACCGATACCGAGTTGCCCGTTCGAGTCGCTGACCTGGTCCCGCCAAGCGCGGCGTCGACTGCCAGATCCACCCGAGTGGCTCGGCACCATCAAACCCATCAGGATGCTTCACGCGTCCGGTCCGGGCGACAGCGCGAGCTCGGCGGCACAAGACTTGTCGGCCGCCCTCGCCGAAGACGCGCTGCCGGACATCGACGACGAACAGGAATCCGACCGCAGCCGGATCCTCGAGCTGTTTTCCGCACCGCTTAGGAGCCCGTTATCGTCAAAGCTCGAGCGGTTTTCGGGATGGGCCGCGCACCAGGCACCGACGGCGGCGGCGTGGGCGGGCGGCTGGTGGTGGCACTAGGAACAGGCTCTTCGCAGCAGAGTTCGGGACCTGCCGTAGACGTTGGCTCCACCGCGGATACATCCGCATCGCTCATCGGGTTTCGTTATCCGGAATGGGATTTCGCACGAGGGCGCTACCGGATTGACTGGTGTACCGTCGCCGAGTTCGACCCTCCGAACGCGTCAGGAGAACCGAACCCACTACCGTCGGCTTGCGACCGAATACTGCGCCGTGAACTCGCCCGCGTCGGCTTGTCGCATCAACGCCATCGCAGACAAGAGCACGGCGACATTCTGGACCTGAACGCGGTTGTCGACGCGGTGGTGCGCCGGGCCGCGGGTGGCGGCCCGGACACGCGCGTCTACGAATCCAGACGGCGAACCGCGCACGACCTGAGTGTGCTGGTGCTACTGGATGCGACGGGCTCCACCGGAGAGTCCAGCATGGGCCGTCGGGTGTTCGACCAGCAACGCACTCTGGCAGCGCGGCTGACGGCGGCGCTGGACGACTTGGGCGGTCGCGTCGCCACATTCGGATTCTTGTCCCAAGGTCGCAAGTCCGTTCGGTTCATTCGTGTCAAGGAGTTCAACGATCGTTACGACATTGCCGCGCAACGACGTTTGTCCTCGCTGTCTCCGGCGGGCTTTACCAGACTCGGCGCTGGAATCCGGCACGCGAGGCACATCCTGGATACTCGCGGCGGAACATCGCGGAAGCTCTTGGTAATCATTGGAGACGGCCTACCGTACGAGAATGATTACACCACAGCCTATGCCGAGCAAGACAGCCGGAAAGCCTTGAGCGAGGCTGTGACTCGCGGCATCGGATGTGTATGCCTATCCATCGCATCCACAACGGACATCGGTGTCATCGAGAGGGTATGGGGTGACGTCCCACACCGCCGCCTCAAGCATCCATCGGAGCTCTCAGGTTCTGTGCGCCCACTGTTTCGATCCGCTCTCCGCATCGCGGGCGCGACGCAGCGGTCTATCAACAATACGAAACCATAGAAGGGGGTTGTTTCGTGACAGACGACATCATGAGCAGGACAACTGGAACCAACGGCCAACGGGAGATTTCTCGAATTCCGTTCTACCGGCAAGTCGGGAACGAAGTGGATCTGTTTGGCGCCGCGATGCGACGCGGACTTCCCGTAATGCTCAAGGGCCCCACGGGCTGCGGCAAGACACGCCTCGTCGAGTACATCGCTGCCAGCGCCGACGTGCCCCTCTACACCGTCTCCTGTCACGAGGACATGACCGCCTCGGATCTCGTTGGGCGCTATGTGCTCACCGACGGTTCGACCGAATGGGTCGACGGCCCGTTGACCCGCGCCGTCAGGGAAGGCGGCATCTGCTATCTCGACGAGATCGTCGAGGCGCGTCAGGATGCCACGGTGGTGATCCATTCACTTGCCGACCATCGCCGCGAACTCAATATCGAGCGGCTAGGTGGCGAGCGACTGACGGCCGCCAGCGGGTTTCTGCTCGTCGTCAGCTACAACCCGGGATATCAGAGCGTACTCAAGGACCTGAAATCCTCGACACGGCAGCGGATGGTCGCCATCGAACTCGACTTTCCCCCAGCCGATGTCGAGCTGGAGGTGCTATGCCGGGAGTCGGGAGTCGACGGTGTGGTTGCAGAATCACTCATCAGGCTGGCTTCGGCGATTCGACGTGTCGACGATGCCGGGCTGCGCGAGGTCGCATCGACCCGAACGCTGATCGCGGCGGCGATGCTCGTCGCCGAAGGCATGTCGTTCAAGGAGGCCGCGATCTCGGCGATCGCGGGCCCATTGACCGACGACATTCAGTTGCGCAACGGACTGGTGACGCTGATCGATGCCCACGCGCCGCAATGAAAGGCTTTGTGCCGCTACGCCTGTGCGCCGACGGCAGCGGTGGTAGTCGAGTCGTCAGTGCTACCGGTCATCCAGTTGACCGGCGGTAGCATCGGCGACTGGTCGCACAGGGTGACGATCCCGGGCTCTGCCCGGCATAGCGCGGGGATGGAGTTGACCGCGCGCGCTGCGGTCGCCATCAAGCCGCCCATGATCGCCAAATCTTCGGGACCCCGCGGCTTTGCGAGCGGGCCACGGAACGATTCGTTGCTTGTTCGGGTAGCCCACTGGATACGCATATCAGGCTCGCCCTCGATCGCGATCCGGTAGCCGCCCTCGCCTGGCGGAGGCTCCCACTGCCGCGGGTACTCACCGAGCCAGTAGCAGCCGGCCTGGGTTACCCGCGGCCGTCCATTCACGCAACCGGCGAGGCTGAAGCGGATCGCGGAGACCGTGCCCGCCTCGAGGTTGAACAGGGGCGCCTGCACCGCGCGCTTGGCTAGCGCCACCTCCTGGTCCCAACGGACCTCGTCGAGCTCGACGCCGAACCAGTTGGCCGTCATGTGCAGTGCCGGTCCGAACAGGTACTCGAACAACGGTCGCAGATCATGCGATTGGGCCTGTTCCGGAGTCAGCCCATACCCGAAGTACCCGAAGACCTCGGGGTCCTCGTATGTCTCGAAGTTGTACATCTCGCAGATGTAGGTCGACTCGATGCGCTGACACATACTTGCGAGCGAAGCCAACACCGTCTGGCTGCCGTTCGCATTGATGCCGGTCGGGTAGTACGAGACGCCGCCCTCGCGACAGGCATCCTCGATCGCACCCACGAGTTCCGCGCCGTACACGGCGGGGTAATTCATTGAGGCCTGCACGCCCACAACGTTTTTCCCGGACCGCAGCATCCGCCCGATATCGGTGACGAGGTCCGCCGGTGTCCGCCGTAGGTCGGTCGCGAGATATGCGACACAGTCCGCGTCGAGGGCGAGCACCGCATCCGCGTCGGCCGACGCCACGATCCCGGTCTCGCCGTACCCGCAGAACTCGCCCGCATCGATGCCAGCCTTCGCGGGGTTGTGCACCCAGAGCCCGACAAGCTCCAATTCTGGGTGATCGATGATCCCCTTCAGGGTCTGCTTGCCCACCAAACCGGGTGCCCACTGGATTACTCGGTATTTCGACATCGCTTCCTCCTTGATGCGCCCAGACCTGCGTGAACCTGAATCCGGACACTAGAGAAACAGTGTTCCTCTCTCAAGAGCAACACTGTTTCTCTAGTGTCTCGGTGGTTGAGCTGCGCGGTGCCCGGGATCTTGTCGATCGGACACCGAGCGCGGTTTCGCCTCGACGTGCACAGTCGGAGCGGCGTAGTAACTGCCGCGGGGAGAGAAGCGCACCGCATCTCATCGAGCGCTGCGCAATCCCTGCAATAGCGTGGCGATCCGCCACGGAGTTTTGACGATCTAGCGCTTGCCGCTTGGCAGGAACCGGTGAGTGACGGGTCCGAACAGCCGCTGATAGCCCGGGCCGGTCAGCCGCACCAGAGCATCGAGGACCTTGGCGTCGGTGCCGACCAGTACCCGGGCCTTGTTCTTGCGAACGCCCTCCAAGATGATCTTCGCGGCTTTCTCCGGGCTGGTGCTGGCCATCCGCTTGTCGAACACCTTGGCCAGTTCGGCGGCGTCGAGTCCTTCGGCGGCGGTGGCGTTGCGCGCGATCCCGGTCTTGATGCCGCCCGGGTGCACCGTGGTGACCTTCACCGGATGCCCGGCTACCCACATCTCCTGGCGCAGCGCCTCGGTGAAGCCCCGCACCGCGAACTTGGCCGCGTTGTACGCGGCCTGGCTGGGCACCGAGAACAACCCGAACACGCTGGAGATGTTGACGACGTGGCCGTCGCCGGACGCGATCAGGTGCGGAAGAAAAGCCTTGGTGCCGTTGACAACTCCCCAGAAGTCGACGTCCATCACCCGTTCGATGTCCTTGAACTGGCTGACCTCGATATCGCCGGTGAAGGCGATACCGGCGTTGTTGTAGATCTGGTTCACCTTGCCGAAATGGTCGTTGACCGCGTCGGCGTAGGCCAGGAAGGCCTCGCGCTCACTCACGTCGAGCCGGTCGGTCTTGACCGGCGCGCCGATCGCCTTGAGCTGCTCCTCGGTCTGCGCCAGTCCCTCGGTGTTGACGTCACTGATCGCCAGGCTGGCACCCGAGCGGCCCAGCTCGACGGCCAGCGCCTGACCGATACCCGAACCAGCGCCCGTGACCACCGCGATCTTGCCGGCGAACCCCTGCATGTGCACCCTCCCTCGTGTCCACATTTGCCTCGAGATTACCGGTACCAGCGGTCCGGGATAGTGTCGGGGTGCCGAGCGTCAGCTTCGGCGCGCCAGCAGGCGGCGCCCGAACGTCACCAACCGGCCGAGCAGGCCCGGCCCGCCGAATAGCACCTCGTGGTATCGCGTACCGGCCACCCGCACCAGCAGATCCGCGGACTTCGCGTCAGCGCCGATCAGCACCCGGGCCTTGTTCTTGTCCACCGCCGCCAGGATGATGCGGGCGGCCTGTTGCGGTGTCGTCTTGGCCACCTGCTGGTCGAAGTTAGCGAGCACCTCGTCCTGGTCGAGTCCCATGCCGTCGGCGATCTCGGCGTTGGTGCCGAACGAGGTTTTGACGCCACCCGGGTGGACCACGGTCACCCCGACCTGGTGGCCGGCCACCGCCATCTCCTGGCGCAGCGCCTCGGTGAACCCGCGGACGGCGAATTTGGCCGAGACGTAGGCAACCTGGCCCGGCAGCGCCATCACCCCGAGCACACTGGAGATGTTGACGACGTGGCCGTCGCCGGACGCGATCACGTGGGGGAGAAAGGCCTTGGTGCCGTTGACAACTCCCCAGAAGTCGACATCCATCACCCGTTCGATGTCCTTGAAGTCGCTGACCTCGAGGGTGCCGATGTGGGTGAGCCCGGCGTTGTTGTAGATCTGGTTGACCTTGCCGAAGTGCTCGTTGACCTCGTCGGCGTAGGCCAGGAAGGCCTCCCGCTCGGTGACGTCGAGCCGGTCCGCCTTGACCGGCGCCCCGATGGCCTTCAGCTGTTCCTCGGTCTGTGCCAGTCCCTCGGTGTTGACGTCACTGATCGCGAGGCTGGCACCCGCAAGACCGAGCTCGAGGGCCAGCGCCTGACCGATGCCCGAACCCGCGCCGGTGACGACCGCGACCTTGCCGGCGAACTTCTGCATGTAGACCCTTTCCTAAGTCCGCCCCATGCGTCGAGGTTAACCGGTATCCGCCGAAGCCCAGTCGGTACGTGATGAATCTCAGCCGAACGCGGTGTCGAGTATCTCCTGTTGCTCGACCGCGTGCACCTTGGACGAACCCGACGACGGCGCCGACATCGCCCGGCGCGAGATGCGCTTGATTCCGGTCAGTTTCTCCGGCAGCAGCTCGGGCAGCTCCAGACCGAAGCGCGGCCACGCCCCCTGATTAGCCGGCTCTTCCTGCACCCAGAAGTACTCGTTGGCATTCGGGTAGCGGTCCAGGGTCTCGGCGAGGCGTCGCCTCGGGAACGGTGCCAACTGCTCGATCCGCACGATCGCGACGTCGTCGCGGCTGTCCTTTGCCTTGCGGGCCACCAGCTCGTAGTAGATCTTGCCGCTGGTCAGCAGGATTCTGCGGACCGTGCTGCGATCGCCGATGCCCTCTTCGTAGGTCGGTTCCTCCAGCACCGAGCGGAACTTGAGCTCGGTGAAGTCCCGGATGTCGCTGACCGCGGCCTTGTTGCGCAGCATCGACTTCGGCGTGAATACGATCAGCGGGCGCTGAATTCCGTCCAGCGCGTGCCGGCGCAGCAGGTGGAAGTAGTTGGACGGGGTCGACGGCATCGCAATCGTCATCGATCCCTCCGCCCACAGCTGCAGGAAGCGCTCGATGCGGCCGGAGGTGTGGTCCGGGCCCTGGCCCTCGTGGCCGTGCGGCAGCAGCAGCACCACGTTGGACAGCTGGCCCCACTTGGCCTCGCCCGAGCTGATGAACTCGTCGATGATCGACTGCGCGCCGTTGACGAAGTCGCCGAACTGGCCCTCCCACAACACAAGTGCGTCGGGGTTGCCCACCGTGTAGCCGTACTCGAAACCCACGGCCGCGTACTCGGACAGCGGTGAGTCGTAGACCAGGAACTTGCCCCCGGTCGGGGTGCCGTCCTTGTTGGTCGCCAGCAGCTGAAGGGGCGTGAACTCCTGGCAGGTGTGGCGATCGATGATCACCGAATGCCGCTGGGAGAAGGTGCCGCGGCGGGTGTCCTGCCCGGACAGCCGGATCAGCTTTCCCTCGGCGACCAAGGCTCCCAGCGCCAGCAGCTCACCGAAGGCCCAGTCGATCTTGCCTTCGTAGGCCATCTCCCGGCGCTTTTCGAGCACCGGCGCCACACGCGGGTGCACCGCGAACCCTTCCGGGGCGGCCAGGAATGCGTCGCCGATGCGGGCCAGCAGCGATTTGTCGACGGCGGTGGCCAGGCCCGCGGGAACGGGCTGCAGGGATTCGACGGACTCGCTGGGCAGCGCGCCGTGCTTTTCCACCTCGCGGACCTCGTTGAACACCTGCTCCAACTGGCCCTGGTAGTCGCGCAGCGCGTCCTCGGCTTCCTTCATCGAGATGTCACCGCGGCCGATCAGGGCTTCGGTGTAGCTCTTGCGGGCGCCACGCTTGGTGTCGACGACGTCGTACATGTAGGGGTTGGTCATCGACGGATCGTCACCCTCGTTGTGCCCGCGACGGCGGTAGCAGAGCATGTCGATGACGACGTCCTTGTGGAACCTTTGCCGGAAGTCCACGGCCAGCCGCGCCACCCAGACGCAGGCTTCCGGGTCGTCGCCGTTGACGTGGAAGATCGGTGCCCCGATCATCTTGGCGACGTCGGTGCAGTACTCGCTGGATCGGGAGAACTCCGGTGCGGTGGTGAAGCCGATCTGGTTGTTGACGATGACGTGGATGGTGCCGCCGACGCGATAGCCGGGCAGTAGCGCCAGGTTCAGCGTCTCGGCAACCACGCCTTGGCCGGCGAACGCGGCGTCTCCGTGCAACATCAGCGGCATCACCGAGAATGCCCGGTCTTCTTCGCCCTCGACGTGCCCCAGTTCCAGCAGGTCCTGCTTGGCCCGAACCAGACCCTCCAGCACCGGGTCGACCGCTTCCAGGTGCGACGGGTTGGCGGTCAGCGAGACCTGAATGTCGTTGTCGCCGAACATCTGTAGATACACGCCGGTGGAGCCGAGGTGGTACTTGACGTCGCCGGAGCCGTGCGCCTGTGACGGATTCAGGTTGCCCTCGAACTCACTGAAGATCTGCGAGTAGGGCTTGCCCACGATGTTGGCCAGCACGTTGAGCCGGCCCCGGTGCGGCATCCCGATTACCACTTCGTCAAGGCCGTGCTCGGCGGACTGGTCGAGCACCGCATCCATCAACGGGATTTGACTTTCGGCACCTTCTAGCGAGAAACGTTTCTGCCCAACGTATTTCGTCTGCAGGAAGGTCTCGAATGCCTCGGCGGCGTTGAGCTTGCTCAGGATGTATTTCTGTTCGCCGACGGTCGGCTTGACATGCTTGGTCTCGACCCGCTCTTCCAGCCATTTCTGTTGCTCGGGCTCGAGGATGTGGGTGTACTCGACACCGATGTGGCGGCAGTAAGCGTCGCGCAGCAGGCCGAGAACGTCGCGCAGCTTCTTGTACTCGCAGCCGGCAAAGCCGTTGACCTTGAACACCCGATCCAGGTCCCACAGCGTTAGCCCGTGGTTGAGGATTTCCAGGTCGGGGTGGCTGCGGAACCGGCTGGTGTCCAGACGCAGCGGGTCGATGTCGGCCATCAGATGCCCGCGGTTGCGGTAGGCCGCAATCAATTCCATCACCCGGGCGTTCTTGTCGACGATCGAGTCGGGGTTGTCGGTGCTCCAGCGCACCGGCAGGTACGGGTTGCCCAGCTCACGGAAGATCTCGTCCCAGAAGTCGTCCGACAGCAGCATCTCGTGGATGGTGCGCAGGAAGTCGCCGGACTCCGCACCCTGGATGATGCGATGGTCGTAGGTCGAGGTCAGGGTAATCAGCTTGCCGATGCCGAGCTCGGCGATGCGCTCCTCACTGGCGCCCTGGAACTCGGCGGGGTATTCCATCGCGCCCACACCGATGATGGCACCCTGGCCGGCCATCAACCGCGGCACCGAGTGCACGGTGCCGATGGTGCCCGGGTTGGTCAGCGAAATCGTCACTCCGGCAAAGTCTTCGGCGGTCAGCTTGCCGTCGCGGGCGCGGCGCACGATGTCCTCATAGGCCGAGACGAACTCCGCGAACCGCATGGCCTCGCAGCCCTTGATGCCGGCTACCACCAGCGAGCGCTTGCCATCCTTACCCTGCAGGTCGATGGCCAGACCGAGATTGGTGTGGGCGGGGGTGACCGCGGTGGGCTTGCCGTCGACCTCGGCGTAGTGCCGGTTCATGTTCGGGAACTTCTTGACCGCCTGCACCAGCGCGTAGCCCAGCAGGTGGGTGAACGAGATCTTGCCACCGCGGGTGCGTTTGAGCTGGTTGTTGATGACGATCCGGTTGTCGATCATCAGCTTCGCCGGGACGGCACGGACACTGGTCGCCGTCGGCACGTCCAGTGATGCGGACATGTTCTTGACGACGGCCGCGGCGGCGCCGCGCAGGACCTGCACCTCGTCGCCCTCGGCCGGTGGGGGCGTGGGGGCCTTCGGGCCGGCGGGAGCAGCCGCGGCGGGCGGCGCGGTGACCGAGCCGTTGCCGGCCGGAGCGGTGCTGGCGGGCTGAGCGGGCGCGGCGGCCGGCGGTTCGGCGACGACGACGGGCTTGGGGCCCGGGGCGGGCTGCTGGGCGGCGGGGGCCGGGGAGGTGTCCTCGGGGTTGTAGTCCACCAGGAACTCGTGCCAGCTCGGATCCACTGACGAGGGGTCGTCGCGGAATTTGCGGTACATCTCCTCGACCAGCCATTCGTTCTGGCCGAATGGTGAACTGCTGTTGCTCACGGCCGCTGTTCGCCTCAATTCTTCTGTCCTGCAGGCGCTGTGAGCGACTATCGGCCCAGCGTCTGCAACTCTGCGCACCTCGGTTGACGAGGTACCTCACACCCGTGGCGGACCACTACGTTTCCGCCTCATAAAGGCTAACCCTTCGCCGGTGATTCGCCAGCGAGACCTGGGAACCGAGGGGCGGACGGCTACTGGCTCACCTCGCGCACCGACGGCAACACATGCAGGGGGTTCGGCCAGCGCGTCGGCGGGGCTCCGAACGCCTGGCGGGCATTGTTGACGATCTTCTTGCCGACGAGGCGATTGCCGCCGCCACCAACCACGGCGCCGATGCCGACGGGCAGCATCTTGCCGAACATCAACGCGCCGCGTCGCAGCGCGTACCGCTTGACGAAGTATTTGAGCATTCGGGTGTTGAGCCGCCCCAGGCTGGACAGCGGCAGCGAGGCCATGCCCTCGGCGAGCCAGCCACCGTTGGTGCGCCCCGGGCCGATCAGCTCGCCGATGGCGCGCTTGCTGTCGTCGCCGACCAGGACGGCCAGCACCAGCGCGCGCCGCCGCTCGTGGTGGTCGGCGGGGATGCCGTGGACCTGGGCGATCGAAAGCACGAAGATCGCCGTCGCCTCCAGGAAGAAAACCGTTTCGCCGGCGCCCGCCGACAGCGCCGCCAATGTCCCGATCCCGGGAAAGGTCGCCGCCGAACCGACCGCGGCACCGCTGGCCATCAACGCGGCCAGGTAGCGGTTTTCCAGCATCGTCACGATCTCGGCGGGGCTCGCGCCGGGATTAGTCCGCCGCAGCCGGGCCACCAGTGCCTCCGCGGCCGGGCCCTGAACCCGCGAACTGCGCTCGATGACCTGCGCCAATGCGCGCGTCGAGGCCTTCGGGCGACCGGAGCGGCCGGACGGCACGTTCTCGGGCAGCTGCTCGGGTCGCTTCAGGGACCTCAGCCCTGACCTATTGCGTCGCGCGCTCATAGTGTCTCTCCTGCCAATGGCGTCCCTTCAGGCTAACGCGAGTTTGCTGACCGCGGGGCCAGCCAATATGCGCGCGCGTCAATCCGACTGCGGGCGGCGGGCGATCTGCAGACGCGGGATAATGCAGGCTGGACATTGCTCGGGTCGTTTGTCGGCTGCGGTGGGGGAATCGCCGCGTACGGGCGATGTCACAGCTGCTCATGGCGGTAAGCCGGTCGTCGGGCGTTGAAGCGAGGTGAGTGCATGACCGGGGCCGCTCGCGGGGCCACGTCCGGGTCGGCCGGGGGGACCCGGCGCGCGGGGCCGAGTCGTGCCGATATGGCCGCCGACCGCAAGTTCCTGGGCCCATCCGGGCCGCTGAGAAGGGGAAACCCGTGGCACGCGCTCTGGGCGATGATCATCGGGTTCTTCATGATCATGGTCGACTCGACCATCGTCGCGATCGCCAACCCGACCATCATGGCCGACCTGCATATCGGTTACGACGCCGTGGTCTGGGTGACGAGTGCCTACCTGCTCGGGTATGCGGTGGTGTTGCTGGTGGCCGGTCGCCTCGGTGACCGGTTCGGTTCGAAGAACCTCTACGTGATCGGTCTGGTGGTGTTCACCGTCGCCTCGATGTGGTGCGGACTGGCCGGCAGCGCCGGCATGCTGATCACCGCGCGGGTCGTGCAGGGGGTGGGCGCCGGGGTGCTCACCCCGCAGACCCTGTCGACGATCACCCGGATCTTCCCGCCGCACCGGCGCGGGGTGGCGGTCAGCGTGTGGGGCGCCACCGCCGGCGTCGCCAGCCTGGTGGGTCCGTTGGCCGGTGGCGTGCTGGTGGACGGGCTGGGTTGGGAGTGGATCTTCTTCGTCAACGTCCCGATCGGCCTCGCCGGGCTGGCGCTGGCGATGTGGCTGGTTCCGGAGCTGCCCATCCAGGCGCACCGGTTCGATCTGGTCGGCGTCGCCCTGTCCGGGGCGGGCATGTTCCTGGTCGTGTTCGGTCTGCAGCAGGGCCAGTCCGCGCACTGGCAATCGGTGAACACCCGGGAGCCGCTGATCCCGCTGGAAGTCTTCGCCGACCGTGATTTCAGCCTGTGCAGCGTCGGGGTGGGCATCACCTCCTTCGCGGCGACCGCGTTGATGTTGCCGGTGACCTTCTATACGCAGCTGGTGTGCGGGTTGTCGCCGACCCGCTCGGCGTGGGTGATCGCGCCGATGGCGATCGCCAACGGTGTGCTCGCGCCGTTCGTCGGCCGGATCGTCGACCGGTACCACCCGCGTCCGGTGCTCGGGTTCGGCTTTTCGGTGCTGGCGATCGCGCTGACGTGGCTGTCGTTCGAGATGTCGCCGGACACGCCGATCTGGCGGTTGGGGCTGCCGTTCACCGCGGTTGGCGTCGGGATGGCTTTCGTGTGGTCGCCGCTGACGGCTACCGCCACCCGGAATCTGGCGCCGCAGCTGGCCGGCACCGGATCGGCGGTCTACAACTCGGTCCGCCAGCTCGGGGCGGTGCTCGGCAGTGCCGCGACGGCCGCGTTCATGACCTGGCGCATCGGCGCCGAGATGCCGCCCGACGTCTCCGATCACGACGCGGGGGATGGCGCAATCCCGTTGCAATTGCCCGAATTCGTGCGCGAGCCGTTTTCGGCCGCGATGTCACAGTCGGTGCTGTTGCCCGCGTTCATCACGCTGTTCGGGATCTGCGCGGCGCTGTTCCTGGTCGGCTTCGCGTCATCGACGATGTCGCGGGCGGGCATCGGTGGTGGCCCGTCCGACTACGACGATTGGGTCGACGATGACGACTACGTCGAAGTCATCCTGCGGCGCGAGGACGGCGGTGTGGCGCCCGACGCGATCGCACCGGCCGAGGTGCACTACAGCGATCCCGTCGAGCCGTGCCGCCGCCGACGCGACGACCCGCCCTCGCGACCCGAGCCGATTGGCTTCGCGCACAACGGATCGCACGCCAATCGAGAAACACGCTTCCGGCCTGTCGTCGAGTTGCCGGCGCACTGGCAGGGCCCGGCCACCCGCAGCGATCGCAGCGCGCCGTCGCCGGGCCGGGGCGTGAACGGCTCCACCAGGGCGGCGCCAGGCCAGCGCTACGATCCCGACCCGGACGACGACGCACGAGGCCGGCATTCTTCCGGCCGCTAGGCCCGACCGCACACCCTCAGGAGTGCGCCGTCAACGCCAAGAAGCCACCCAATTCCAGCAGGCCGGCCGGCGTGGTGGGCAGGTACTCGGTCAGCAGCTCCGAACGCACGATCACCGCCGCGTACTGCGCCCGGCTGACCGCGACGTTGAGCCGATTCCTGTTGAGCAGGAACGAGATTCCACGCGGCACTTCGTCGACCGACGATGCGGTCATTGAGATGAAGACCACCGGCGCCTGCCCGCCCTGGAACTTGTCGACGGTTCCGACCCGCACCCCATCCAGACCCGCCGCCGTCAGCCGCTGGCGCACCAGCAACACCTGAGCGTTGTATGGCGCCAGCACCAGCACGTCGGAGGCGGCCAACCCCCGGGTGCCGTGCTCGTCGGTCCACGCCGAACCGAGTAGCCGCCGCATCTCAACGACGATCGCGGCGGCCTCTTCGGGGCTTTCGATCGAATTGCCTTGGTGGTGAACAGAAAGCACACTCACACCGGGCCGGCAGCCGACGAGGATGCGCGCGGCGGTGCGCTCGGTGACCGAATGCAGTCTGCCTTCATACGACAGCTCGGAGACCGCGGCGCAGACCGCCGGATGCATCCGGTAGGACAGGTCCAGGAAGTAGCCGCGCTCATCGGGCAGTGTGCGCTGACCGTCGACCAGCCAATCGAGGGCGGACGTGTCGACGGGCTCGGGATGCGTGCCCTGGCTGACTTGCGGCAGCTGCTGGGGGTCTCCGAGCAGCAGCAGGTTGCTGGCCGCCGCTGCCACGGCGATTGTGTTGGCCAGGCAGAACTGGCCCGCCTCGTCGATGACGAGCAGATCCAGGCTGCCCGGCGGAACCCGATTGGCGTTGGCGAAATCCCAAGCCGTGCCACCGATCACGCATCCGTTGGTGGCCGAGATGAATGCCGCGTACTCGCTGCCGTCGATCTCCTGCCAGCGCGGGGCGTGGTGATCGTACTTCTTCTTCGCGACCCGGCTCGGCTCCAGCCCCGTATCGATCACGGCGTCGAGCAGGTTTTCCACCGTCGCGTGCGACTGCGCAACCACACCGACGCGCCAGCCGTGTTCGGTGACCAGGCGGGCGATTACCGCCGCGGCGGTGAACGTCTTTCCGGTTCCCGGCGGGCCGTGCACCGCCAGGTACGACGACTCGAGATCCAGTGCCGCCGCGGTGATATCGGCGATGGTGTCGGCGCCGCGGGGCAACGCGGCGCTTCTGGTGCGGGGCGGGCGGCGCAGCAGGACGTCGATCATCGCGGTGCGCGGTAACTGGGGCAGCCCCGCGGCCACCGCGATGGCGGTGGATTCGATCGACTCGCGCAGCGCGGTGGTGGGCAGCGGCGGCCCGGGCGTCAGGGCGAAGGGGAGTTGGTGAAAGGCGTTGCCGTCGCGGCCTATTCGTTCGAGGATGACGACTTCGGTGGGCACCGCCGGATCGTCGACCTCGACGACTGTGGCGCGTCCGGCCGCCCGGAGGTCGGGATTGTCGCTCATGCTCGGCGGAGCCGGCGCCTCGTACAGCGCGAAGACGTCGCTCATCAGGTCGCCGCGGGCGAGTTCACCGCGCAGCGTCACGCGGCGCTGCGGCTTGCGGGCCCGCGGCGGCGTGTGCCAGTCCACGCTGACCGACGCCTCCTCGGCGACGAACACGTCGGCGCTGTCCGCCCATTCGTCGACCGGGAAGTTCAGCCGGTCGAAATGCGCCCACCAGAACGGCTTGTCCTCGCGACGGTGGTAGCCACGCGCCGCGCCGACCAGCGCGACGGCGATCTGCTCCGGCGTCCGTTCCCCGACGGCGGCGTCCCCGGTGAACGCCGACAGCATCGCCGCCAACTCGTCGTGGTCCTCGACGGTGTTGCCGCCCGACACCGGTTGGGCGCCGATCGGTGTGACGCCCGATTCCCAGGCGCGCACCAACAACCAGTTGCGCAGCTCCTGCGTCGACCGGCAGTCGTAGTGGTTGTAGTCCTCGATCTCCTTGAGCACTGTTTCGGCTTCGCCGGTGCGGCCGGCGTCGCGCAGTTCACAGGACTTGGCGTAGGAGGTGATCGAATCCGCGGCTGTGGTGACGTCTCCCGATCGCAGTTGGTTTCCCATGTACAGCGGCTCCAGGGCTTTAAGGCTGAACGACTCGGCGCCAGACTGCATGCTCTTGCGCACCAACGGGTACAGGTCGACCAGTGTCCCGCTGCGCAATAGGTCGTCGACCTCGTCCTCGCCCACGCCGTAGCGCCCGGCAAGCCGCAGCAGGGCGGTCTTCTCGTACGGGGCGTAGTGGTAGATGTGCATGTTGGGCCGGCGCTTGCGGCGCTTCTTCACCATCGCCAGGAAATCGATCAGGGCCTTGCGCTCGTCGACCCGGTTGTGCGCCCACAGTGGGCTGAATTTCCCCGCCGCGTCCAAGACGCCGAATAGGTACTCCAGGCCCCAGTCGTGGCCGTCGGCGGTCCACAGCGGATCGCCCTCGAAGTCGAAGAACAGATCGCCGGGGTCGGGCTCGGGCAACAGCGCCAGCGGCTTGGGGTCGACGACCTCGAACTGTGCAATGCCGGTATCACGTTGCCGTACTTGCAGTTTCGCCTGGGTCGTCAGCTTGGCTACCGCGCTGGGTGCCAGGTCGGGTACCGGGCCGTCATGTTCGGCCAGGTCGGCGACGGTGGCGATCCCGGCGTCGATCAGCTTGTCGCGCTGGCTGATTCGCATGCCGGCCACCAACAGCAGATCGTCGCCGGCCTGCACCTGCTCGACACACAACGGACACCGAAAACACGCCCGCACGCCTCCATCCTCCCAGCGCACCGGACTGCCGGCGGCGTGGTGCTCGTCGAGCAGCCGTTGCAACAGGGCACGCTGGGATACAAAGACGGGGATCAGATCGCAGACGCGATACCGCATCACCGAGCCGTCGCCCAGCCTCAGCTCGGCCTCCTCCTCGACGGACACGCCCATCCCGGTCAGCGCGTCGGCATACGCCGCCAGCTGCAGCAACGCGGTGACCTTGGGGGAGCGGGCCAGCTTGGTGTCGACCAGCCGATACCGCTCACCGTCGGCCACCAGGAAGTCGGCGAAGCCGACGAAGCGGCCGTCGAACATCGCGGCCTGATACACCACCGGAGCGTGGTTGGCGATCGCGCGCCGGGTGGCCTCGCTGGCGGCGGTCAGGCCGGCCAGCGTGTAGGCCGGACGGCCGATCACGGCGACGCCGTCGCCGAACTCGTCGCGCAGCCGGTCGAGTTCGCGTCGCTCATGGGCGTCCCCGAGGGTCGCGGTGCGCGCCAGTAGCTCGTCCTCGACGTCGACGACCGGACCCCAGCCCAGCTTCGCGTCGAAATTCCGGAGTAGGGCGTATTCGCATCGGGCGGCCGCGGCCAGGTCCGACGCGCTGTACACGATGCTGTCGTCGGTGACGAACACAGCAGCCACTGTAGGTGAGGCGGCCGACACCGCGGCGGTTCTGCGAAGGTGTGCCGGTTCAGTGCGCGGGGCCGTTGCCGATCAGCTCGACGGTGTTGCCGTTCCAATGAAACTTCACATTGGTGTTCAGGCCGTTGATGCCGCTGGGGTAGGTCAACGCCACCGTGTCACCGGTGGTTTGCGCCGCATCGATGCCGTTGAACCCGTAGGTGTCCGGCACGCCCTGCGGGATGAACTGGCCGAGATGAAACAGCACCGCCCGGGTGGTCGCATTGACCGCGTTGGTGTTGGCCTTGATGATCACCGCCGAAAGCGGCGCGCACTGGTTGTAGTTACCGGCCAACGGCTCCGGGTTCCACGCCTGTTGGCTGCGCGGATCGCGGGGCAAGTCGGAGACCACTTTCGCGATCGTGGGCGAGGCCAGATTGACCGCGCACGGGTCGGCCGGCGTGCTGGGACCGGGCGACGCGATCTCGGTCGGCTGAGGCGTGGCGGGTGCGGTGATCGACGCGGTCGCCGTGGTGGGCTGCGGCGTCTTCGCGACCGTGGAATCTCCCGAACCGCAGCCGGTCAACGTTGCGGCGAGCAGGACGCCGACGGTCAGTGCATCGACACGGCACGGTAGGCACCACACATCGCGCAACCGTACCGGCAGCCCGCTCGCTTGCGTAGCAGGCATGCCGTGCCACTGTGCCCGAAGGTGGCGACCCGCCGCGCCCAGCTGCGCTGGTCTCGCGGTCACCACTAAACTTCTCAGACGATGACAGTCCCCGACGGCCCGCCGGCAGCGGCCGCTACTTCGTTTGCTGACCTGCAGATTCATCCCGATGTGGTGCGGGCCCTTGCCGACGTCGGCTACGAGTCGCCGACGGGAATCCAGGCTGCGACGATTCCGGCGCTGATGGCGGGGTCGGACGTGGTCGGCCTGGCGCAAACCGGCACGGGTAAGACGGCGGCTTTTGCCACGCCGATCCTGTCGAAAATCGACGTCACCAACAAGGCGACCCAGGCCCTCGTCCTGGCGCCCACCCGCGAACTGGCCCTGCAGGTGGCCGAGGCGTTCAGCCGATACGGGGCTCACCTGCCACAGCTCAATGTGCTGCCGATCTACGGCGGAGCGTCCTACGGCGTACAGCTGGCAGGGCTGCGGCGCGGCGCACAGGTGGTGGTCGGCACGCCCGGTCGCGTCATCGACCACCTCGAACGCGGGACGCTCGATCTCTCCCGGGTGGACTACCTGGTGCTCGACGAGGCCGACGAGATGTTGACCATGGGCTTCGCCGAGGAAGTCGACCGCATCCTGTCCGAGACACCGGAGTACAAGCAGGTGGCCCTGTTCTCGGCGACCATGCCACCGGCGATCCGCAAGATCACCGCCAAATATCTGCACGACCCGTTCGAAGTCACCTCTAAAGCGAAAACCGCGACCGCCGAGAACATTTCGCAGCGCTTCATTCAGGTCGCCGGGCCGCGCAAGATGGACGCGCTGACTCGGGTGCTGGAAGTCGAGCCGTTCGAGGCGATGATCGTATTCGTGCGCACCAAGCAGGCCACCGAGGAGGTCGCCGAAAAGCTGCGCGCCCGAGGTTTTTCCGCGGCCGCTATCAACGGCGATATCGCGCAGGCCCAGCGCGAGCGCACCGTCGCCGCGCTCAAGGATGGCAGCATCGACATCCTGGTCGCCACCGACGTGGCGGCCCGGGGCCTGGACGTGGAACGCATCTCGCATGTGCTCAACTACGACATCCCGCACGACACCGAGTCCTACGTCCACCGCATTGGGCGCACCGGCCGGGCCGGCCGTTCGGGCACCGCGCTGCTGTTCGTCTCGCCGCGGGAGCGCCATCTGCTCAAGGCAATTGAGAAAGCGACGCGGCAAAGTCTGACCGAGGCGGAACTGCCGACCGTGGAAGACGTCAACGCGCAGCGGGTGGCGAAATTCGCCGACTCCATCACCGGCTCGCTCGGCAACCCGGGCATCGAGCTGTTCCGCAAGCTGGTGCAGGACTACGAACGCGAGCACGATGTTCCGATGGCCGACATCGCCGCGGCGTTGGCGGTGCAGTCGCGCGACGGTGAAGAGTTCCTGATGTCGCCCGAACCGCCACGCCAGCGTCGTGAGCGGCCCGAACGTGACGGCGACCGTCGGGAGCGCCCCGAAAAGTCAAGGGGCATACGGTCATTCCAGACCTATCGGATCGCCGTCGGCAAGCGTCACAAGATCGGCCCGGGCGCGATCGTCGGAGCCATCGCCAACGAGGGCGGCCTGCATCGTAGCGATTTCGGCCACATCGCGATCGGGCCCGACTTCTCGTTAGTGGAGCTGCCCGCGAAGCTGTCCGCTTCGACGCTGAAAAGGCTTGAGAAAACTCGTATCTCGGGTGTGCTGATCGACCTCAAGCCGGACCGCTCGTCCGGCAAGTCCGCTGAGAAGCCCGGTCATGGTGGGCCCAAGCGGCGCAGAAAAGACGCTGGATGACCCTGTCCGACGAACGGGACGCCCAAGGCGGACTCGAGCAGGTCTCGCACGTCGACCGGGTCGCCTCCCTGACGGGTGTCCGCGCGGTCGCGGCGATCCTGGTCGTTGGCACCCACGCCGCCTACACCACCGGCAAGTACACACACGGCTATTGGGGTCTGGCCGGTGCCCGGATGGAGATCGGGGTGCCGATCTTCTTCGTGCTGTCCGGTTTTCTGTTGTTTCGTCCCTGGGTGAAATCCGCTGTCAGTGGAGGGTCGGCACCGTCGGTGAGTCGCTATGCGCGACATCGGGTTCGGCGCATCATGCCGGCCTACGTGATCACCGTGCTGTTCGCCTATGTGCTGTATCACTTCCGCGATGCGGGACCGAACCCCGGGCATTCCTGGCACGGATTGATCCGCAATCTCACATTGACGCAGATCTACACCGACGGCTACCTCGGCAAGTATCTGCACCAGGGCCTCACGCAGATGTGGAGCCTGGCGGTCGAGGCGTCCTTCTACGTGCTGCTGCCGTTTTTGGCGTACCTGCTGCTGGTGGTCATCTGCCGCCGGCATTGGCGGCCGAGATTGCTGGTGGGCACGCTGCTGGCGCTGTCCTTGATCAGCCCGGCCTGGGTGGTCCTGGTGCGTATCGATCACTGGTTCCCCGACGGCGCCCGGCTGTGGCTGCCGACCTACCTGGCCTGGTTTCTGGGTGGCATGCTGCTGGCCGTGCTGCAGGCGATGGGCGTGCGTTGCTACGCCTTCGCGGCCATACCGCTGGCGGTGATCTGCTACTTCATCGTCGCCACCCCGATCGGCGGCGCACCCACGACCTCGCCGGCGGCGATTTCCGAGGCGGTGGTCAAGACGGTCTTCTACACCGTGATCGCCACCCTGGCGGTGGCCCCGCTGGCCCTGGACGGCCACGGTTGGTATTCACAGCTGCTGGCTAGCCGCCCGATGGTCTGGCTCGGCGAGATCTCCTACCAGATCTTCCTGATCCACCTGGTGACGATGGAATACACGATGGTCTACATCGTGCGGGCCCACGTCTACACCGGGCCGATGTTGTATCTGTTCGTCGCGACGCTGGTGGTGACGATCCCGCTGGCTTGGCTGCTGCACCGATTCACCCGCGTTCCGAGCTGAGTGACAATCGACTTTATGCAGGTTACCCTAACCTAACTTCGAGGTTGGGAGACGCCGATGAGCGAACAGAAGGCATCGCGGGGCTGGGCGGGCACGGTGCTCAAGCTGATGGGTGCCGGGGACTACCGGCTCACGGTCACCGGCCGGCGCGAGATCGGCCCGCACTACCTGCAGCTCAACTTCGACGCCGGCGGCATGCTCGCCGCCCACGCGGTGCATCCGACGATGTGGATCCGGGTGTGGTTCGTCGACGGCGACAAGACGCACCAGCGCGGCTACACGCTGGTCGACCCCGACCCGGACGCCGACACGGTGAGCGTCGAGTTCGCGTTGCACGACGGCATCGCCTCGCAGTGGGCGCGCGCGGCGCAACCCGGCGACACCATCGAGGCGACGGTGCTGGGCAGCCGGTTCGCCATTCCCGAGCCGGCGCCGGCCGGGTACGTCATCGTCGGCGATAGCGCCTCGCTACCGGCCATCAACTCGCTGCTGGCCTCGATCGGCGACGCCCCGGCGCAGGTGTTCTTGGAGGCCGGCTACGAGGACGACAAGGACCTGCCGGTAGTGGTCGGCCCCGACGTCACCTGGGTGGATCGCAAGAACGCCGGTCAGGGATTGCTGGAGGTGGTGCGGTAGGCGGCTTTCGACGCCGGCGACCACTTCGGCTGGGTGGCCTGCGACAACCGCACCACCCGCTCGATCGCCAAGGCATTACGGGAGGACTTCGGTATCCCACGCAAATCCATTAAGGCGCAAGCCTATTGGGTGGCCTAGCCACAGGGAGGGAATGGCTGCCAGCTAGCGGCGGGCGCTTGCCGGGGCGATGATCGGGACGACAAATTCCTCGATCATCGCCCGCTCTTCGCTTTCGTCGCGGCCCGGGTAGGTCAGCAACGAGACGATCACCCGGACCGCCCAGCGGGCGCGGCGTTCGATGGCGGCGGGATCGTCGGGTCCCAGCGAATGCAGGAACGCCGCTGCCAAGGCCGCGATCACGTCGGACTGGCCGGCCAACTCACCACCGACCGGCGGGCGCGTGGTGGCGAACCACGACGCCAGTGCCGGGCTCTCGCGCACCATCTGCAGCGTGACGAGGATGCTGACGATCAGCTTTTCGCGAGGGTCTTCGATTCCGCCGGTGCGCGCGATGATGTCGCGGCCCAGGCGGTGCGTCTCGCGGTGGATGTACGCGGTTCGCAGCGCCTCCCGATTCTCGAAGTACCGGTACAGCGTCGCACGGGAACAGCCTGCGGCCCTGGCGATTTCGTTCATGCCGATCGAGTCGGAATCACGCGCGGTGTAGAGCTGCTCGGCAGCGTCGAGGATGCGATCTACCGCGGCTTCGCTGCGGCTCGAGGCAAGCCAGTCGGTACCGGCCATCAGGACCTCACGGTGATCGGCACCGACACCGGACGTCGCACGTAGCTGCCGCCCGCCCAGACGACCGAATTCTCGTCGACGTCGAAATCCGGGCAGCGGGACAGCAGTTCGGTCAGCGCGACCCGGGATTGCATCCTGGCCGCCGCCGCACCCAGGCAATGGTGCGCGCCGTGGCTGAAGGTCAGGATGTTGCGCGGGGCAGCGGGTCACGTCGAGTTCGCCGGCGTCCGGCCCGTATTGACGTTCGTCGCGGTTGGCCGATCCGTACAGCAGCAGCACGCGACGACCGGCCGGGATCGTGGTGTCGACGATCGTCACGTCGCGGGTAACGGTGCGCGCCAAACCTTGGGCCGGCGAGGTCAGCCGCAGCAGCTCCTCGACCGCGTCACCGATCATTTGTGGTTTGTGCACCAACAACTCTCGTTGGTCGGGCCGTTGGTGTAGCAGCGGCATCGAACCGCCGAGCATGCCGGTCACGGTGTCGTTGCCGCCGGTGACCATCGTGAAGGTGAACGCCAGGATCGGCAGGGTTCCGGAGATGTCGCCGTCGGCGCCGACTCCCGCAGCGACCAGGTGGGAGATGGTGTCGTCCTCCGGCTCGGTCCGGCGACGCTCGATCAGCCGGGTGAAGTAGGCCATCATCGATCCGACCGCGTCGCCGACGGTTTCCAGCGCGCCCGCGACGCCACCGTCGGCGGTGTTGGCCGCGACGATCGCCTGGGTCCAGCCATCGAACTAGGCCCAATCCTCCTCGGGCACACCGAGGTAATGCGCGACGACCATCGACGGCAGCGGCTTGAACAGCTCCGCGACGATGTCGCCACCGCCGCGGGCGCGCAACGCCTTGATGCGCTCGACGACGAACTGGCGAACCTTCGGTTCCACGGCCTCGACCTGCCGGGGTGTGAACCCGCGCGACACCAGCTTGCGAAACTCGGTGTGCACGGGCGGATCTTGCATGACGAACGGCGGGTTATCTTGCAGTCCAATCATTTCCAGGTCGCCATAGTTGACCGTGAGGCCCTGCGCGGAGGAGAACGTCTCGTGGTCGCGCGCCGCCGACCACACATCGGCGTGCCGGGACAGCACGTAGTAATCCTGGTCGGGTGTTTCGCGGGAACGACGTGGTGCACCGGATCGTGGTCGCGCAGCGCGCGGTACATCGGCCATGGATTCGGCCAGGTGTCGGCATTGGCGAGCTCGAAGATGACCGGTGCGTTGTGAGACATAACCACAGTCATGTCTCATTAGTACGACAGTTACGATCAGATGTCAACTACACCGGTGATTCAGCTGATCAGTATGTGGAGGTAGTTCCGGAAACCTGAGCTTGGTAGGGCCAGCCAAGCATGGGCCGAATGCCGAAGCGTGGGCATCAGCCCAGTTAAACAGCTTGTTCCCCAGCAGTCTTGCGATCGCCTCGAATTTGGTGGGTGGCCGGTCTCGCCTGGGTTAATCGGCGGCGCATTATTTTGCCCGAGGATGTCATCGGTAGGTCGGTGACGAATTCGACGGCACGGGGCCGCTTGCAGGCGGCAAGACGGTCACGGCAGAACTCCATGATGGATTCAGCGGTGGGTTGTCTACGAGTCCGGGCCACTACATAAGCGACGGCGATTTCCCCTCGTATCGCATCGGGTCGACCGGCGACTCCTACGAGGGCGACGTCGGGGTGGGCGGAGATGACGCGTTCGATTTCGGCCGGATACACGTTGTAACCCGACGTGATGATCATGTGTTTGATTCGGTCTACAACGAACAGGCGTCCGGCTGCGTCCCGATAGCCGATGTCGCCTGTGCCGAGCCAGCCGTCAGTGTCGAGTGCCTCGCGCGTCGTCTCGGGGTTCCCGTGGTATCCGCTCATCACGATGGGCCCACGCACCTGGAGTTCTCCGAGTTGGCCGGGTGGCACTTCGGTGCACGAGCCGTCGAGTGCGGCGATGCGAACGTCGATCCCGGGCAGCGATACACCGATAGATCCGGGGATGGAGGGGCACAGCGGACTGTGCGTGGCGCCCAGTCCGGCGAGTTCGGTCATCCCCCAGAGCTCTATGAGAGGCACAGCGCTGCGACGGCGCCAGTCCTCTGCCTGCTTTGCTGAGAATGCCTGTCCGCCAACGGTGCACATTCGCAACGAGCGCAGATCCGCGGTATCGAGCGATTCCGCGGCCAGCAGTTTCGAGTACATCGTAGGAACGCCTTCGAACATCGTGGCGCGCTCGGCGGCGATCAGATAGAGCGTCCTGTCGGCATCGAATCGCTCCATCAGTACGACCGTGCCGCCGGCCAGAAAGGTGCTGTTGATTGCCACGTTGCCGTACACATGCGCTACGGGCAATGCGGTCACGACGATGTCTGACCGCGAGCGGGTGTGCATCGTCGCGGTCAGCGCACAGTTCAAGAGTACGGCCTGATGCGATTGCATCGCCCCTTTGGGATGACCCGTGGTCCCGGACGTATAGACGATGGCGCACAGGTCATTTGGCCGCGCATCCACCATCGTCATAGGGTGTCTCGCGCCATCGGCGAGCAGCTCGTCGAACTCCGTCGCTTCGTCCTGGGCGCCGCCGTATTCCGCAACGAGCGCGACGTCCGGTGTCGTCGCCAGCGCGGCGTAGGCGGTCGCGCTGCGTTCGGCACCGATGATGAGCGCGCGCGAACGGCAGTCGCCGAGCACATGGGCAAGCTCTGGAGCAGTGAGCATGACGTTGATCGGGTTGACGACTGCGCCGGCGCGCAGGGCCCCGTGATAGGCCACCATCCATTGCCATGCGTTCTGGCCGAACAACGAAACAACGTCACCGGTGGCGATGCCGCGACGCTGCAGTGCCACCGCGAAATTCCGTGACAAGCGCTCTAAGTCGCCGTAGGTCAGCCGCACCGTGTCAGTGATCAGGGCCAAGCCGTCGGCGTCTCGGCTTGCGGCGCAGGGAAATATCTCGCCGGGGCCGATCGAAGGTGAAGCGCCGACCACGGCCTCAGGCATCGCTGCCGTCGTTGGGCGAGTAGGTCAATACCGCCTTGGTCGTGGCGCCCCGACGCACCGCGGCGATTGCCTCGTTGATGTCGGCGAAGGCGAACGTGTCGATAATCCGATCGAAGGGGAAGCGGCCTTCCCGGTACATCTTTAGCAGCCGTGGAATGAGCATGGCTGCGACGGCGTCGCCCTCGATCACCCCGATTACCGTGCGCCCGAACAACAGATGACCTTGGTTGACGGTGATGTTGTTGGATGGGCCCTGAAATCCGACGCTCGCGCAGGTCCCCGGTGCCTGTAGCGATTCGATTGCCGCGCGTGCAACGACCGGGAGGGCGATGCAGTCGACGGTGTACTGGACGCCTCGACCACCAGTCAGGTCACGTATGAGGCCGACGGGGTCGCTCGATGATGAGTTGACGATGTGGGTTGCTCCGAGTTGGCGGGCCTTCGACAGTGCCGAGTCGTCGATGTCGACCACGATGATCGGTGAGCAACCGGCGGCGACGGCAGCGAGCACGGCGGCAAGTCCGACCGAGCCGACACCAAATACCGCAATTGACGAGCCGGGGGCGGGCTTAAGCGTGTTCAAGACCGCACCGGCGCCCGTTTGGATCCCGCAACCCAGCGGGCCCAGCAGAGCCAGTGGGAGCTCGGGACCTACCTTCACACAGCAGCGTTGGGTCGCCACCGCGAAGGTAGACCACGACGATTGCCCGAAGAATGCGCCAAGTACTGGGCCGGCGTCGTCGTTCAGGGGCGTCGTTCCGTCGCCGCGGGCTCCGGTGAAGTTCAGGCCCATGAAATGGCGGCAATGCATGGGCAGCCCGGCGGTGCAATTGTCGCAGCGACCGCAGAAATTGTAGGACAGCACCACGTGATCTCCTGGGGCGATCGTGGTCACTGCGCTGCCCACCTGCGTCACGATGCCAGCTCCCTCGTGTCCGAGGACGATTGGGGGTTCATCCGCTGCGGCCGAGGCGATTACGCCCAGATCGGTGTGACAGATGCCCGAGCTGACCTTGCGTACAACCAGCTCATCGGGACGTAGAGGTCCGATGTCGAGCTCTTCCAAACGCAGTGGCGAGGATGCTGAACGCAGCACTGCCGCTGTGGTTTTCATCCGGTGAGTCCCGCCGTTTTCTTGAGGGTGATGGTTTGGTGGTTGGTGTATTCGGCAAGCCCGTGCAGCGAGTTCTCGGCGCCGATTCCGGATTGTTTGTGACCGGCGAAGACTTGGTGCGGGGAATATTGATGAACTTCGTTGATCCACACGGTGCCGGCCTCGAGGCGGCGCGCGATGTTCTGAAGTCGCTGTACATCGGTGCCCCAGACCGACGCCCCTAATCCCCACGGTGTGTCGTTGGCGCGGGCAATGACGTCATCGTCATCGGACCAGCGCAGCAAGGGAACAATTGGACCAAACGGTTCCTCGGCCACCAGACGAGAGTTCTCCGGGGGGTTGTCGACGAGGGTGATGGGGACGAACCAGCCAGGCGCATCGCGATCGATGGTGCCCCCAAGCGCGAAGTCGTAGCCGTGCGCGCTGCAATCGTCAAAGTACTCCGCAACCTTGCGATATTGCAGCTCATTTTGGACAGGACCGAGGTCGGTGGTGGGGTCGGCGCCGTTGCCAACGACGATCGTTCGTGCGTATTCGGTCAGGGCGTCACGCACCCGGTCGTAGACCCGGTCGTGCACGTACAGCCGCTTGGCGGCGTTGCAAAACTGGCCGTTGTTCTGAAAGGCCGCCCAGAATAGATTGGGCGCCAACGTTATTAGATCGACATCATCGAGGACGATCGCCGGATCGTTGCCGCCCAGCTCCAAAGTGATTCGCTTGAGGGTTCCTGCCGCCGATCGCATTACATGCTTGCCGGTTTCGGTGCTGCCGGTGAACGCGACTTTGGCGATGTCGGGGTGCTCAGTCAGCCACCGGCCCAGCTCGTCGTTACCACTCAGCGCGCTCAGAACTCCCGGGGGAAGAATGTCTTGAACGAGCTCGACCAGTTTCAGGTCGCACAACGGGATGAACGCGCTCGGCTTGACGATGACGGTGTTGCCCGCATTGAGTGCCGGCGCGATCTTCCATACCGCAAGTAGTACAGGGAAGTTCCATGGGACGATCGCTGCTACCACTCCAAGTGGTGTGTGCCGGCTTACGACGAGCCGGTCGGTGGTGTCTTCGATGATTTCGTCCGGTAGCGATTGTTGTGCTACTTCCCGAAACCAGGTGATGGAGCCGTCAATCTCCCACTGCGCCATCGCCCGTGGCTTGCCCTGCTCACTTGTCAGCAGTGCCATGAACTCTTCGGCGTGGCATTCGAGTCGGTCAGCGATCGCAGCCAGCGCGGTTTGGCGTTCTGTATGCGGCCGTGCCGCCCACCCTGGAAAGGCGTGTCGCGCGGCTTCAACTGTTCGGTCAACATCCGTCGGATCCGCGCTGGGCACGTGGGTGAGAACCGATCGTGTCGCCGGGTTGAGAACGGGCGTTGAAGCTGCTTTTCGAGTGCGTGTTCCAGCGATGGTCATCGTGAAGTCGGAATCCACGCTCACCTGGACATCGGGAGTAGTGCGCACGTTGAGTCAATCTCCTCGTCGAGTAGTGTTGGCGCGCTATGTCTTAGAACCCGTATGACCCCCGACCGGTGTGGTCGGGGGCCGCGAGCACGCTATCGGCGTTTGATGGTCCCCAACCACGAGGCCAACCCCTCGCCCATGCCGTGGGGATCATCGAACGGGGTCCAGTGCATGCCGTCGACCTCAGCGACAGCGAGGTTCGGGTATTGGGCAACGGCGACCCGGCGCCGACCCCCGACCCGGGCAATACCGCCCGGCCGCCCGGCAATGTGCAGCTTGGGGATCGGAGTCTCGGCCAGCCACGCGTCTTGGCGCTCGAGCTTGGCCCGTAGCGGGGTGTTGTCATCACCAAACGGCACAGAACGCGGCCAGTCCAGGGTGGGACGGCGGCCTTCACCCGCATCGGCATAGGGACGCACGACCTCGGCCCATTCTTCAGGATCCATGATGCGCATCATCTGGCCTTGGGCGAAGTTGACGAAGTAGTTGTCCTCCAACACGTTTCGACCGCCCTGCTCGGTGCGGATGTGTTTGAAGGTGTCGCGGACCATCATTGGCCAGTCCTCCCATTCAAACGGAGGCAGCAATGCCTCGGCGAACGCTATGCCCCGCACGCGGCTCGCATGCGACATCGCCCAGTCGAATGCGAGGTTGGATCCCCAATCGTGGCCTACGAGAACGACGTTGTCGCCGAGATCCAATGTGTCGAGCAGGCGGTCGAGGTAGTGGGCGTGGGCCTCAAAGCTGTAGGTGCCCGGACCGACGGAGGGCAATTTGTCAGAATCGCCAGCGCCGATCAGGTCGACGGCGATTGCACGATGGGTCTCAGCGACGTGGGGAAGGACGTTGTGCCACAGGAAAGAAGACATGACGTCGCCGGGAATGAACACCACGGGGTCGCCAGCGCCGACCTCCACATAGGTCATCGTGTGGCCGTCAACGGCGGTCGACTTTTTGGAGTACTGCGCGGTGGCCGAGATGGGCTTACCTTGAGGCAGCGCGGACTGGAGAAGCACATTCTTCATCAATGCTCCGCCGGGGCTTAGTGCCGCGCCGCTGAGGTTGACTTGTTCGAAGTAGTCGTACCAGCCCGAGGCCGCGATACCCGCCTCGAAGTTGCGCTGCAGTCCTACCTCCGGCACGCGGTAGACACAGAAGAAGTCGTAGGGCGCGCGGTGGTCGGTGGCGGGGTCGTTGACTGCGTAGGCCACAATCTCCACACCTTGGGCTTGCAGCGCACCCAGAGCCCCGGCGAGAGTGCCGGCAAACGCTTCCCGCTGCGCAGGCGGCAGATCGATCCACGACTGCTTGTAGTTGTACATCTCGACGAATATTTGTTGCACAGCAATGCCTTTCGTTCGGGGTGATGGCCGATGCCCGCGGCGCGGGACTGAGTGGGGCTAGCGAGGGGATGCAGCGAACCGGTGGCGGTACTCACGGGGCGTAGTGCCCAGCCGAGCTCGAAACACTCGGTGCAGGGTTTCGACTGATCCCAAGCCGCTTTCGGCAGCGACGCGCTCCGATGTCAGTTCGGTGCGCTCGAGGAGTCGACGGGCGTACTCCACCCGCAGCCGCTCGACGAACTCACCAGGAGTCAGGCCGACCTCGGCGTGAAAGAGTCGCGCCAGATGGCGTGGGGTGACTGCGAGGCGGCGTGCCAGTGCGGCAACCGACAGGTCGTCGGTGAGATGGGCCGCGATCCATCGACGCAGCTCGGAGATGTCCGAGCGGCTACTCGCAGGCACTGACAGTGCAGCACTGAATTGGCTTTGCCCGCCGGGTCGTTGCACGAACATCACCATCAGTTGCGCGACACGCAATGCGATGTCGTCACCGTGGTCGTCGCCCACCAGGGCGGGGGCTAGATCCATCGATGCCGTAATCCCCGCGCTGGTCCAGATTCGGCCCGAGCGAATGAAGATCGGGTCGGGATCAACCTCGATCAACGGGTGGTCAGTGGCCAATTGGTCCGCGGTGCCCCAATGGGTGGTCGCGCGGTGCCCATCGAGAAGGCCAGCCGCCGCCGCGATGTGGGCCCCGGCGCACACAGCTGCCACACGACCGGCTTGCGGGCCGTGTTCGCGGAGCCAATCGCATACCTCGTCGTCGAGTACCGCAGCGGGGGTTTTGTCACCGCCGACATCGACGCGTCCGGTAACCAGGATGGTGTCGGGCCGTTCTTGCAACTCGGCAAATGTTTGGTCGACCCCAAGTCGTAGGCCAGATGACGCCCGCACGTCGTCGCGGTGCGCGGCCACCACACGAACCTCGTAGCGGGCCGCGGTGTCGGGCAGGGCGATGTTGGCCATCGCGAAGACTTCCGCAGGGCCGGCGACGTCGACGGCGTCAATCCCCGGAAAGACTGTGACCGCCACCAGATGGGTGGGCTTGGTGTGCATGGTTCCAGCCTCAACGGTCCCGCCGAAGTCTGCAATGACCAAGTATTGTCAGATACAGACATCCCACGGATGTGTCGCAACGTCTGCCGTCCCGCGTGGGCGTCGACGATCATCGCGCGACAATGTCCGTATTTGACATAGATGCGTCATTGCGGACGAACGGGCTTCCGGAGAGGCTGGGCTTGCAAGGGGAAACTCCAGTCACTCCATGACTGTCAGGCAACCGACAAAGCCGCCGTTGCGCAGACCTTGCGGGTGAGCCCTGGCGGCACTGATGACGCGACTGTCGAGGAAGCGGGCCGACGATCATGCTTTGTTGCTTCGTTCTGGGAGGGCTAGCTCTGTTCGGTCCGCACGGGGCGCGGCTCTATGCGGCTCTTCGACCTAAACGCAGGCCGCCCATCCGCGCCGAATTAACCGAACCGACGACGTCGCGCCAACTCGTGTTCGATCAGTTCGCCGGCGCCGTTGGCGTCCGGTGATGCGACAGTCCGCGGGGATGGCCGAAACGGCGCCCGTTCCCGAGCGGTTGGTGAACTCCCCGAGCGAGCTCGCCAGACGGTGGCAGCGCAGGGCGCTTGCGGGCTTGCTCACCTTTTGGGTTCTGGCGGCCTCGGTACCGGCCGTGCTGGGGATGAGCGGCCCGTGGCGGGCATTCGGCGCCGGACTTATCGTGCCCGGTTCGGGCCTACTTTATGCAGTGCCGCCAGCACACCACCCCGTTGGCGTGGGCATGGTGATCGGTCACGCGATTCTCATCGCTGTTGAGGTGGCCGCGGTGGCGTGGATGGTCAAGCGGCACAGGGCGGCGGGCTTGGTCCTCGTCGTGGTGTCGGCCCTGCTGGTGGTGGGCTGCGTGAGCGCGCCGTACGTGGTCGTAGTGGCTGGCCACTGCGCAGGATTCCTCGGCGTGCTGGTTGCCTGCGGCTGGGCAGTCGGGATTCGCCTGATCGCCCGGGCGGACAGCGTTACCCTGGTCGCGATCATCGTGACATCAGCGATCGCTGGTGCCCTCCTGACTGCCGGTCACGGAGGTTGTGCTGGACCGCTGACCTGGATACCGTGGGCGGCCTTGGTCATGGCGGTGGGCATGACGGCTGTGCTGTATACGCGTGCTCGGCTCGCGCGTCGCTCGGCACTGCGGGTAGGGACCCGACGGTTGGAATATCTCGATCAACAGCGCGGTGCTGAGCCTGCTAAGACGAATCCTGTTGACCTGCAATGCTCTTCAGCAACAGCTCGGGTTACTGAAGCAAACGTCCAACACTTGCAGCTGTTGCGTTATCTTCTCGGCGTCGCCATCAGCAGGCCGACGAGTGGGCAAGCTTCGACGACGAAGCCCAAGGTCCACTACAGCAATACCGCTATCAGGTGAACGCGCTCGGCTGGGCGCTTGCGATGTTCAATTATGCGCACGCTCCGGCTTATACCGTGTGCTCACCGACGCGCAGCTGGCGCTGTTCGATCGAGCGCAGCACAAGGCGGTCTGGGGCTATTGGTATCGGCAGAATCTGCTGGGTAACTGGGATTTCGTGAAGAGGCGTGCCGATCCAATTGACGTACCGCAGAACATCATGTTCTCCGGTTACTTGAACCTCCAGCTCGCTATGTACCGAAAGGCCACTGGTGACAGGCGATTCGACGATGCAGAGTCGCTGGTCTTCGAGTGGTCGCAGCGTCAACGCTTCGCGTTCGACCATCAAAAGATCAACGCGATAACAATCCGCAACTTCGATCAGGATCTGTTCTTGTGGCCGTGCGAACCGGTTCTCGGCCCAGGGCGGCGGCGCGGGTATGTCTTTCCTTACTGCAATACGGTGACGGTGGCTGGGATCGCGATCATGGATACCGTGAACGGGACAAGCTTCGGGACTGACATCGCACGCAGGGTCGACGAGGTGCTAGCCGCCGAATACACCTTGGGGGCTAATGATCTAGCAGCCTTCATGATCTCGGGTATCGGCTTGTCGGTACGCAGGGTCATGTCAGGGCCGGGTTCCACGGCTGGTGTCGCAGCGTTTATCGCACCGCTGCAGCCCGATCTGGCATGGCGTGCTTGGCAAGTCCTCAAGCGAGAATGGTTGCAGACCGGGCTTTACCGCCAGCCGGCGTCAGCTGGCCAAGAAATGCCTGACTGGGCATCGGGCGCTAAGACCAACGCTGAAACACTGGCGTCTGCAATGCATCTGGCCTATGCCGTTGGCGACAATCGGTGGCACGCGGAGATTTGGGAGGAGGCGACCGAACAGTTGCGATTCACCGAGGACCCCGCCAACCCGGGAGTCGCTCGTTTCGAGGATGCCTCTGTGCACGCCAAAGGGATGCTGGCCTTCGGCGGGATGGGTCATTCCGGTGCTTTCAATGACATGCTGACTAAGCCGCGTCCCGTGCAGTGGGCGACCGGGCCTCGGCTTGTCGACGTCCCTCATCCGGAAGTCCTTGTGGCGAAGGCTGTATCGGATGGCCACGGGCTCGATGTGGTCGTTCATCCCGGCCGAAATAGTCAGCGTGTCGGGCTGCGTGTTGATCGACTGCGGCCCGGAGGGTGCTACCAGGTCCACGGGGCGTTAGGCGGTCCGATTATGGCTGACGATCTGGGATGTGCGCAATTCACCGTCGATTTGGCCGGCCGCACCGTGATCGCCGTCCGCCCGACCGGATAAAGGACGTCGGGCACAGAGATCGCGGCGGTGTCATTCCGCAAACGGCGCAAGCTTCATAAGTAGTGGCAAGTCGGCGTACCGCGACACCCATTGCGCCCTTCCGTCCGGCATTGCTGCTGCGGCGCCGGCCCAACGGGCAGGCGCGATACGCCTAAGGCCTACGTCGTATTCCGTCCAGGATGCACACTCGCCACATCGGGGTCGAGAAGCCGACCACCCTTCGCTTCTGAATCGGTAGTGATTATCCGCGCTGTGCATATCAATTCGGCAGCGTCCGGTTAATGAGGAGACCGGCCAGTGCGGCGCAAACGAGGAGCAGCACCCCCAGCCGAAACCAACTCGTGCTGTTGTCTCCTCGGATGGTCTCGTAGCCGATCTGCCGCTGAATGCTGGCGTAGACGGTCTTGAGTTCGGCAGTGTTGTCGACATGGAATGCGTGTCCGCCCGATAATTCGGCGACGCGTTTGAGGGCGTCGTCTTCGACTGGCACCGACACGTGCGCACCGTCCAACTCGATTGTTCCGTCGGAGGTTCCAAAAGCGATGGTGGAGATCGGCACACCTTGATCGCGGGCGGCGCGCGCGGCGGTGAATTCGCCTCGGGGATTATCAGGGTCGGGCGGGTGGTTCTCCCGGCCGGTCGACTCCAGCACGATCCGTGCCGGTGGTGCCCCAGAACCTCCGCCGAGCACGGCGCCCACAGTGGCGATCGATTGCAGTGCGGCGAAGATAGCGTCGCCGACAGCGGTGCGATAAGAGACTTGCAGC
The DNA here is from genome assembly GCF_010731715.1 of Mycobacterium stomatepiae. Lineage (NCBI taxonomy): Bacteria > Bacillati > Actinomycetota > Actinomycetes > Mycobacteriales > Mycobacteriaceae > Mycobacterium > Mycobacterium stomatepiae. The sequence continues at coordinate 5,376,651 of NZ_AP022587.1, forward strand.
TTGTCGATCGCAGTCGTGGTGGCCCGGTGGTCGGTTGTCGGGGATACCAACACCGCTGGACTACCCGAGAAGGCGATCAGCCCCAGATTGATTCCGGGAGAGAGCTGTTCGGTGAATTGTTTACCGACTTGCTGGGCGACGGCCAGCCTGCTCGGTGCCATGTCGGTGGCGGTCATCGCCGGCGACACCTGGATCAATAACATGACGACCGCGCTTGCGCGGAATCTGCACCGCATGGGTCGGGCCGGCCAACCCCACCGTCGACGCCAACAGGGCAACCACGAGCAGGATCGCCGGCAGGTGTCGCCATCGCCGCGAGCGCGTGGGCGCCACGCGCTCCAGTATGTCCATATTGGCAAATCGCATCAGTCGACGTCGTCGGCTGATTAGGGCCAGGACGTACAGGCCGATCAACCCGACGACGACGAACACAAACGAGAACCACCATTTGTGCTCGAAACCTGACATCGTCAATGGGCCGAGCATAGGCACCGTCATCTCCGGGAATCCGTTCGGCGCCAGTAACTGTCGGCTTCAAGCGACAACGCTGTTTGCTGCGCGGCGCTATGCATCAGTGGATCCTTTCCGCGGGCGTGGTCGTCGGGTCAGTGGTCGGCTGCCTGGACGATCCAGGGTTGCCGAGGCGAGGGTGCGCCGGGGGCCCCAGAGAACCATCTGCGCCGTTTAGCACTCCAACGGAGCGCAACCGTAACAGGTTGATGGAGAACGGCGTTCAGGATCCGAACGACGAAATAGGCCCGCGGCGAAGTGGGGAGAGTACCGAATCCGCAGACGGCGGTTTATTACTCGTATCCAATGGTGGTTCCCCACCTCCTCGCAACCGGGACGCACGCGGGCGTCGCTTCACAGCACACGAGGCATTGCGCCCAGCCCGACCGGCTGAGCACGCACCCCTCTCGTCAGAGCTTCGGCACTGCACGTCGTATTCGCGACCGAAAAGCCCAGCCGCAGAAGCCACTTGGGCTCAACCCTTAAGCCGGGAAGAGCTGTCCTGACCCGGGGCGTCTTTCGACGTTCGGGGTCAGTGGCCTATATCCGTACAGACGCCTCACCTAGCGAGGTGCTACCGCAATTCTCAATGCTGGGCTCGCCCCGGTCAAGCCGACTGGCAGATCTCTACGCTTTCTTCACACCAACTCGATATCTGAGCTACGTTCTCGACGGCTTCACTAGACACCGACGAAATTGCACCCGCCGCCGAGGCCGGCTCAAACCCTCGCCGTTCTCGGCAGGGGACTGGACCTTCGAATGCCGCCAGGTGTGCGCTCGGCGAGGCCTGCGCTCAGAGCACGCCCGGGGGCCGGGCTGGACACCACCCCCCCCTTCGGGAATACGGGGGAACTGAACGGATTCCGATGTCGCGGCATGCAGCTTCGCAGCAGCGGCCACGGGTTGACCCGATGAGCTGATGTGTGCCAGGCTTGTTCACGCAGCACCTCGATAGGTGAGGCGTCCGCACGGATACAGGCCACTGACCCCGAACGTCGAAAGACGCCCCGGGTCAGGACAGCTCTTCCCGGCTTAAGGGTTGAGCCCAAGTGGCTTCAGCGAGTCTGATACGCCGTGCAGTGCCAAAGCTCTGACGAGAGGGGTGCGGAGACCATCTCTGAGATGTGTGCTCTCTCACCTGTGCTAGTAGGTACGACCCTGCGGGCGTGGTGAATGCCGCGTGGCTAGAAGGAGGTGAGGGCCCAAATGGGAAGTGACAGTGGTCCGTATCCCAGTCCTCGGATAGGCCCATCCGGCCACCTCACGTACCGCTGAGTGGGGGGTGCAGCCGGATCCGTCTGTGCTGCAAAGGAGTTCCCTCATGACCAACGTATTGACGCTGCCCACCACGCTGCGCTACCTGGCCGGCCAAACCCCACTAACGGTTGTACCGGCTGCCTGCCCGCGGACCGACTTACAGACCGAACTATCCATCGCCGCAACCCGATTCGAATTCGCGGTCGGTGTAGGTGCGATGCTGGGCGGCCTGGTCGGCCTGGGTGTGGGCGCAGCCGGTGGCTGCGTCGTCGGCGCCGCATCGGCAAGTGCCATCGGCGCCGTCGTCGGTGGCGCAACGCTGGGTATCCCGGTGGGCATCTACAGCCTGGTCCAACTCAACAACGTCGTCGGCCAGACTGCGGCCTAGCCAGGAGTGCAACATGATCGACACAATCGACATCGCCGTGCGGATCGCCGCAGGACTTGGCCTGGGCGCGGCCATCGGGCTGGAACGGCAGTGGCGATCGCGCAACGCCGGTTTGCGCACCGCAGCGCTGGTCAGTCTTGGCGCCACGCTGTTCGTCGTGATGGGTGCCTACGCGTTTACCGGTGTCAACGCCGATCCCACCCGCGTCGCAGCCCAAGTCGCTTCCGGTATCGGCTTTCTCGGCGCTGGCGTCATCATGAAACAAGGTGCCACCATCTCGGGACTGAACACCGCCGCCACCTTGTGGGCCGCCGCTGCGGTGGGAGCGCTGGCCGGCGGGGGGCTGTTAATCCCTGCGGTGATCGGCGCAGGTGCGGTGATCGCCGCCAATATCGTCCTGCGACCGATCGGGCGCCTTCTGGACCAGCATCATGGCTCGGGAACTGAAAAGTCCTCTGCCGAATATCGATTCGAGGTTCGTTGTGCGACGCGCGCCGAAGCGCACATCCGCAGCTTGGTGTTTGACGCCATCTCGCGACCCAACCTCACCGTGCAATCGATCACCGCAATCGACCTGCCCGACGATCAAGGTGTCCGCATCGCCGCGACCGTGATTGCCGACGAACGCGACGATCACCGTATCGAAGCCGCGCTCGCTGACGTCATCAAGGCCCCCGAGGTCACCGCGGTGCGGTGGATCGCCGAGGAGATGAGCCTTGCCGACTAGCGACAAGACCCACTCGGGCGCTCGAGCAGAGGTAGAACTAGATCGCAGCGCCGGGGTTGAGAATGCCCAGCGGGTCCAAGGCCTGCTTGATGCGCTGATTCAGCGCCGTCACCTCGGGCCCGAGATAGCCGTCCAGCCAGGGCCGCTTGAGCCGGCCCACCCCGTGCTCACCGGTGATCGTGCCGCCCAATCCAATGGCCAGGTCCATGATTTCGCCGAACGCGACCTGAGCCCGTGCTGTCATCGCGGGGTCGGCGGCGTCGTACACGATCAGCGGGTGAGTGTTGCCGTCGCCGGCGTGCGCTATCACCGAGATCATCAGGTCGTGTTCCCCGGCGATGCGGGCAATCCCGGTCACCAGGTTGCCCAGCGCCGGCAACGGCACCCCGACGTCTTCGAGTAACAGCGATCCCTTGGCCTCGACGGCGGGGATGCAGAACCGGCGCGCGGCGACGAACGCCTCGCCCTCGACCGGGTCGTCGGTGGTGAAAACGTCCGTTGCATTGTTTTCGGCGAATATCGAGGCGATCAGTTCGGCGTCCTCACCGCTGGCCCGGCCGCGCTCGTCGGAGCCGGCGACCAGCATCGCCGCAGCCCCGCGATCGAGGTCCATGCGCAGGATGTCCTCGACGGCATTGATCGCCGCCGAGTCCATGAACTCCAGCATCGCGGGCCGCAGCCGCGACGAGACCCCGAGCACCGCGTCGACCGCCGCCTCGACCGAGGCGAAGCTCGCCACCACGACGCTCGACGTGTTTTGCGCGGGCAGCAGCCGCAGCGTCACTTCCGTGACGACGCCCAGCGTGCCCTCGCTGCCGACGAACAGCTTGGTCAGCGAAAGCCCCGCCACATCCTTGAGCCGCGGACCGCCCAGCCGGACGGCGGTGCCGTCGGCCAGCACCACCTGCATACCCAGCACGTAATCGGTGGTGACGCCGTACTTGACACAACACAGGCCCCCGGCGTTGGTGGCGATGTTGCCGCCGATGCTGCAGATTTCGTACGACGACGGGTCCGGCGGATACCACAGGCCGTATTTGGCGACGGCCTTCTTCACTTCGGCGTTGAGCAGGCCCGGCTGGCAGACCGCGGTCCGGGTGACCGGGTCGACGGTGATGTCGCGCATCTTCTCCGTCGACAACACGATCCCGTTGGCCAGCGCGGTTGCCCCGCCCGACAGGCCCGTGCCGGCTCCGCGCGGGACGACGGGCACCCGGTGTGCGGTGGCCCAGCGCAGCACCGTCTGCACATCCTCGGTGCAGCGCACCCGAACCACGGCCAGTGGTGTGCCGGCCGATGGGTCGAAGGCGCGGTCGTGTCGGTAGCCGTCGGTGATGGTCGGGTCGGTCACAACCATCCCGTCCGGCAGGTCGGCGATCAGGTCGGCCAGTGTGTCTGCATTGACTGCGGTGCTCATCGGCCGAATTTTACGGCGCGGAATCTTCAGCAAACTCTGGCGCGCGATCGAGTTCGCGCAGCGACGGCAGCGCGCACGCGATCAGGCCGATCGCGATGATCGGCGCCGCCAGCGTCAGGAATGTCACCCGCAGCCCCGCGGTGTCGGCGAGCGGCCCGGCCACTAGCAACCCCAACGGGCCCGCGGCGAGCGTCAGTCCCGTCATCACGCCGACCACTCGACCGCGCAGGTGTTGCGGGGCCCGGGTCTGCATCATGTAGTTGTAGATCGGCTGGATCGGCCCGTAAACCAAGCCCGTCAGCCCGCACAGCACCAGGATCACCGGCAGTGGTGGCAGGAACGCGATCCCGACCGACGCGGCACCGAAGGTGAGCGTCGCGGTCAGCACGGCCGTGCGCCGCCGCATGTGTTTCGACAGCACGGCGTAGCCCAGCGCGCCGGCCACGCCGCCGACCCCGAGCGCCATCAGCGCCCAACCCAACTCGGCTGGTTCACGACGATCGCTGAAGTACTTGGGAAACAGCACGCTTTCCATCGCCAGGTACAGCGCGGTGACAACCAGATCGATCAGGCCGAGCGTCCGCAGCACCCGCATGTTCCAGACGAACCGCATGCCCTCGGCGACTCCGGACACCAGCCCGCCGGGCCGCGTCGCGTGGTGTGGCTTGCCGATGCCCTCGAGCCGCAGCGCGCCAATTGCCAAGAAAGACAACAAGAATAAGAACGCCGTGATCCACATCGTGTTCACACCGCCGACCGTGGCGATCATCAAGCCGCCGATGCCGGGGCCCAAGATGTAAGCCAGGTTGAGAATCGCTTCGTACCCGCTGTTGGTACGGTCCAGCGGCCAGCCGGCGCGGGTGGCGGCCTCGGGCAGCATCGACTGACGCGCCGTGGTCCCGGCCGGGTCGAAAGCGGCCGAACAGAAGGCCAAGACGGCCAGCTCGACGACATTGAGCGCGTTCGCGCCGAACAGCCAGGCGATCAGCGGGACCGCCGCCACGGCCGTGCCCGACAGCGAATCGGAGACCAGCGAAATGCGGCGCCGGCCGAAAAAGTCGACCGCGGTGCCGGCGACCAACGTGGAGAGCACGAGTGGCACGGTCATCGCCGCGGCCACGATCGATGCGTCGCCGGCGCTGCCGTGACGCTGCAGTGCCAGCCAGGGGAAGGCAACCAGGGAGACGCCGGTACCCGCGGTCGCCATCAACGTGGCGAACAGAATTAGGAGAGCCGGACCGCGGCTGGAATGTGTCATGAATATCGCGGCTGAATCTAACGCCAAAGCGTTCGCGGGACCACCGAATTTCGTGGTCGCTATCGACTGAATGCAGGATGTTCATGTGCTTGTTCACCCGAATACCGGATTGGCATTCGATTCGCCGGTTGAGCCCGGCAGCGGATGGCCCGGCGATCTGGCCGTACCGCTCACCCCGAAGGCCGCCGACGCGGCGCAGGTTCGGGCGCTCGCCGGTGCGGCCGGCTCGATTCCGGATTTGGACGCGCTGGTCAGCGTCTGTCGCGCCTGCCCGCGGCTGGTCACCTGGCGTGAGGATGTCGCCGTGGCGAAACGGCGCGCGTTTGCCGACCAGCCGTATTGGGGCCGGCCGGTTCCGGGTTGGGGGTCGCAGCGGCCGCGTATCTTCATCGTCGGGCTGGCCCCGGCCGCGCACGGCGCCAACCGAACCGGGCGAATGTTCACCGGTGACCGGTCCGGCGATCAGCTGTACGCCGCCCTGTACCGGGCCGGACTGGTGAACCAGCCGACCAGCGTGGACGCCGCAGACGGATTGCAGACCAAGCAGATTCGGATCTCCGCGCCGGTGCGATGCGCGCCGCCGGCCAACGCCCCGACCCCGGCCGAGCGCGACACCTGTTGGCCGTGGCTGGAAGCCGAATGGCGGCTGGTGTCCGAGCAAGTCCGCGTCGTCGTCGCCCTGGGCGGGTTCGGCTGGCAGATCGCGCTGCGGCTGCCTGGCGCCTTGGACATGCGAGCGACGAGGGGGACGTCCAAACCGCGGTTCGGCCATGGCGCCGTCGCCGAGTTGCCGTCGGGCGTGCGTTTGTTGGGGTGCTACCACCCGAGCCAGCAAAACATGTTCACCGGTAGGCTGACTCCGGCAATGCTGGACGATGTTTTTTTTCAAGCCAAGAAGCTGGCAGGGATTAAGTGACCGAAGTATTGATTTCCGGGGCCAGCGTCGCCGGTACAACATTGGCGTATTGGCTTGGACAGCACGGCTATTCGGTTACCGTGGTGGAGAGCCATAAGGGGCTGCGCCCGGGCGGACAGGCGATCGATGTGCGGGGCCCGGCGCTGACGGTGCTGGACCGCATGGGGCTGTTGTCCGCCGCCGCGGAGCGCAGGACCGGCATACGCGGCTCTTCCGTCGTCGACCGCGACGGCAACGAGCTGTCCCGGGACACCGAATCGACGCCCACCGGCGGTCCCATCGACAACCCCGACATCGAGTTGCTGCGCGACGACTTGGTCGAGTTGCTGTACGAGGCAACCCAGCCCGCGACCGAATACATCTTCAACGACAGCGTTTCTGCCGTGGTGAACCGCGGGACCGCCGTCGACGTGCGGTTCGAACGTTCGCCGTCGCGCAGCTTCGACCTGCTGATCGGCGCCGACGGCCTGCATTCCAATGTCCGCCGACTGGTTTTCGGTCCCGAGGAGCGGTTCATCAAGCGGCTGGGGACGCACGCCGCGATCTTCACCGTGCCCAACTTCCTCAACCTGGACTTCTGGCAGATGTGGCACTACGGGGACACCACGATGGCAGGTGTCTACAGCGCCCGCAACAACACCGAGGCGCGCGCCATGTTGGGCTTCATGGACACCGAACTGCGCATCGACTATCGCGACATCGAAGCTCAGTTCACCGAGGTCGAACGCCGGATGGCCGACGACGGCTGGGTACGCCCGCAGCTGCTGGAGTTCATGCGTAGCGCACCGGATTTCTACTTCGACGAGATGGCCCAGATCGTGATGGATCACTGGTCGATCGGCCGGGTGGCGCTGGTGGGCGACGCGGCCTACTGCTGCTCGCCGCTGTCGGGCCAGGGGACCAGTGTCGCGCTGCTGGGCGCCTACATCCTCGCCGGCGAGCTCAAGCGCGTGAGCCAAGCCGACTGGGTCGACCACGGAGTCGCCTTTACCAACTACTTCAAGCGCTTTCGCGGCTACACCGAACGGACCCAGTTCCTGGCCACCGACAACATTCCCGGTGGTGCCCCGATATCGCAGGAGCAGTTCGAGGCGGTCGTGAATTCGATCACGCCCAGCAACTACTAGCCGGGAACGAACACCGCGCCGAATGCGTTGAGGCGATCGTGCGTCTTTCCGTCCTAGATCTCGTCCCGGTACGCACCGATCAGTCGACCGGTGATGCGTTGGCGGCCACCGTGTCACTCGCGCAGACTGCCGACCGCCTGGGCTTTACCCGATTCTGGGTCGCCGAACACCACAACATGCCTGCGGTCGGCGCGACTAGCCCGCCGGTGCTGCTCGCCTACCTGGCCGCGCAAACGTCACGCGTGCGACTGGGGTCGGGCGGGGTCATGCTGCCCAACCACGCGCCGCTGGCCGTTGCCGAGCAGTTCGCGCTGCTAGAAGCCGCCGCCCCGGGCCGAATCGACCTGGGCATCGGCCGGGCGCCCGGCTCCGACCCGGTGACCTCATACGCGTTGCGTGGCGCCCGCTCAGCCGCCGAGCAGGATCGCGATATCGAGACCTTCCCCGAATACCTCGACGACGTGGCGGCGTTGATGAGCGCGAGTGGTGTGCTGGTCCCGCTGCGCTTGGGCGACTACCGGCTCAAGGCCACCCCCGCCGCCGCCAGCGAACCGCGGCTGTGGCTGCTGGGCTCGTCGATGTACTCCGCGCACTTGGCGGCGGCCAAGGGGCTGCCATACGTGTTCGCACATCACTTCTCGGGCAACGGAACCGAAGAGGCGCTGGAGGTTTACCGTACGCGGTTTGTGCCCAGCACGTTGACTCCCGAGCCTGTGACGTTCTTGACGGTGAACGCCGCGGTGGCCGAAACACGGGATGAGGCAACGGCATTGATGCTGCCCAACTTGCAGATGATGGCGCGGCTGCGTACCGGACAGCCGCTGGGCCCCGTCCCGTTGGTGGAAGAGGCCCAAGTGGCGGAACTGACGGCAGCCCAACAGCAAATCGTCGACAGCGGGCTGCAGCGCGCCGTCCTCGGAACTCCGGTCCAGGCCGCCGAGCAGGTGCGGACGCTGGCCGAGCGGTTCGGGGTCGACGAGGTGATGGTGAACCCGGTCGCGTCGGCCCGTCGCGGCACCGACCCCGCCACCGCGCTGGGGCGGGTCGCAACGCTGGAACTGCTGGCTAAGGAATTGTTCTAGCGCTCAATCGGCTACGCCGGCCTGCTCCGACTTACTCGGATTTGGGTGGGGCAAGCGGTTGCTGATCCACTCTTCCAGCTTGGCCGGCGGCAACGGCGGAGTGTGGACGAACCCCTGGGTAATGGTGCAGCCGTAGCGCTGCAGTGCGGTCAATGTGACCTCGTCTTCGACTCCCTCGGCTACCAGGTCCGCGCCGAGACTGTCAGCCAGCGCGATCGTGGACCGCACGATAGCCACTGATCGTGCGTCCTGAGCCAGCCGCGCCACGAAGATCCGGTCGAGCTTCAACTCGTCAACCGAGACATCCTGCAACCGCGCCAGCGACGACCAGCCGGTGCCGTAGTCGTCCAACGAAATGCGAACGCCCAGGCGCCGCAGCTCGGCCACGGTATTGCGGGACCGCACCGAGTCGACGAGCGCACTTTCGGTGATCTCGACGATCAGCGCGTTCGCCGGCAAACCGCGGGCCCACAACAGCCTTTCGATCGAGCCGACGAGCTCGAGGTCGAGCAGGTTCGTCGTCGCCAGGTTCACCGAGACGGACGAGGTGATGCCCTTTTCACGCCAATACTGGATCTGAGTGAGAGCGAGTTTGAGAGTCCGGTCGGCGATCTTGCGCATCAGCCCGGCGCGTTCGGCGGCGGGCAGGAATTCTTCGGGCAGCAGCACCCCGCGAGTGGGATGATTCCACCGCACCAGTGCCTCGACACTGTGCACGCTGCCGTCGCTCGTGTTGACCTTGGGCTGGTAGTACAACGTCGGTTCCTCGCCTTCGAACAGCGCGGTGCGCAATTCCTCGATGAGGTTGGGGTCGGCGTCGCGGTACATCTCGAATGCCGAGTCGTACACCGCGATCTTGCCCATCGCGGATTTGGCGTGTGGCATCGCCGCCTCGGCGCGACCGAGCAGCTCTTGCGGATTCTCACAATGGTCGGGGTACAACGCGATAGCGATGCGTGCATCGACGCGCACGGTGATTGGATCCAATGCGAATGGCTCGCTCAAGGATTCGAGCAAGTGACCCGCCTGGGCGCGGGCGCCGATCAGGTCGCATCCCTCCGTCAGCAGGATCGCGAATTCGTCATCGCTCACCCGCGCCAGGAGATCCTCGTGTCGCACGCTGTTGGCGAGTCGATCCGCGATGTGGCGCAGCAGCTCATCGCCGAACCGGCGGCCCAGTGAGTCGCTGATCTCGTCGATCTCGTAGAGCTTCACCAACAGCAATGCCTTGCGCGACGTTGTCTTGAGAGCCGCGGCGAGTTCTGTCGGGGAGTCGGACAACGAGGTCAATGCGGTGGCCAGCGATCGCCGGTTGGGCAACGTCGTCAACTCGTCGGTCATGGCGTGCTTGTAGCTTTCGGCCATCATGCTGGCATCGCGCAACGTCAGGGAAAATCGGACGGCGGCCGCCACCAGACTCAACGCCGCCAAAGCCGTTGCAAATCGCGAGTTTTCGTCCACGACGATTATCGCCAGCGCGATGGCCGTGCACGCCACCGGCACGGCATAGGAGCCGAAGCCACGCTTGAGCTCGGGCACCGCCGCCGGGGCGGGCGCCCAGCTGGCCATTGTCACCAGCAGCGACGCTGCGGGCCAGGCCGCATCCAGCATGGTGCCAACCCGGTATGAGCCCGCCGAGGTCTCGAAGAGGTAGACGGTGTCGGCGAGCGCAAACCCAAGCAGCCCACCGACCAGCAGCATCCAGCGGAATTCGTTGCGCCAGCCGACCATTGGCAGGATGCCGGCGGCCAGGGCCACCAGCACCAGATCGCCCCACGGATACAGCAGTCCCACCAGAACGGTGTCCGGTGCCCGAGTCGCGGCCGCGTGGAAGGGTCCGTTGCGCAGGGCCGCGCCCAATGCGGCGATGGCCAAACCGCACACCAGGGGATCGAGCCGGATAGGAATCGGTACGGCGGCCAGTCGTGCCCGCACCAGCAACAGCAGCCCGAGGTAGACGAACGGGTAGAACGCGAGGTACTCCGCGTCGGCCGCCGACGGTGACTGCCCGTCGGGAACCTGCAGAAGGTAGACGACGTCACCGATTGCCGAGCTTGCCATGCCGATCGCGATCAGCAGCCAGGCCAGCCGATCGGTCTCGACGCGGTAGGCGCGTGCGGCAATCAGCCCGGCCGCCAATATGTTCAATGCCGCATACAGAGAATTGGTGAAGAAAACGCTCTTGGCATTGAGACCGGCGATGCTCGTCGCGGTGAAAGCCAGCACGCTAATTGCCAATATCGCCATGGCAATTCGCACCGGCGCCGGTGCCCATCCCAGGTCTTCGGACTGGTCGCGGGATTGGTCGGACGTCGAGGCCTTGGGCTCCCCGCGGGAGATGCGTGGCGAGCCGGGTACGCCCGAGGCCGCTGTCGAAATGGGCACCCATTCTGCCAGTTTGGCGGGAAAAGCCGATATCGCCGATACCGCCGACTCGCTCGACCGCGGGAACGTATAGGAAAACGGAACGTCCGGCACAAAGCTGCGGACGCATTGGCCGCCTTCACGTTTGGCGGTATACATGGCCAGGTCGGCGTGCCGCAGCAGCTGGTCGACGGTGCATGTCGACGTCGCAGTGGCCACCGTGAAGCCGATGCTCGGGCGAACCGCGACGGGCACGCCGTCGATCACGATCGGGGCGCTGAACGCCTCAAGCACGTCATGCGCGGCGGCCTGGGAGTCTTCGACGGACCCTTCCAGCAGCACCGCGAATTCGTCGCCGCCCAGACGGGCGATGAGGCCGTTGTTGTGCAGGGCAGCGTTGAGCCGCCCGGCGACCCGGATCAGCAGTTCGTCGCCGGCGGGATGTCCCAAGCCGTCGTTGACCGCTTTGAAGTTGTCGAGATCGAGGCACAGCACCGCGATCGGAGGTGCATCCTCGCTTCGCGAGGCGACGGCATCTTCGAGGCGATGCAGAAAATGCGGCCTATTCGCCAGGCCGGTCAGGCTGTCCCGGAATGCTTCCCGCGCGACCGAGGACAACAGGTCCTGGTTTTCGGCGAGCGCGATGAATTGCCGGACTAGCACCGCGCCCACGAGTATCGCCAGCAGGGTAGTCAGTACTCCCTGCTGCTCACTGACGATGGCGCCGAACCCGACGACCGCGGCCAGCGACAGCGGCAGGTACGGCAGCCACAGCAGAGTGCGTGACAGCACCTCGCTGCGCGAACCGGTGTCCGACACGGTTTCGTCGACACTGGCCAGGGCGCCCAGCGTGAGCATGCACAATCCGGCCACCCGGCCCAGGTCACCCAGGCCACCAAGGTGATAGCTGCCGATCCCGGTGTCGAACACCATCGTGATGTCGGCGATGCTGATCACCGAGACGCCGGCGGCTACCAGGCTGCGGCTCGGTCGCTCGCCGGGGCGGCCCCGCGACAGCATCAGGATCGCCGTCGTCAGCAGAATGCCGTCGTTGACCACCTGCGCGACCGTCGCGGTCCGGGAGCCGGTGGTGTCGCGCAGCTGCTTCTCCAGGACGAACACCCAGGACACCACGAGCAGCGAGGTGACCAGGATCAGACCATCCAGCACCAGCCGCCGCGAACTGTGCCGAGACAGGTTGGATAACAGCACCAAAGACGCCATGGCGCCGAATGGCCACAACAGCATCACGATTTCGGCCGCGGCCGGGTGTGAGGCATGATCCAGCTGTGAGCGCACCTCGTAGAGCGCCCAGATGATTTCGCCGACGGCCCAGCCCAATTGGGCGGTCGCCATCGCCAGCCAGCCGAATCTGCGACGCCGGTCGGCGAAGCGCGCCCCGCGCAGGCAGCATGCCGTACCGAACAGCAGGCACGCCGCCAACGCAAACTCGTCGACCGGACGAGTCGCGTACGCGCCTTCCCAGTCGCGGATGGACCCAATGACGATCATCAGCCCGGCGACGCCGTATCCCGTGACGACGAGCCGACCGACGCGCGCGGACAGCCCGAATCGCTGCCACGGAATTCCCGTCCAGCGCTTCATTGCCGCTCCAGCCGATCTGTTCCCCCGCGGCGAACGCGTGGAGGCTTCACCACTGCATGGGCAGAATAAACGTCTCCGATGACTTAGCTGGTGCTTTTGTGCAGCTTGGTGCCGCTAGGCGGGCGTCAGCGCGACGATCGGGATCGGCCGCGACGTCCGGCTCTGATAGCCGTCGTACCGGTTGGCGTTGTTCTTGTTGACGATCTGCCACAGCCGCGCGTAGTCGGGGTCGTCCGGGCCGATGCTGCGCGCGGTGACTGCGAACCGCTTGGAGCCCACGTTGATCTCGCATTCCGGACGTTTGCGCAGGTTGTGATACCAGCCGGGGGCGGAGTCGCTACCGCCGTAGGACGCGACGACCAGGTAGGAGTCGCCGTCCTTGGCGTAGGTCAGCGTGGACGAGCGCTGCTGGCCCGTCTTGGCGCCGATCGTGTGCAACAGCAGGCTGTCGGGCATGCCGGGTACATGGTGGCCGATCCGGCCGTCGGTTTTCCGGTACAGCGAGTCGTGAATACGCAGCAGCGGGGCCAGAAAGATCCGCTCCAGCGTGGTGAGGTTGCTCATGAACTCAGTTCTACTGACTGGCATCGATGCGTGCCAGCGCGTCGCGCAGGATCTGCCCGGTCGCGTCGCGGTCCGGGTCCCGGCGCAGCAGCATCCCCTTGGCCACCGAGAGCTTGTCGCCGTTGCGGCGGGGGAGTACGTGCAGGTGGATGTGGAACACCGTCTGGAAAGCCGCGTTGCCGTCGTTGATCCCGATGTTCGTCGCATCGGCCAATTCGGTGGCCTTGGCCGCGCGGGCGATCCGTTGGCCGATGGTGATCATCTGGGCCAGCGTCTGCGGCGGCGTGTCGGTCAGATCGACGCTGTGCTCCTTGGGGATCACCAGGGTGTGCCCGCGCGTGAACGGGCGGATGTCGAGGATCGCCAGGTAGGCGTCGTCTTCGTAGATCCGGATGGCCGGGGCCTCCCCGGCGACGATCGCACAGAACACGCAGGACATGCCGCCACCGTACTGGCTTGCGTTGACCGGTCCGTCTGGCGCCGCCGAACGCCCGCGACGTGACCGGGGCCGCGAGGGCTACGCTGCGGCAATGGACGCTCGCGAACTCGCCTTCGCCGGTGCGGCAACACTGGCGAAGATGCTGGCCGACGGTGAAATCAGCGCCCCGGACCTGCTCGAGCTCTACCTCGACCGGATCGCGCGCCTCGACAGCGACCTGCGTAGTTACCGCGTGGTGCTGGCCGACAGTGCCCGCGAGGACGCACAGGCCGCCCAGGAACTCCTCGATGCCGGCGAGCGGCTGCCGCTGCTGGGTGTGCCGATCGCGATCAAAGACGACGTCGACGTCGCCGGGGAGGTGACCGGGTGCGGCAGCGGCGGCCACGGTCCGCCGGTGGCGTCCGACGCGGAAGCCGTCCGCCGGTTGCGGGCGGCCGGCGCGGTCATCATCGGCAAGACCAATGTGCCCGAGCTGATGATCTATCCGTTCACCGAGTCGCTGACCTTCGGCGCGACCCGCAACCCGTGGAATCTCGGGCGCAGCCCGGGCGGCAGCAGCGGCGGGAGCGGCGCCGCGGTCGCCGCCGGGCTGGCCCCGATGGCGCTGGGATCCGATGGCGGCGGCTCGATTCGGGTCCCGTCCTCCTGGTGTGGCCTGTTCGGGGTGAAGCCGCAACGCGATCGCGTCTCGCTGGAACCGCATGACAACGCCTGGTACGGCCTAAGTGTCAACGGTCCGATCGCGCGGTCGGTAGCCGACGCCGCGCTGTTTCTCGATGTCACCTCGACGATCCCGGGCCCCGAGGGCGGGTTCGCCGCCGCCGCCGCCACGCGAGATCCCGGCAAACTGCGAATTGCGCTGAGCACCAAGATCCCCACCCTCCCGCAGCGGGTGGGGCGCGAAGAATTGGCGGCCGTCGAGCAGGCCGGCGCGCTGCTCCGCGACCTGGGCCATGACGTCATTACCGCCGACCCCGACTATCCACTGGCCCAGCTGTACGCGAACTTCCTGCCGCGCTACCTGCGGGGCATCTGCGACGATGCCGACGCGCAAGCCCACCCGGAACGGCTGGAAGCGCGCACCCGCACCCTGGCGCGCCTGGGATCGTTCTTCTCCGACCGCAGGATGGAATCCGTGCGGGCCAGCGAGGAGCGGATGAACGCGAGGATTCAGTCGATCTTCGACGACGTCGACGTCGTCATCACCCCGGGCACCGCCCAGGGCCCGTCCCGTATCGGCGCCTATCGGCGCCGCGGCGCGGTGTCGACGCTGCTGCTGGTCGCCCAGCAGGTGCCCTACTTCGCGCCCTGGAATGCGACCGGTCAGCCCGCCGCGGTGGTGCCGTGGGACTTCGACGGGGACGGGCTGCCGTTGTCGGTACAGCTGGTCGGCCGGCCGTTCGACGAGGCGACGCTGCTGTCACTGTCTGCGCAGATCGAAGCGGCGCGGCCGTGGGCGCACCGGCGACCGCCGATGTCATGACGGCAGTAGAGCCCGCCAGGCCGCCAGCTTGACGCCCGCTCTGGTGGCGTGCGCGGGGCTGCTCGACGGCAGCCGCAGGAACTGCAGCCGCTCATCCGGGTGGGCCAGCCGACGATACAGCTCGGCCGCCTTGGCGCCGTTGAAGTAAACCCGGGTGATGTTGGGATAATCGGCGAACAACGCGGCAAAGTCGTTGACCACCAAGCTTTTCGGATCGATCGCGGAGTCCGCGCTCCCGGCCCGGCGGCAGCTGCGCAGCACGTCCCATAGTGCCACCCCGTGGGCTCGCAACGCGGCCAGGCGGGATTCGTATGGCGCGCCGGCGTCGAACCCGAAAAGCTCACTGGCGATGGGCCAGAACGCATTTCGTGGATTAGCGTAGTACTGGCGTGCCGCCAGCGACTGGGTACTCGGAAACGAGCCGAGGATCAGCATCTGGGCGCGCTCGTCGACGACGGGGTCAAAGCCGTGCAGCAGGGGCGGGGTCATCGCTTCACATCATGGCCCGTCGGCGTTGTACGTTGACCACGTGGACGACGAGGTCGACATCGACGATCTGCTCGACGGACTCGAGGGCGCCGCGCGCACAGAACGTGCCGAGCTGGTGGCCTGGCTGCTGGACCAGGGCATCACCGCAGAGGAGATCGCGTCCACCAACCCGCCGCTGCTGCTGGCCAGTCGCCGCATCATCGGCGACGACGGCACCTACGTGTCGGCGCGTGAGATCAGCGAGCAGTACGACATCGACCTGATGCTGCTGCAGCGGGTGCAGCGCGCGATCGGGCTGGCCCGGGTCGACGACCCCGACGCGGCGATCCACATGCGCGCCGACGGGGAGGCGGCCGCGTTCGCCCAGCGCTTCGTGGAGATGGGGCTCGACCCCGATCAGGTCGTGCTGGTGGTGCGGGTGCTGGCCGACGGGTTGTCCCACGCCGCCGAGGTCATGCGTTATGCGGCGCTGGCGGCGATCATGCGCCCCGGGTCCAGCGAGCTGGAGGTGGCCAAGGCGTCCAAGGCGCTGCTGAGCCAGATCGGCCCGCAGCTCGGCCCGATGATCGAGCAGATGCTGTTGATGCAGCTGCGCCACATGATGGAGACCGAGGCGATCAATGCCGCCGAACGGGCCGCGGGCAAACCGTTGCCGGGAGCCCGCCGGATCACCGTTGCGTTCGCCGACCTGGTCGGCTTCACCCGGCTGGGTGAGGTCGTGTCACCGGAGGAGCTCGGACATCTCGCCAGCCGGCTGGCGGCCCTGGCTCGCGATGTGACGGCCCCGCCGGTGCGGTTCATCAAGACGATCGGGGACGCGGTGATGTTCGTCTGCCCCGAGCCCGCGCCATTGCTCGATGTCGTGCTCAGGCTCGTCGAAGCCGTCGACACCGACAACGACTTTCCGCGGCTGCGAGCCGGCGTGTCCGCCGGGATGGCGGTGAGCCGGGCCGGCGACTGGTTCGGCAGCCCGGTCAACGTCGCGAGCCGGGTGACCGCGGTAGCGCGCGGGCACCGTCTTGGTCGCCGACTCGGTGTGGGACGAGGTCGGCCAATCGGGGGAGTTCTCCGGGTCTTTCGCGGGCGCCCGTCGCCTCAAGGGCGTCAAGAACGAAGTGAAGCTTTTCCGGGTCCGTCGCGGCGGCGACGCCCCCGATAACGACTAATTCCGGTACGCATTAGGCAGGCCCGGGCGGCGCTGGGGGGCGTCTGACACGGTCCGACGCGGTCGGCTCCTTCCCCTCTGCCGGCGCTTTGACTCGGCCCCTTCCGGGCCTGCTTCGTCATCAAAAATACGCCTGTGAGCGGGCCATATCAACGGTTTTCGCCGGTCCCGTAACCCCCCGACTTTCGGCCGCCGTTCGCCGGAAGCGAAGTCCCTAGCTATTACATCTGTAACGATGTAATAATGTAATTATGAAATCGCAGCACAGTCAGCGGCGGTACGGCCGCCCCGGGGGCTGGCAGCAAGCCCAGCAGCCCGATGCCAGCGGCGCGGCGGAATGGTTCGCCGGACGCCTGCCTGAATCCTGGTTCGACGGCGACCCGACGGTCGTCGTCGACCGTGAAGAGATCACCGTCATCGGCAAGCTCGCCGACGCGGCCGAAGAGAGCGAAGCGCGCGCCGAGGGCCGGGCCTCGCGGTTCCGCGAGGAGACCCGTTTCGAGCGGATGCGCATCGCCGACGAAGCGCAGGATCGCTACGGGCGCAAGGTTTCCTGGGGCCTGGAGATCGGCGGTGAGCGAATCCTGTTCACGCACATCGCTGTTCCGGTGATGACACGCTTGAAGCAACCGGAACGCCAGGTGCTCGACACGTTGGTGGACGCTGGCGTCGCGAGGTCGCGGGCCGACGCCCTGGCGTGGTCGGTCAAGCTCGTCGGCGAGCACACCGAGGAATGGCTGGCCAAGTTACGCGACGCGATGTCGGCAGTCGACGATCTGCGCGCGCAAGGACCAGACCTACCCGAATAGCCCACCGAATAGGTCAATGTCGCTGTGCCGCTTAAGCATTGACGGCTTAAGAGCTAGACGTTGTTGATCTTGTCGGCGATCTGGCTGGCCTGATCGCTGATGTGATAGCCGCACGCGTTGACGTCGGCGATCACGTTGTTCGCCACGCTCATCGCGTGCTCGCACTGCCAGCCGTCGGCGCCCTCCTGGGTTTGCAGCACCGAGATCTTCGGTGACGTGCCTTGGATGGGAGCGAAGGTCCACCGATAGGTCTTGCCCGACGAGCTCGTCACGGTCACCGTCTGACCGACGCAGGTCTTCCATTTGTCCAGCGAGCTCTGCAGGAACGCCTTGGCCTTGTCGGCGGTCGGAAACGCCACCACCGCCTGGTTGACCCAGTGGTCGTTGTTGTCGCCCGGCTCGGCGGACACCAGCCCGTTGATGCCGGTGTAGCCGCTGCCGGCGTACGCGGCGTCCTGCGTCGTATACAGCGCTCCCTGACACGCCGGCACCGACACATTCATCGTGGAAGTGCCCATCGACGTGATGGGCTTGCCGGGCTGGATGTTCGTCGCGCCCATGACCGCGTTGATATCCGAGGCATTCAGCAGCAGCGAGTTGAGCCGTGTGGAAGCGATCGGTTCCGGCGGCGGCTTCGGGTCGGGGATGATCAGCCAAATGGCCACCGCGCTGACCACGACCACCAGCACCACCGCGGCCGCGGCGATGATCGGCCAGGGATTGCGCTTCGGTTTGGGTGGCGGCTGCCGCCCCAGGTTCCACTGAGTCGGGCGGACCGGTGGGGGTCCGCCCCCGTTGCCGCCGCCGCCTTGGTAATACTGCGGGCCGGACACGGGCTGGCCCGGGCTGGGGACGGGGCCGCTCTCGGGTGCCCAGGGCCGGGGGCTGGGTGCATGCTGCGGCGGCGCGGGACGTGGGCTCGGTCCGGTGCGCGGATACGGCGTCGGGGTCGGGGCCGCCGGTGGCGGTGTGCGGGGCGGCGGCTGCACGGGAGGCGCTGCCACTGTGCCCGCGATCGTCGGTGGCTGCTCGAGCTTGTCCTTGCCGGGCAGTGCCGCCTCCTGACTGCGGCGCAGGATGTCGGAGGCGTGGTCTTGGTCGGGAGTGCTGAGCGCCTCGTGGGCGGCCAGCGCAAGGTCGCCGGCGCTGGCATAGCGGTCCTCCGGCTTTTTGGCCATGCCGCGCGCGATCACCGCGTCGAATGCCCTCGGAATGCCCGCGCGCACCGCGCTGGGCAGCGGAATGGGATCGCTCATGTGGGCCTTGACCAGCACTCCCGCGCTGTCGGCGCGATAGGGCGGGGACCCGGTCAGGCATTCATGCAGCACGCAGGCCAGCGCGTAGATATCGGCGCGGTAGGTGACCTCGTCGTTGGTGAATCGCTCCGGGGCCATGTACTTCCAGGTGCCGACCGCCGTGCCGAGCTGGGTGAGCTTCTCGTCGGTGGTGGCGCTGGCGATGCCGAAGTCGACCAGGTAGGCGAAATCGTCGCGGGTGACCAGGATGTTGGGCGGCTTGACGTCGCGGTGCATCACCCCCGCGGCGCGCGCCGCGTCCAGCGCCGAGGCGATCTGGGTGATGATTGCGACCGCCCGTGGCGGCGTCAGCGGTCCGTATCGTTTGAGCAAGCTGTCCAAGTCGGTGCCCTCGACGAGGCGCATCTCCATGAACATTTTTCCGTCGATTTCGCCGTAGTCGTGGATCGGCACGACGTGCGGCTTCTGCAAACGGCCCGCGGTGCGGGCTTCGCGCTTCATCCGCTCCCGGAAGACGGGGTCCGAGCTGAATTGGTCGGACATCAGCTTGACCGCGACGGTCCACTCTTTGACGGTGTGCTCGGCCTCGTAGACTTCGCCCATCCCGCCGCGGCCCAGCAGCCGTTTCAGGTGGTAGGGCCCGAACGTCGACCCCTCCCGTGAGGCCTGCCCCTCGCTCATTGCTGATCCTCCAAACCAACGCAGACCCGCCGACCATATCAACAATTTCCCGGCGGACCCGTCGGCCGCGACCCCCCCCGGTCAGCACCCATGACGGTATGCGCCGACCGGCTTCACCGCTCGATAACGGCAAACGCCGACGGGCTGCCCACCCGGCGATCTCGGCCCTCAAATGTGCGCTGCGTTCCAAGGATTCAGCAAGGATCAGGCAAGTGCGTGGGCAGACCCTTTCTCCATACCGACGCGAGTTACAGCGAGGGGATGTCAATGCTGCACACCACCGAGACCGACTTCAGGGCCGTGCTCGCCGTCATGGCGGCCTTGATCGGCGTCGCGGCGCCGTCGCCCGCACGGTGGCGCGCCGGTGCCGAGCGGGCGTGGTCGTACGGCGTGTACTACGTCGGGTACCGGCTGTTGTCGGTTCAGCTGACGTGCGGTTCGTGGGCGGTCAGCGCGCTGGGACTGGCGGCCAAGCGCGGGTAGGCCGGGTTACTTGGCCGCTTTGCGTTGCGGGTCAAGCTGTCTGAGTCGCAGCGCGAGCAGGGCGATCAAAACGATCGCCTGTACCGCGCAGGCAGCCACGGCCATCCACCAGTTGACGGCGTCGTACTCCCACAGCGGGTCTTCGTCGCCACCCGCGGTCCGGCGCAGATCGTCGAGATCGATCGTCGAGGCGGCCATCGCATAGGCCCAGCGGGACGGCGATAGCCACGCCAACTGCTCCAGCGGGATGCGACCCTTGACACCAAACATCCCGCCGCACAGCACCAGTTCGGCCATCACTACCAGCACGAGCAGCGGCATGCCACGGTCGGCGTTGCCGATCATCGCCGAAATCAGCAGGCCGATCATCATCGAGACCACGGTGACGGCGACGACCGCCGCCGCCACTTCGACTCTGGGCCAAGGCAGCACGACGGCCTGGTCCGGCGGGGGCAGGCCCGCTGCCCCGAGGAGCCGAGAATCAGTCCCTGCAGCGTGGTCAACGCGCTGAGCACGAGCAGCTTCGAGGCCAGGTAGGCGCCACGCGACAACCCGATGCCGTGCTCGCGCTGATAAATGGCCCGTTCCTTCACGATCTCGCGGATCGACGCGGCGCAGCCCATCAGGGCTCCGCCGATGATGAGCAGCACCAGCAGTTGAGAGGGCTGAGTGGACTTCGTCTCGATGGCCTTGGTCAGCGACAACCCGGCCTCGCCCGGGACGGCGTGCGCGAACAGGCTCAGCAGCAGCGGCAGGACCAGCAGTGTCACCGCGTACTGGCGGTCGGCGGCGATGACGGCCAGATACCTCCGGCACAGCGTGGTGAACTGTGCGAACGCGCTCTGTTGGGCAACCGGCTTCGCGGCGCGGGCGGCGGGTGCCGGGGCCTTCAGGGTGGCGTGTGGCCCGGTCAGGGCCCCGTGAATGGGCGATGCGACGTAGCGGCCGGTCCAGTCGGTCGTGGTGTCGTGTTCGAGAAGGTTGAACAGGTCGGCGAAGTCGTTGCAGCCGAAGTAGTTCAGGGCTTGTTGTGGCGGACCGAAGTACGCCAGCCGCCCGCCCGGCGCCAGGATGAGCAGCCGGTCGCATAGATTCAGCTGCGCGGTGTTGTGGGTGACCACCACGACCGATCGGCCGTCGTCGGCCAGGGCGCGCAGGGTCTGCATCACGGATTTCTCGTAGCCCGGATCGAGGCCCGAGGTGGGCTCGTCGAGGAACAGCAGGGATGGTTTGGTCAGCAGTTCCAGCGCGACGCTGGTGCGCTTGCGCTGACCGCCCGACAAGCTGTCGATCCGTTGATTGGCATGTGCGGTCAGCCCGAGCTCGCCCAGCACCTCATCGATGCGCTGCTTTCGTTCCCGAGCGGAGACGTCCTGCGGAAATCGAAGCTGCGCAGCGTAATTCAGGGCTCGCCGCACCGTCAACTGGGTGTGCAGGATGTCGTCCTGCGGCACGAAGCCGATCCGGTGTCGCAGCTCGGCGTAGTTCTTGTAGAGGTCGCGATTGTCGTATCGGACCTCGCCGTTACCGGCCGGGCGGAATCCGGTCAACGCGCTCAACAATGTGGATTTGCCTGCGCCGCTTGGCCCTACCACCGCCATGAAGCAGCGTTGCGGTAGCGCGAAACTGACGTTGGCCAACAACACCTTGCCCTTGTTGGAGACCACCCGCAGGTTCGACGCCTCGTAGGACACGTCGCCGGTGTCGGTGTATTCGACGAGTTGGTCGCCGGACAGATGCAGCAGCTGATGGCCGATGCCGACGATGTCGTTGGGCCCGATGATCGCGTGCGCGATCCGGTTGCCGTTGACGTAGGTTCCGTTGGCGCTGTTGCTATCGAAGAGCTCCCACTGATTGCCGGAGCGGCGCAGCACCGCATGGTGGCGAGAGACCAGCAGATCGTCGAGCACGACGTCGTTGTCGGTGCCGCGGCCAATCCCGATGGTGATCTGGTCCATCGGGTAGACCGCGGTCGGCGGCCGGGCCACCGTGGTCTCGCCGACCGGCCGTGTCATCGGTGCGACGGTCTGTGTCTTCGCGGGGCTCGGTGGTGCGGCAACCGGGTGGAGTTCGAGCGCCTGCCCAGAGGACGCCGACCCCAGCACGACGGTGACCGGCTGGCCTATCGGCAGGCTCTCGACTCGCCGGCCGTTCACGAACATCCCGTTGCTGCTGCGGTTCACCAGGACCCAGCCCGCCGGCGTCGGCTGCAGCACCGCATGCTGGCGCGACACTCTCGGGTTCTCCAGCTGGATGTCGGCTTCGTGCGCGCGACCGATGCTCCAGGACCGGCCACCGGTGGCCTGCCAGGTACGGCCGCCCGCCCGCAGTTCCAACCCGGGAATGGTGGTGACCATGTCGGTCCTGTCGTCCACCCATTGCCTCCGCTGTGTTAGCTAGCCGCCTCGACTATCGTCACGACATCCACCACTTGTATAGCTGATCTTGGTGTGATCCTGGCGTTTTTGCCACCCGGGCGCGGTTTGCTGGTGTGCGCCGGACCGTCTGCGGCCCGCCGACTCCGGCATCGAATGCTGTTGGCTTGGTTAATCTTTGACCACCACGATTCAGCCGCCGTACTTGGTCCACCAGGTGTGCAGCTCCTCGATGGTCGGGGGGTCGCCGAAGACATCACACAGCAACAGCTTGACCTGGTTGCTCCACACCATGTTCGGGTGGTTGTTGTAGGTGCCGCAGGCGACCACGCCGACGTCGACCTTCGGCGCGTCCGGGTGCTGCCACGTTTCCGGGTTGTTGGTTCCTCCGGGGCAGGTCGCCAGCGTCAGCAGCTTGATGTCCGCGTCCGTCGCGTCTTTCAGCACGCCCGGGTTCGGGAAGAGTCCGTAGCGCGCTTTCGACGGGCCGACCGGGTTGACGTTCTGGTCGCAGTCGACCACCGCCAGCGCACCCGACCAGACGGTGTTCGGCTTGGCGGTGGCCGGTGTGCAGGTGCCGCTGGGGTAGCCCGGGGGCACCAGGGTGAGCAGCTGAGCGTCGAGGTCGCCCGTCGCAGTCGTCGTGGTGGTGGGCGGCGTCGAACTCGTGGTCCGCGGCGGGGTCGTGGTGCTGGTCGCGGTGGGGAGCGGCTTCGGGTTGTCGTCGTCCCGCGTGGCGACGTAGACGCCGATCGCGGCGACCACCAGGACCAGAACCAGGGCGACCGCACCGATGACGATCGGCCAGGGACTGCGCTTGGGCTTGGGCGGCGGTTGCTGCCCCAGTGTCCAGGCGGTGGGGCCGGCGGGCGGGGGTGCGCCCGGCGGCGTTGCGCCCCAGTTGCCGCTGGCGCCTTGGTAATACCGCGCGCTGGAGACCGGCTGGCTCGGGGTCGGGACGGGCCCGCTCTCGGGTGCCCAGGGCCGGGCCGTCGGCGCGGGCGGTGGGACCGGCGTCGGAGCCGGCGGCGGATATGGCGGCGGTGGTGTGCTGCTCTGCGACGGCGCGGGGGGAGGAGGGACGTGCGGGGTCTCGGCGGCCAGGGTGGCTTCTTCGCTGCGGCGCAGGATGTTGTCGGCGTGGTCTTGGTCGGGAGTGCTGAGCGCCTCGTGGGCGGCCAGCGCCAGGTCGCCGGCGCTGGCGTAGCGGTCCTCGGGCTTTTTGGCCATGCCCCGCGCGATCACCGCGTCGAAGGCCTTGGGGATGCCCGAGCGCACCGCGCTGGCCAGCGGAATGGGATCGCTGGTGTGTGCCCTGACCAGCTCGCCGGCGGTGCTAGCGCGGTAGGGCGGGGTGCCCGTCAGGCATTCGTACAGCACGCACGCCAGCGCGTAGATGTCGGCGCGGTAGGTGACCTCACCGTTGGAAAAGCGTTCGGGCGCCATGTATTTCCAGGCGCCGACGGCCGTGCCGAGCTGGGTGAGCTTCTCGTCGGTGGTGGCGCTGGCGATACCGAAGTCAACCAGGTAGGCGAAATCGTCGCGGGTGATCAAAATGTTGGGCGGCTTGATGTCGCGGTGCATGACGCCGGCGGCGTGGGCCGCGTCGAGGGCCGAGGCGATCTGGGTGATGATCGCGACGGCGCGCGGCGCGGTCAGCGGGCCGAACCGCTTGAGCATGTCGTCCAGGTCGATGCCCTCGATGAGATGCATCTCCATGAACATCTGGCCGTCGATCTCGCCGTAGTCGTGGATCGGCACGACGTGCGGTTCCTGCAAACGGCCCGCGGTGCGCGCCTCGCGCCGCATCCGCTCCCGAAAGACGGGGTCCCTGCTGAACTCCGCGGTCATCACCTTGACCGCGACGGTCCACTCCTTGACGGTGTGCTCGGCCTCGTAGACCTCGCCCATCCCGCCCCGGCCCAGCAGCCGCTTTAGGTGGTAGGGCCCGAACATCGACCCCACGCGCGAGTTTTTCTCCTCGCTCATCGCTGATCCTCCAAACCGGCCGCAGACCCGCCGACGATATCAACAACTACGGGCAAATCCTCGTTCGTAACCTCCGCGACTAGCAACCATCACGGTAAGCCGTCGTGGACTCACAGGCGGGACAATCGCGAGATCGCGGCGCGGGCGCGTCGCGCGTCGATACGGGCGCGGTCCGTCGAAAAGCCTTGCGGTGATTGGCCATGCCAGTTGCTGATACGAAAAACCTCGCCCAGCAATAATTTTCGTACGAGTCAGTTCGCTGCGTCGCTGTTGTAGCCGCGCGGGATCTCGAACGTGAATTCGTGGTCGCAGATGCGGACGTGGTCACCGTCCTTCAGGGTGGCTGCGGACCGGATGCGTTGGTGCTGCACATGTACGCCGTTCGACGACCGCAGATCGTTGATCACATAGCTGGTGCCGGTGTCGACGATGACGGCGTGATGGCGGCTCACGTTGGCGCTGGCCAGGATGATGTCGTTGTCGCTCAGACGTCCGATGCGGGTCTCCGCCGCGCGCAGCGGGTAGCTGCGACCCGAGGCTTCGTGCAGGTGCGCGGCGGGCTTCCCGGCGGGGACCTTGGTGCGCTGATCCAGCAGGGTGATGGTGCCGACTGCCGTGGTCCGCGCCGATTTCTTGGCGTCCAGCGGTTCCTGGCGCAGGATCTTTTCGTTGAGATCGCGCAACGTCGGGCCGGGGTCGATCCCGAGCTCGTCGGCGAGAGTCGTCTTCACCCGGCGGTACGCGGCCAGCGCGTCGGATTGCCGATCGGTCAAGTAGTAGGCGGTGATCAACTGCGCCCACAGCGGCTCGCGGTAGGGGTGTTCGGTGATCAGGACTTCGAGGTCGCTGATCACGGCGGCGCCACGTCCGCAAGCGATTTCGGCCTCCGCCTTCGCGGTGTGAACCAGGATTTTCTCCTCCACCAACGAGGTGGCGAAGGTGTCGACGAACTGAAAGTCGCGCAGGTCCTCGAGCACCGGGCCGCGCCATTGTGCCAACGCCACCGTCAGGTGCTGGCTCGCCTGCTCGAACCGGCTGACCGCCGCCGCGTGCACGCCCGCGGTCTTCTCGGTGATGAACCGTCCGAGATCGCAACTGTTTTCGTCGACCGCGAGCCGGTAACCCGGCGGCCAGCACCACGCGGGGGTCGATACCGGCTCCGCTGAGCAGCTTGCGCAAGTTGGACACGTAGGAGTGGATGCTGGCCCGTGCGCCCGGCGGGGGCTCGTCTTCCCACAGCGCGGTGATCAGCCTCTCGACACCGACCGGGCTATTGCGGTTCATCAGCAGCATGGCCAGCACTGCCCGCTGCTTGGGCGTGCCCAGCGGCACCATGGTGCCGTCAACAGTCATCTCCAACGGCCCGAGCAGGCCGAATTCGAGGCTTTTGTCTACCATCGTCGCTAACCAGCCCTTCCGGGTTCTCCGCGCGGCGTCACCTGCCCATACGGTGTTATGTCCTTAACATTGTGATACGAACCCCCGGAATTCGGTAATAACCCGAAGACGGGTGTGCCGCGGCGCCGGTGCCGGCGCGCGGTTGTCCCGGCCTCAAATGCCTTCCCTGCCAGCGTGATCATCGATTGCCCGCTCGAATCCGATTGGGATTCCCCGAAAACGCATAAGGCGGGCAGCCACCTGGAGCATGCGCTCCGCGTGGCTGCCCGCCGATTCGGCAATTTGTGCGGGCTCAGCTGGTGAACACCATCAGCTCCTTGCTGGCCTCCCAGGCTTTCATGAAGAGCGCCATCGGGATCTGCTCGTCGCGGCCGTCCTTGTTGCCGCTGTCGTTGAGGTGCACCACGTTGTTGGCGGTGTCGATGCCGGTGACCACCACGGCGTGGTCGCCCCGGGGGTTTCCGTCGTCGTCCTTGTTCTCGACGGGCTGGCCCCAGATGAGCTCACCGTTGACGCTGACGATGACCTTGTGATCCTCTGCCAGCTGCTCTTCCAGTCCTTCGATGCCACCGGCGATGCCGTCTTTCGCGGCGTGCCCTTTGTTGGTGATGGTGGCGTCGATCTTGTACAGCTTCAGCAGCTGCGGGACATCGGCAAAGCTGGTGCCCATACCCGAATTCGGGTTCTTGGTGTTGGCCGGCGTGGTGTAGATCGACCCGGGGTGGACGACGCTCGGCGTGAGTTGCGCCCGCCTGATGATGGCCTGCTCCGAGGGCTGCTTGCCGGTGATCTGGCCGATCACGTCGGCGCTCGCCATCAGCACGCAGTCGTCGTACTTCTGGTACTGCCAGTAGTCGGCGGCGGCGGTGGGGTCGCCGTACATGGTGCCCGCGGCCGCCCCGGCCGGTGTGGCCAAACCCAGCGCGATGGCGCTTGCGACGACGGCGAAGGTGGCGGTCTTGGCGAACGTGGCGAACGTGGTCTTCATCGTGGTCCCTTTTCTCATTCCGCGGTGGTGCGGGGTGGTTGAGAAAAGGTTCCGATCGTGGCCTATTCGTTATCTCCACGAATTCTTGGAGTGACTTCGCGCCGGGCTGACCGGGACAAAGACCGTGCTCAAGCGGCCTTTCGCGAGCGCGCGGCAGCTTTACAGCAGCCGAGGGCCTAGTTGCACGCCCAGGTGTCGATGGAGCCGCCACCGAGTTTGGTCAGCGCGTCCTTCATCGCGGCGGCCAGGGTGCTGCCGACACCGCCCTGGAATGTCTTGCCGTTGGTCGCGACGGCGCCGCAATCGGTGAAGCTGGTGAGGACCTTGCAGTCCGTGTAGGCGCAGTTCTTGACCGCGGTGGCCTCCGCGGCCGGCCGGGTCGGGTAGTCCCAGGAGCGGCCCCAGGAACCATTGCTGGAGTAGGCAATCGCGCCGTATTGATCGGCGGCGCCGGCTGCCGGAGCCAGCGCGACGCTGACCGCGGCGGCGGTGGCCATACCGGCGACGGCCACAGAGAACCGCCGGCGACGAGCAATCGTCCTCATTGGTGATTCCTTTCCGAATGCCGGCGGTCCGGCGGTTGGGCGTTTGCTGGTCACGACTAGACGGGCTTGGTGGCGGTCACCGTCTTGCCCCAGTCCGACATCGTGAGCGTCACCGAGGTGTCGTTCGTCGGATGGACCTGAAGCTGGACGAGGTGCGAGGAGCCGTCCGAGGCGATCCAGACCGTGGTGGGCACCGTCGTCACGCTCTGCGCGGTCAACTTGGAGCCGGCCAGCGTGGCCACGTCGTCGGCCGACGAGCTACCGGTGATCTTGGTGGTCGCGACGCCGTTGACCTGCTCGGTGCCCGATACCGCGCCGCCCTGCAGTTTCGACAACAGGTTGGCCAGGCCCTTGGCGGGGTCGAGCAGCACCGACACGTTGTAGATCGAGGCGCCGTTGCCGAAGTCGGTGTAGGTGCCTGGTTGTCCGAGGTCGGAGTAAAGATGACCATCGACGTAGACGAATTTCGCCTCCTCCGGGGATTTGCCGACCAGCAGCGTTGCGGAACCGGTGGCAACCGTCTGGGGGCTGTTGGAGATGTCTCCGTCCAGCTTGGTCACTCGCAGGTTGGGCACGTCGCCCTGCACCGCAACGCTGACATGCATGCCGGTGACCTTGGTCATCGCGTCCGCGGCCTGCTTGAGCAGGGTGGCCGCCTCGCTGCTGGAGGTGGTGGGGGTGGGGCCGGGCGATTTGCCGGTGTTCGAGTTATTCGAGCAACCACCAATGGCGAGTACGAGGGCGAGCGCGGTGGCAGCGGCGGCGGTGACGGTGCGAGGCGAGAGCTTCATCGACATCTCCTTCAGTGGTGGCCACAGCTGCTTCCTGCATAGCAATCGCCGCGCAGCAAATCAACAGCCGACCACCGAGCTTAGTGAGCCCGATGTCCGATCCGGAAGTCTAAACCGGATCCGGCGTCCGTCAGGTGTCGGCGCAGAATCGCATACCCGCTCTTTGAGGAGTGAATTGCATTGACCGACACTGGTTTCCGATGCTCCCGCAATGGTGCGGGCGTGACGGTGTTGTCGAAGGCGGTGCGTGTGCGGCGCCAATGAAGCCCCTCCGGTGGTGCCCACAGATGACGAATGGGGGGATCTCGGTTACCGAGATCCCCCCGTCGAGGGAGTGGTGCGATTCCTATCGGGTGCCATCTGGGTGCTGATGAACACAGCCTCGCGCCCACCCCTTCAGCGCGTCACCCCGGCCGACAAATGGCGAATGGGGGGACCCCGGTTATCGGGATCCCCCCATTCAGTGGGGTGGTTGCGACTAGGTGAGCTGCGGGGCGAGTTGCGGGCAGTAGGCGTGGGTCGCATCGACGACGAAGTAGGCCGCCTGGTGGCTGGTCAGGTTCGTCTGCTGCAGGACCTCGCTGGCGACGTCGGTCCCGGTCTTGCCGGAGGCGAGCTCCTGGCACACCTTGTGGCCGTCTTTGATGGCGTCGGCGGGCGAGTTGAAGGAGATGCCTAGCTTGTCCATCTGGGCGAGGAACGCGTCGTCGGAGCTGATGGCTCCGGCGGTGCCGGCGGTGCCGACCGCGATGATGCCGATGGCGGCGGCGCCGATGACGGTGCTGGCGATGGTGGCGAGGCGGTTGGTGAACATTGCTGTGGTCCCTTTCAGGTGTGCGGTTGGGGTGCTGATGGGACTAGCGTCGGCCGCACTTCTAAAGGGATCCTCTATAACTTCTTGGCGTCGTTTCAGTAACGCCTAAGGCCCGGGTCAGATCGGGAGTTCAAGCCCGGGTCATCGCGTAATAGGCACCCTGGCGGGCCATGAGTTCGGCGTGGTTGCCCTGTTCGACAACCTGGCCGGCCTCGACCACTACGATGCGGTCGGCATTGCGGATCGTCGAAAGCCGGTGCGCAATAACGAAACTCGTGCGATCGCGGCGAAGCTCATGCATGGCCCGCTGGATCAGGGCCTCGGTGCGGGTGTCGACCGAGCTGGTGGCCTCGTCCAGGATCAGCAGGTGCGGACGCGACAGAAACGCGCGTGCGATCGTGATCAGCTGCTTCTCGCCGGCGCTGATGTTGGCGCCGTCGCCGGTGACCCGGGTCTGGTAGCCGGCCGGCAGCGTGCGGACAAACCGGTCGACGTAGGCCGCCTCGGCGGCTTCGGCCACCTCGGCCGGGCTGGCGTCGGGCCGACCGTAGGCGATGTTCTCCGCGATCGTCCCGTCGAAAAGCCAGGTGTCCTGCAGCACCATGCCGATTCGCGATCGCAGGGCTTGCCGGCTCATCGTGGTGATGTCGACGCCGTCGACCAGGATGCGGCCGGAATCGACGTCGTAGAACCGCATCAACAGGTTCACCAGCGTGGTTTTGCCCGCTCCGGTCGGTCCCACGATCGCCACGGTGCTGCCCGGTTCGGCCGTCATCGACAGGTCTTCGATCACCGGCGTGCCCGGGTGGTAGGCGAAGCTGACGTGCTGGAACTCGACGCGTCCGCGCGATTGCTCACCTTTGAGGCCGGCCGGCGCCGGGTCCGGTGCCTCCTCGGGTTCGTCGAGCAGGTCGAACACCCGCTCCGCGCTGGCTACCCCGGATTGCAGGGTGTTGTACATCTCGGCCACCTGGCTCAGCGGGTTGTTGAATTGCCGGACGTACTGGATGAATGCCTGGATATTGCCGAGGGTGATGTGCCCGGTGGCCACCTGCAGGCCGCCGAGCACCGCGACCGCGACGTATCCGAGGTTGCCGATGAACGCCGTGGCCGGCGCCACGAGTCCGGAGAAGAACTGCGAGCCGAAGCTGGCGTGGTAGACGTCGTCGTTGAGGCTGCGGAACTGCTCACGTGCGGAGTCCCGGTGACCGAACGTCTTGACCACCGTGAAGCCGCTGTACGTCTCCTCGATGTGGGCGTTGAGGCGTCCGATGCTGGTCCACTGCGCCTTGAACAGGCGTTGGGAACGGCGCGTGATCGTTCGGGTCACCAGTAGCGACAGCGGCACGGTCAGCACGGTGGTCAGGGTCAGCAGCGGTGAAATCGACAGCATCATGGCCAGCACCGTGACCACGGTCAGAATCGCCGTCAGCAGCTGGCTAAGTGTCATCGACAGCGAAGACTGGACGTTGTCGATGTCATTGGTGACCCTGCTCAGCAGCTCCCCGCGCAGCCGTCCGTCGAAGTAGGACAACGGCAGTCGATGGATCTTGTCCTCGACTTCGGAGCGCAGCGCGACCATGGTGCGCTGCAGCGTGAGGTTGAGCAGGCGCGCCTGTATCCAAATGAACAGTGCGGCAACGATATACAGCGCCAGGGCAAACCCCAGCGTTCTCGCCACCGCGCCGAAGTCCACGCCGTGACCGGGCATCACATCCATTCCGGACAGCAGGTCGGCGAACGCGTTGTCGCCGCGCGCCCGCGCTTGGGCGACGGCTTGCGCCTTGGTGATTCCCGCCGGGAGTTCTCGTCCGATCACACCGTTGAACAGCAAATCGGTGGCGTGACCGAGGATTCGCGGAACGACGACGCCGATCACCGTGCCGGTCAGGCCCAGGGTGATCACCGCGATGCTCAGCGTGCGTTGTGGCGCAAGCCGTTTCACCAGCCGGGCAGCGGTGCCCCAGAAGTCGCGCGATCGCGTGCTGGGAGGGGGCCGGTTCGTCGGTCTGGTCACTGCGTGCCCCCGGTCCGGCCCGATCGCACGGCATCGACCGACTGCGAGTCGGCGAATTCCGCGTAGGTGGTGCAATCGGCGAGCAACGACTCGTGGGTGCCGGAGCCCACCATCCTGCCGTTGTCGACGACGATGATTTGGTCGGCCTGCGACGCCGTCGAAATACGCTGTGTGACAACGATGATGGTGGCACCGCCGGAGATCTCGTGCAGAGCCGACCGGACGCGCGCGTCGGTGTGGACATCGAGCGCGGAGAACGCGTCGTCGAAAAGATATATCGCCGGTCGGCGGATGACGGCCCGTGCAATCGCGAGCCGTTGTCGTTGGCCGCCCGAGAAATTCATGCCGGCCTGCGCGACGCGCATCTGCAGCCCGTCGGTGTGCGCCCGGACGAATTCGTCGGCGGCGGCGACCCGTAACGCCTGCCACATCTGCTCGTCGGTGACCAGCTGGCCGGGGGCCGCGCCTATTCGCAGGTTATCCGCGACGGTTCCGGAGAAGAGGTATCCGCGCTGCGGGACCAGACCGATCGCCGACCACAGCCGCTCGTTGTCGTAGTCGCGGACGTCGACGTCGTCGAGCAGGACCGCGCCGTCGGTGACGTCGTAGAGGCGGCAGATCAGCGACACCAGCGTCGACTTGCCCGAGCCGGTGCTGCCGACGATCGCGGTGGTGGTGCCGGGCCGCGCAGTCAACGAGATATCTTGCAGCACAGGGCGGTCGGCGCCCGGATAGGTGAACGCCGCATGGTCCAGGCGCACCACGCCGGTGATCCCCGCGACCGGAAGCTTGGGGTGTTGCGGGCTACCGATCGCCGGATTGGTGGACAGCACCTCGGTGATCCGCTCGGCGCACACGGACGCCCGCGGCAGCACCACCAGCGTCATCGTCGCCATCAACACGGCCATCAGGATCTGGGTGAAGTACGCCAGAAAAGCGGTGAGCGTGCCGACCTGCATCTGGCCGCGATCGATGCGCAGACCACCGAACCAGATCAGCGCGACGCTGGAGACGTTGATGGTCAACGTGGTCACCGGCAGCATCAATGCTTGCCAGTTGCCCGCGGTCAGGGCCGCGTTCGACAGCGCGCTGTTGGCACGGGAAAACCGCTCGCGCTCAAAGCCTTCGCGGGTGAACGCCCGGACCACCCGCACCCCGGTCAGCTGGTCGCGCATTACCCGGTTGATGCCGTCGATCAGCGCTTGCATCCGGCGGAACAGCGGCAGCATGTGCGACATGATCCAGTAATTGGCCACGGCCAGCACCGGGACGCTGACCAGCAACAGCCAGGTCAGCGCGGCTTCTTGATGAATGGCCATGAAGATTCCGCCGACGCACATGATCGGCGCGGTGATCAGTACCGTGCCCATGATTTGAACCAGGTACTGAATCTGGCGGACGTCGTTGGTGCTGCGGATGAGCAGCGTCGGTGCGCCGAACCGGGCGGTCTCGGGCTCGGAGAAGGTGGTGACGCGTTCGAACATCGCCAGGCGCAGGTCGCGGCCGAACCCCATGCCGGCTCGTGACCCTAAGTAGGTGGCGCCGACCGAGCACAGCACCTGTAGCCCGGTGACGGCCAGCATCACCATGCCGAGCCGGACGATCGTCGCGGTGTCGCCCCTGCCGACGCCGTCGTCGATGATCGCGGCGTTGACCGTCGGCAGGTACAGCGTCGCCAGCGTGCTGATCAGTTGGAGCACCATCAGCACCGCCACCAGCCGCCGGTAGGGCCGGATGTACTGGCGCAGCAGTGCCAGAAGCATTTGGTAACTGTCGCATATGGCGAGGGGTGCGGCGCCGAGCACCGCCGGGCGGTCGGGTGCTTGCGAAGCGTCCGGCAAATACTTTGAAATGCCTGATCAGGTGGCGCGTCGGTGGTTGACCCGCGGGGCTGCCGCTACAGTGCATCGTGTGGACCAGGAGCAGGCGGAGCAGAAGCAGGGTAACGGTGCGTCGTAACCTCACGGCTCTGGCCCTTGCGGCCGTCATGGTCTTGACCCCGGCGGTTGCGGGCTGTTCGGGCTCTGGCGACAACAAGCCGGGCGGGACGTCCTCGACGACGCCTGGCAGCGCCGAGGGCCACCACGGACCGATGTTTCCGCAGTGTGGCGGTATCAATGACCAGCAGGTGGCCGAGCTGACCAAGATGAGCGGGCTGATCAACACGGCCCGCAATTCCGTCGGTTGCCAGTGGCTCGCCGGCGGCGGCATCCTGGGGCCGCACTTTTCTTTCTCCTGGTACCGCGGCAGCCCGATCGGACGCGAACGCAAGACCGAGGAACTCTCGCGCGCCAGTGTCGACGACATCAATATCAATGGTCACAGCGGCTTCATCGCGGTCGGCAACGAGCCCAACCTGGGCGACTCGCTATGCGAGGTCGGTATTCAGTTCCAGGACGATTTCATCGAGTGGTCGATCAGCTTCAGTCAAAAGCCCTTCCCGCCGCCTTGTGACATCGCCAAGGAACTGACTCGTCAATCGATTGCGAATTCGAAATGATGACCAGACGTGTCCGGACGGCTCTCGTCATGTTGATCGCCGCGTTGGTGCTCGTGACCGGCTGTTCCAGGTCGATCGCGGGTAACGCGGTCAAGGCGGGCGCCGGCGGCGTGCCGCGCAACAACAATTCCCAGCAGCAGTACCCGAACCTGCTCAAGGAATGCGAGGTCCTGACCAGCGACATCCTGGCCAAAACGGTGGGCGCCGACCCGCTCGACATTCAGAGCACGTTCGTCGGCGCGATCTGCCGGTGGCAGGCGGCCAACCCAGCCGGCCTGATCGACATCACCCGGTTCTGGTTCGAGCAGGGCAGCCTGAGCGAAGAGCGTAAGGTCGCCGACTTCCTGCATTACAAGGTCGAGACCCGGACGATCGCCGGCGTGAGCTCGATCGTGATGCGCCCGGACGACCCGAACGGCGCTTGCGGGGTGGCCAGCGACGCGGCCGGTGTCGTCGGCTGGTGGGTCAACCCGCAAGCACCCGGGATCGATGCGTGCGCCCAAGCCCTCAAGCTGATGGAGCTGACGCTCTCTACGAACTCCTAGCGGGGTTCAGCGCGGGATGTGGAAGTCGATCAATGCGGCTGTCGCCGGTTGCAGGTTTTTCCAATCGCCGGTGACCCTGAGCACCGCGATGGCCGACGTCGCAAACTTCTGCGAAATGCGTTGCGCTGCAACGTCGTCGGTACCCTCGTCGCCCGCGAGGCCGAGCGCCAGCGATGACATGGTCGGCTCGTGCCCGACCACGAGCAGCGTGTCGACGCTGTCGGCGACGTCGTTGATTTCGTCGATCATCGTGCCCGGGGTGGTGTCGTAAAGGCGCTCGCGGAATTGGACGGGCGCGTCGA
Organism: Mycobacterium stomatepiae; assembly: GCF_010731715.1. Lineage (NCBI taxonomy): Bacteria > Bacillati > Actinomycetota > Actinomycetes > Mycobacteriales > Mycobacteriaceae > Mycobacterium > Mycobacterium stomatepiae. Next base: position 5,410,935 of record NZ_AP022587.1, read on the forward strand.
TGCCGGTGTTGGCCAGCGTCTGACGCGCGCGGGTGGCCGTGGAGCACAGCACTGCGTCGATGCTGGGTTGATTGGCGCGCAACCAGTCGCCGCCCAGTCCCGCTTCCCAGATGCCGCGAGGCGCCAACGGTCGGTCGTGGTCGACGACGCCGGCCGGATATCCAGATTTCGCATGCCGCATCAGCAGCAGGGTGCGCGCAGAATTCACGCGACTCACGCTATCTCGCGGCGAGCATTTTATGCCGTCTCGTCGTCGTCTGGGTTGTGGAGGAGTTTGTTGGGGTGGTGGTAGGTGTTGGTGCGGGGTTGGCCTTTGTCGAGGTGGGGTGGGGGGATCCATTCGGTGGTGCCGTTGGGGTGTTTGCGGGTGGTCCAGCCGTGGGGTTGTAGGAGTCGGTGGTGGGTGCCGCAGGCCAGGGTGAGGTTGTCGATGTTGGTGGTGTGGCAGGTTGCGTAGTCGGTGATGTGGTGGATTTCGCAGTAGTAGCCGCCGACGGTGCAGCCGCGGTCTTTGGCGTACAGCACGATTCGTTGTCCGGGTGAGGCCAGGCGTTTGGTGTGATACAGCGCGACGGGTTGGCCCTGGTCGAAGATGGCGAGGTAGTGATGCGCGTGGCGGGCCAGGCGGATCACATCGGAGATGGGGAGCCGGGTTCCGCCGCCGGTGAGGCCGTGGCCGGCGGCGGCTTCGAGTTCGGTCAGGGTGGTCGAGACGATGATCGAGGCGGGCAGCCCATTGTGCTGACCCAACTCCCCGCTAGCGAGCACGGCACGGAGGGCGGCGTTGAGGCCGTCGTGATGGCGCTGCGCCGCCGAGCGGGGTCGTGATCGATCGCGTCCTGGGACGGTGCGCCGTCGACGCAGGGGTGTGGTCGTCGGGTTGCATATGCCGGGGCGGCGAATTTGGCCAGCACGGCCTCCAGCGAGGCGCGGGCTTGGGGGGGTGAGCCAACCACTGAGGGCGGACATGCCGTCGGCTTGCTGGTTGCCCAGGGTCACCCCGCGGCGATGTGCCCGGTCGTCGTCGGTGAAGTTGCCGTCCGGGTTCAGGCAATTCATCACGTGCTCGGCGAATCCGATCAGCTGGTCGGGGCGGTATTGGGTGGCTAGGCGGGCGAGGTCGGCTTCGGCGGCGGTGCGGGTCTCGATGTCGATCCAGCCCGGCAGCTGATGGTAGAAGCGCCGAATCACCGCGACATGCTCGCGACCCAGCTTTCCGGCCCTTTGCGCGGTGGCGGTGGCGGCCAACACCGGCGGCAACGGTTCACCGGTCAGGGCGCGTCGCTCCCCGAGGTCGGCGGCTTCGCGGACCCGGCGGCCGGCGTCGGCGCGGCTGATCAGGGTGGCGTCGGCGATCGCATGGGACAGTGTGCCGCCCAACTCCGCCGGGGTGGCGTCCTGGGCGAGCCCGTTGATCAGCGGGTGTTGGCCGGCGGATAGTTGTCGTTGTGCCTGCTCGTAGCGGCGCAGCATGGCCAGTCGCTCGGGGGTGCGTAGCATCTGTTTGTCGAACCCGTTGATGGTCTCGATCGCGGCGGTCAGCACATCGAAGGCCGCCACCATGGCTTCCCCGTCGACGATCACACCCGTACTCATACCGACCAAACTAGATCGACCCACCGACACAAAACCCCGCCCTGTGACCACAGAAACACAAGTGGCACAAGAGATTTAACGAGTGTGAACTCACGGCGATTGTCGCTCAGAGGCGGGCAAAAGGTCACATGGATCGGCCCCTGGTCGCGGCCCGCCGTGGACACCGCATCAAGGCATGCCGGTGCGCATCCCCGAACTTGTCAGTGAACCCACTTAGACTTCCGGTGCCTTGATAGCCACGTCATTTCCGAAGGGGGCGCCGGGATGCGATTCCTGCACACCGCCGACTGGCAGCTGGGCATGACCCGACACTTCCTGGCCGGCGACGCCCAGCCGCGCTACTCGGCCGCCCGGCGCGACGCGGTGGCCGGGCTGGGCGCCCTCGCCGCCGAGGTGGGCGCCGAGTTCGTCGTGGTCGCGGGCGACGTCTTCGAACACAACCAGCTCGAGCCGAAGGTGATCGGGCAGTCGCTGGAAGCCATGCGCGCCATCGGAATTCCGGTCTACCTGTTGCCCGGGAACCACGACCCGCTCGACGCGTCGTCGGTGTTCACCAGCACGCTGTTCACCCGGGAACGCCCGGACAATGTGATCGTGCTCGACGGGCCGGGCCCGCATCAGGTCAAGCCGGGCGTCGAGATCGTCGCCGTGCCATGGCGGTCCAAGGCACCGACCACCGACCTGGTCGCCGAAGTCCTCGACGGTCTCGAAAACCCCGAAGCGGCCACCCGCGTGCTCGTCGCCCACGGCGGCGTCGACGTGCTCGACCCCGATCGTGACAAGCCGTCGCTGATTCGCCTGTCCGGGCTCGAAGATGCGCTGTCCCGCGGCGCGATCCACTATGCGGCGCTGGGGGATAAGCACTCCCTCACCCAGGTCGGCGACAGCGGCCGGGTGTGGTACTCGGGATCGCCGGAAGTCACGAATTTCGACGACGTCGAATCCAACCCGGGTCATGTCCTGGTCGTCGACATCGACGAAACCAACGCGGTCTCGGTGACGCCGCGCCACGTCGGTCATTGGCGGTTTGTCACGCTGCATCGCCAGGTCGACAACAGCCGCGACATCGCCGACCTGGACCTGAATCTCGATCTGATGACCGAGAAGGACCGCACCGTGGTGCGCCTGGCACTGACGGGTTCGCTGACGGTCACCGATCGGGCCGCCCTGGATGCGTGTCTGGACCGATACGGACGGCTCTTCGCCCACCTGCGCACCTGGGAACGCCACACCGACCTCGCGGTGATACCGGCCGATGGCGAGTTCACCGATCTCGGCATCGGCGGATTCGCCGCCGCGGCCGTCGAAGAGCTGGTCGCCACGGCACGCGGGGACGACACCGACTCCGCGACCGACGCCCAGGCGGCACTGGCACTCTTGCTGCGGCTCACCGATCGGGGCGCCGCATGAAGCTGCACCGCCTGGTCCTGACGAACTACCGCGGAATCAGGCACCGCGAAATCGAATTTCCCGATCACGGCGTCGTTGTGGTGAGCGGCGCCAACGAGATTGGCAAATCCTCGATGATCGAAGCGTTGGATCTGCTGCTGGAATCCCGGGACCGCTCGACGAAGAAGGAAGTCAAGCAGGTCAAGCCCACCAATAGCGATGTCGGCTCTGAGGTGACCGCCGAAATCAGCAGCGGCACTTACCGTTTCATCTACCGCAAGCGTTTCCACAAAAAGTGCGAGACGGAATTGACCGTGCTCGCGCCGCGCCGCGAGCAACTGACCGGCGACGAGGCCCACGAACGCGTCCGCAGCATGCTCGCCGAGACGGTGGACAACGACCTGTGGCATGCCCAGCGGGTGCTGCAGTCCACATCGACTGCTGCGGTGGACCTTTCGGGCTGCGACGCGCTGTCCCGGGCGCTGGATATGTCGGCCGGTGACGCATTGTCCGGCGACGAACCGTTGCTCATCGAGCGGATCGACGCCGAATACGCGCGTTACTTCACCCCCACCGGACGTCCCACCGGGGAGTGGGCCGCCGCCATCGCTCGACTGTCCGACGCCGAGACCGCGGTCGCTCAGTGCACGGCGGCGGTCGCCGAGGTCGACGACCGGGTGCGCCGCCATGCCGTGCTGACCGAGCAAGTCGCCGAGCTTTCCCAGCTGCGGCTTGCGGCCGGTCCGCGATTGGCCGTCGCGCGGGCAGCCGCCGACAAGGCCGCCGAGCTCACTCGGCAAGCGCGAGAAGCCAAGCTGGTCGCGGCCGCCGCCGCAGCAACCAGCGCCGCCGCGGTCGCCGCGCACAACGGCCGGTCCCGCCTGGTCACCGAGATCGAAACGCGCACCGCGGCCGTCGCGGCCACCGAGGCCGAAGCGCAGCAAGCCGCCGCCGCCGAGGCGGCAGCGCGGGCCGAGGCGCAGACAGCGGCGACCGCAATGCAGGAGGCCACGCAGGTTCTGACCGACTTGCAGGGCCGCGTCGAATCCGCCCGCCGCACCGTCGACCAGCTCGCCGAGCGCGAGGAGATGGACCGGCTCAGCGCCCGGCTGGCCAAGATCGACCGCGCCGAGCGAGAGCGCGATCAGCTCACCACGGAGCTGTCCGCGGTCGTCCTCACCGACGAGCTGCTCCGCCGAATCGAAAGTGCCGCAGCGGCGGTCGATCGCGCCGGTGACCAGCTGACGTTGATCTCGGCGGCGGTTGAGTTCACCGCGGTCGCCGACATCGAGCTCGCGGTCGGTGACCAACGAGTGTCGCTGTCGGCAGGGCAAACCTGGTCGACGACCGCCACCGGCCCCACCGAGGTCGAGGTTCCAGGTGTCCTCACCGCGCGGATCACCCCCGGCGCGACCGCGCGCGACGTACAGGCCAAATATGCCGCGGCACAACAAGAGCTGACCGAGGCACTGGCCGAAGGTAAGGTCGCCGACCTCACCGCGGCGCGACTGGCCGACCACAATCGTCGCGAATTGCAGAGTAGCCGCGACCAATTGAGCGCGACGCTGTCCGGCCTGTGCGGTGACGAAGACGTCGACCAGCTGCGGGCGCGGCTGACGCAGCTGCGTGCCGGTCAACCGGTCGAGCCCGGCCTGTTCGCGATCGATATCGATTCGGCCAGAGCCGAACTCGATGCCGCGCAGGCTGCTCGCCTGGTCGCGGAAGCCGAATGCGAAACCCATCGCCGTGCCTCGGCCGCCGCCGACTCCCGGCTCGCCGAGGCCTCAACCCGGGCAACGCTTTTGCTCAACGAGGCGACAACCCAACGAGCTGAAATAAGCCGAGCCACCGAACAACTGGTGCAGGAGCGTGCCTCGGTGCGCGACGAGGATCTGGCGTCTTCGGCCGATGCCGGCCAGCAGGCCGCGGCCACCGCCGAACGCCGTGCTGCCGAACTGGCCGGAGAACTGGCGGCCGCGGCGCCCGACGCGGTCGCCGCCGAATTGGCCGCGGCCACCGCGGCCGCCGAGTCGCTGGGCGGTCGCTACGAGGACGCCGCCCGCTCGCTACGCGAGCTCACGATCGAACTCTCGGTTTTCGGCAGCGAGGGCCGCCAGGGCAAGCTCGACGCCGCGGAGATCGAGCGTGAGCACGCCGCCAGCCAGCACGCCCGGATCGGCGGCCGGGCCCGCGCGGCAGAACTGCTGCGTTCGGTGATGGCCCGCCATCGCGACACCACGCGGCTGGGCTATGTCGAGCCCTACCGCGCCGAATTGCAGCGGCTCGGCCGTCCGGTGTTCGGGCCCAGCTTCGAGGTCGACGTCGATACCGACCTGTGCATCCGCAGCCGAACCCTGAATGGCGTCACGGTGCCCTACGACTCCCTCTCGGGTGGGGCCAAGGAGCAACTCGGGATCCTGGCGCGGTTGGCCGGGGCAGCCCTGGTCGCCAAGGAGGACGCCGTTCCGGTTGTCGTCGACGACGCACTCGGGTTCACCGACCCCGACCGGCTGGCCAAGATGGGCGAGGTGTTCGACACCGTCGGCGCCCAGGGCCAAGTGATCGTGCTGACCTGTAGTCCCGATCGCTACGAGGGCGTCAAGGGCGCGCACCGCATCGATCTCAACGTCTAGACTCACCCCGAGCGGGGTGCACCATGAACATTCACTGCGACTACCTGGTGGTCGGTACCGGCTCGGCCGAAGCGGTCGTGGCGAGTCGACTGAGCGCCGATCCGGCCACCTCGGTGCTCGCACTCGAGGCCGGGGCGCGCGACAAGAACAGGTTCATCCGGATCCCAGCGGCCTTCTCGAAGCTGTTCCGAAGCGAGGTCGACTGGGACTACCTGACCGAACCGCAGAAAGAGCTCGGCGGCCGCGAGATCTACTGGCCTAGAGGCAAAGCGCTCGGCGGCTCGTCGTCGATGAACGCGATGATGTGGGTGCGCGGATTTGCTGCCGACTACGACGAGTGGGCCGCGCAAGCCGGCCCGCAATGGTCCTACGCCGAGGTGCTCGGGTATTTTCGTCGCATCGAGAACGTCACCGCCGCTTGGCACTTCGTCAGCGGCGACGACAGCGGGGTGACGGGCCCGGTGCATATCTCGCGGCAACGCAGCCCACGGCCGTCGACATCGGCCTGGCTGGCCGCGGCGCGTGAGTGCGGGTATCCCGTTGCGCGGCCGAATTCTGCTCGGCCGGAAGGTTTTTGCGAGACCATCGTCACGCAATGCAGGGGTGCCCGGTGCAGCACCGCTGATGCCTACTTGAGGCCGGCGATGCGCCGCAAGAATCTCAGCGTACTCACCTGGGCCACCGTTACTCGAATCCTCTTCGACGGAACCCGGGCGGTCGGTGCGGAATTCGAGCGCGACGGTCAACCGTGCGTTGCCCACGCACGCCGCGAGGTGGTGCTCTGCGGCGGTGCCATCAACAGTCCCCAGCTGTTGATGTTGTCCGGCATCGGCGATCGGGACCACCTCACCGATCACGGCATCGACATCGTCTGCCACTCACCCGAGGTGGGGCGCAATCTGCTGGACCACCTCGTCACGCCGCTGGGGTTCGACGTCGACGGCGACAGCTTGTTCGCCGCGGAGAAGCCGAAAGAGCTGATCAACTACCTGCTGCGGCGTCGCGGCATGCTGACTTCCAACGTCGGCGAGGCATACGGTTTCGTCCGTAGCCGGCCAGAACTTGACCTCCCCGATCTCGAGCTGATCTTCGGCCCGGCACCCTTCTACGACGAGGCGCTCGGTGCGCCGGAAGGCCACGGAGTGGTATTCGGGCCCATCCTGGTCGCGCCCCAAAGTCGCGGCCAAATCACGCTGAGGTCCGCCGACCCGCACGCCAAGCCCGTGATCGAACCGCGCTACCTGTCGGATCCCGGCGGCGTGGATCGCGCCGCGATGACGGAGGGGCTGCGCATATGCGCGCGGATTGCCGACGCCCCCGCGCTAAGTGGCCTGCTCGGCTCGATCGCGCGCCCGCGAGGCTGCACCGAACTAAACGAGGCCACGCTCGAGATGGCGCTCGAAGCCTGCTCGCACACCTTGTATCACCCGCTGGGAACCTGCCGGATGGGCAGCGACGAGGCCAGCGTGGTGGATCCGCAGCTGCGGGTGCGGGGCATCGACGGGCTTCGGGTGGCCGACGCCTCGGTGATGCCCGGCACGATTCGGGGCCACACCCATGCGCCGTCGGTACTGATTGGGGAGAAGGCCGCCGACCTGATCACCGGCTGACTCGGCCGCCATCACCGCGGCAGGACCGCCGCGCTGCTGATCGCGAGCGACCCCGGCAGAATGGGCGGCGATGACCATGAACGCGAAACGGCGCCGGGTGCACGAAAGGCTTGCGGCAATGCCTGGTGTCCGGCCGGTGCGCAGGCCGATATCTCCGGGCAGTGCCGACGAATTCGATCTGTACTACGTGCGCACCGGGCGCAAGTCGGCTCACCCGCTGGTCATCATCCCGGGCGGACCGGGTGTCGCGTCGATGCGGGTCTACAAGGGACTACGGCGACGCGCGGCCCTCGCCGGTCTCGACGTCATCATGATCGAGCACCGCGGGATCGGCATGTCGCGTCATGACGATTCCGGCGCGGACCTGCCGCCCGAAGCGATCACCGTCGATCAGGTGGTCGACGACATCGCCGCCGTGCTCGACGACGCCCATGTGGACTCCGCCGTCATCTACGGCACGTCGTACGGCAGCTATGTCTCGGCGGGCTCCGGGGTTCGTCACCCCAGCCGGGTGCACGCGATGATCCTCGATTCGCCGCTGCTGTCGGGGCACGACATCGCGGCCGTGCGCGACGCCGTTCGCGGCCTGCTGTTCGACGGCGATACCCCGGAAACCGCCCGGCTGGCCCCCAAGGTGCGCAAGCTGATCGAGGACGGGGTGATTGCGGGGACCGCGGGAGAGATCGCCACCACCATCTATGCCTACGGCGGGGCCCCGCTGCTGGATCGCGAACTCGACTTGTTGCTCAGTGGCCGAATGACGGTGTGGCGGATGCTGTCCCGCTTCTCCGGTGTCGTCGGTCTCAACGTCGCGTACCGCCACGAAATCGATCTGGTCAGCCGCATCGCGTTCCGTGAACTCAACTACGGAGCCGAACCCGACGGCCTGCCGCTCGATCCGGCCGTGGCATTACGCGAAATCATCAGCGATACCGATGCTTTCGAGGAAGAGCCGTACGATCTGGTGGCCGAGATGCCCAAGTTCACCTGGCCCACGGTGGTGATATCCGGCGGGCGTGATCTGGTGACACCGCGGGCGGTGGCGGAGCGGGTGGCAGCGCTGGTGCCGAACGCGCTGCTCTTGGCGTTGCCGACGATGGCGCACAGCGCGCTGGACTTTCGCGAGTCTGCCGCACTGGTCATCGCCGAGGCGGTGTGCCGCGGCGAGATCGACGATCTCGCCGGTCGGGGACTGGCGCTGGACGCGCTACCGGCTCGTCCGGCGATGCGCCTGCTGTGGAAAGCGGTCGAGGTGGCCACGATCGCGGAGGGTGCACTGCCGACCGTGACGCCACTGTGGCGGCGGCTCAGATCCGCATGAATCCGATTGCGGTGTAGTCGATATCGGCTAGGCCGGGTGCACCGTAGTTGGCCAAATCGTGCCGTACCGCCCTGTTGCCTGGCGACTGGAACAAGGGCAGGTTGAAGCCTTCTTGCCAGATCATCTCGTCGACCTGGTTGGCCAAAGCCCGCGCCTTGTCCTGGTCGAGCTCGGACAAGGTCTCGGCGATCTTCGCATCGATCGCGGCGTTGCCGATCCTGCCGAAGTTGCTGTCACCGTCCGAGGTGTAGATCTGGGGGAGGGCCGATAGCGGGAAAGCGTTTCCCTCCCAGCCGAATTGGGCGATATCGAAGTCGCCGACGCCAACGTATTGGCTGAAAAAACCGCTGCCGGCCTTGAGGTCCAGCACCAGCTTCACCCCGATCTGCGCGAGGCTGTTCTGCGCGACCATGGCGATCTGCCGGTTGGACGCCGCGTCGAAGAGTACGTCGCGAACGACGAGCTGCTTGCCGTCCTTCTCCCGCACCGCCCCGTTCAGCTTCCACCCCATGGCATCCAACGCGGCACGGGCCTTATCCGGATCGTATGCGCCTGGCGCGCTGTTGTTTTGGTATCCAACCTGCCCGGCCACGTAGATGTGGTTGTTCAGCGGCGCGGGATGAGAGCTCAGGCCGTGCTGGACGACATCGACGATGGCTTGACGATCGATGCCCTGGCAGATCGCCAGTCGCAACCGCTCGTCGGCCATGATCGACCCTTCGGCGCCGTTGAACGTGAAGTGGAACCAGGCGGGCGCCGGCGCGCGCCGGATCACGATGCCGGGTGTGCGCTGGGCAGTCACCATATCATCGAGCGTGCTGATGCCGGCGGCGTCGATTGCCTTGTTCTGCAACGCGGGAATGACCGCGGAGGCGTCGAGCACCAGGAAGGTGATCGAATCCAGCCGCGGCTTGCGACCCCACCAGCGCGGGTTGCGGGTCAGCACGATGCGCTGTGGGGTCCTGTCGATCGTGGACACGATGAACGGTCCGGCCGACGGACCGGGAGCTTCGAGCTGGCCCTTGTTGAAGACCTCCGGGTTGGCTGTCATGCTGCGCGGTTGTATCCCGCCGGCGAACATCCCCCGCCATTCGGCGTACGGATCGGAGAAGGTGACCACCGCTTGCCGGTCGTCGACACCTCTGGTCACCGATTTCACGCGCTCGAATCCGGCCCGGCTGGCGATCAAGAACTTCTTGTCGCGGCCGTTGCACGCGTCAACCTCCGACTTGAGGTCTTCCCACGTGATCGGCGTGCCGTCGCTCCACGCCGCTTTCGGATTGATTGTGTACGTGACGGTTTGGGGGTTGGTGCCGGTCAGCTCGGCGCCGGTGAAGTAGTCGGTGTTGAGCTTCAGCTCCCCATCCGCCTGGGTCATGAACGCGCCGGGCAGCGTGGCCCCCAGCACCGCGGCGGTGTCGGAGGTATTGCCGTCGATGTTCAACTCGTTGAAGTTGTCCGGGAACTCCGTCAGTGGGAGTCGCAGGTTGCCACCGTCTTGCAGGGTCGCGGGGTCTTGCGGGTTCATGTCGCTGCTGGCGCCGACTTGGGCGGCGTGGGTCTCCGGCAGGTCCTGATAGCCACTCGAACACCCGGTGACCATCACCGCGAATGCCAACGCCAGCACCGCGAGCCTGCGGGCCGTGGGCGTCTGCGTCACCTCGACGATGTTAATCGGCGCCGCCTTCGGGGTGCGCCCGCGGAACGGCGTTGAGGAGTCGCCGGGTGTACTCGTGCCGTGGATTGGTGAAGACCTCGTCGCCGTCGCCCTGCTCGACGATGGCGCCCCGGTACAGCACTACCACCTGGTGTGCAAGGTGTTTCACGACCGAGAGGTCATGTGAGACAAATAGAAACGATAGGTTGAACTGCTCCTGCAGGTCGAGCAGCAGGTTGATGATCCCGGCCTGGATCGAGACGTCGAGTGCCGACACCGGCTCGTCGAGCGCCAATATCTTGGGCTGCGATGCCAACGCCCGCGCGATACCGATGCGCTGCTTCTGTCCACCGGAGAACTCGGCGGGATAGCGCGCGGCGTCGGCATACCGCAAACCTACGATGTCGAGCAGCTCGGCGACGCGCGCGTCGGTGTCGCCCTTGCGGAATCCGTTCGCCTGCAAGGGCTCGGCGATGACATCGGAAACCGGTAGTCGCGGATCCAGGGACGCCACCGGGTCTTGGAACACGACCTGAATGTCGTGCCGCAACGCGCGTCGGCCCTCGGGATTCAGGGCGGCGACGTCGGCACCGAGCACTTCGATCGAACCCGACTGGGGCGCGCTCAGTTCCAGGATCTGTTGCAGGATAGTGGATTTACCCGAACCGGATTCCCCGACGATCGCCAGCGTACGGCCCTGTTCCAGGGTGAAGCTGACGCCGTCGACTGCTCGCACCTCGCCCACTTTGCGGCGAAACACCACGCCCTTGGTCAGCGGGTAGGTCTTGCAGAGATCGACGACCCGCAGTACCGTCGCACCCTCGCCCGCGGCAGTATCGATGGCCGGCGGCTGGGTGGACACGTGGAAGAGTTCGGCCGCGGCGCGACCCGCGACGTCGTCGGTTCGGATGCAGGCGGCCCGGTGGTCTTGGGCAACGGTGACCAGAGCCGGCTCACCCGAATGACATTCGTCGATCACCAGCGGACAGCGGGACGCGAACGGGCAGGCATCTGGTACCAGCGTGGCGAGGTTGGGCGGCGCACCGGGAATCGGAACCAGCCGCGTGCCCTGCGGGGCGTCCAGCCGCGGCACCGAACCGAGCAGCCCGACCGTGTAGGGCATGCGGTGGTCGCGGTACAGATCGTCAACCTTCGCGATCTCGACCTCACGTCCGGCGTACATGACCATGGCTCGGTCGGCGAACTCCGAGACCACGCCCAGATCGTGGGTGATGATCAACACGCCCGCGCCGGTGACATCGCGCGCCGTGCGCAGCACGTCGAGTATTTGGGCCTGCACGGTCACATCCAGCGCGGTGGTGGGCTCGTCACAGATCAGCAGGTCCGGATCGTTGGCGATCGCGATCGCGATCACCACCCGCTGGCGCTCGCCGCCGGATAGTTCGTGCGGGAACGCCTTTGCGCGACGGTCCGGCTGCGCGATCCCGACCAGCTCGAGCAGCTCGACGGCCCGCGTCCGGGCGGCCGCCCGGCTGACGTCATCGTGGTGAACCCTGATGGCCTCGGCTATCTGATCCCCGACGGTGTAGACGGGAGTCAGAGCCGACATCGGGTCCTGGAACACGGTGCCGATCGTCTTCCCGCGGATCCGCGACATCGCCTGGTCATCCAGCCCGAGCAACTCCTGGCCCTGTAGCCGAACCGAGCCCGACACCTCGGCGCACTCGGGCAGCAGCCCGACTACGGCCAGCGCGGCGGTGCTCTTTCCCGAGCCCGATTCGCCGACGATGGCGAGCACTTCGCCCGGATCGATGTGGTAGCTCGCCCCGCGCACGGCGGGCACCCGCGCATCCCCGGTGTCGAAGGTGACGCCGAGGTCCGTCACCTCCAGCAGTGCTGTCACCGCGGCCGCCCAACGCGCTTTTTCCGGCGAGCCGGCTTCGCGCTCGGGTCGATGGCGTCGCGCAATCCGTCGCCGGCGAGGTTGGCGCACAACACAATCAATATCAACGCCGAGCCCGGGAACAGGAAGACCCAGGGAAATGTGGTCACCGAAGGAGTGCCCTCGGCGATCAGCGTGCCGAGCGAGACGTCCGGTGGCTGAACGCCGAATCCCAAGAAGCTCAACCCGGTTTCGGCCAGGATCGCGAAACCGACGTTGAGCGTCGCGTCGATGATCAGGATCGAGGCGACGTTCGGGACGATGTGATGCATGATCACCCGTCGGCTCGACACTCCCATATACCGTGCCGCGCGGACGAATTCGCGTTCACGCAGGCTCATCGTCAGGCCGCGTACCATCCGGGAGCTGACCATCCAGCCGAATGCCGCGAGGAGCACGATGAGCCACAGAATGCTGTTCGATTGCTTGGTGCGCGGAGTGACAATGGCAATCAGCAGGAAGCTGGGCACCACGAGCAGCAGGTCCACCAGCCACATCAGCGCACGATCGCGCCAGCCACCGAAATAGCCGGCAATCGATCCGACGGTGGCGGCGATGGTGGTCGAGATCACCGCCACGCACACGCCGATCAGCAGCGACTTCTGCATGCCGCACAGGGTGCGGGCCAGTAGGTCCTGGCCCAGCGCGTTGGTGCCGAACCAGTGTCGCGTCGACGGTGGCTGCAGCAGCGCGTGCAGATCCAGCTCGGTGTAGTTGTGCGGCAACAGCGGCGGCAATGCGTAGCAGCCGATGAAGGCCAGCGCCAGCGCAATCAACGCCGCCGCCGCGGTCCTATTGCGAAAGAAGCGGCGAACCAGCAGATTTCGGCGCGACGTGAACGTGGCGACCGGGTGGACGCCCGAGCGCACCGGTGCGCTTTCGGTAGCCTCGGGACTCATGTGACCCGCACCCTTGGATCCAGTGCCGCGTAGATGACGTCGGACAACAGCCCCGCCAGCAGCACGGCCGCGCCGGAGAAAAGCGTGATCGCCGCGACGACATTCGCGTCCTGGGTGGCGATTCCTGACACCACCCATTCGCCCATGCCGTGCCAGCCGAAGATCTTCTCGACGAACACCGCGCCGACAACCAGCCCGCTCACGCCGTAGGCGAACAGGGTGGCCATCGGTATGAGTGCGGTCCGCAGACCATGCTTGAACAGGGCCTGCCGGCGGGTGAGGCCCTTGGCCCGCGCGGTTCGGATGAAGTCCTCGCCGAGCACGTCGAGCATCGCATTGCGTTGGTAGCGGCTGAAACCCGCGATGGTGCCCAACGCCAGGGTGAGGGTGGGCAACACGATGTGCTGCAAGCGCCCGATGAGTTCGTCGACGGTTCCGTTGGGCGGAAGCGGCGAGGTCTCGCCGGTGTACTGGAAGATGCCCACTCCGGTGAACATGTTGACCCGCAGCGCGCCCAGAATGAGGAGACTGGCCAGCACGAACGACGGGATGCTCAACACGATCAGCGACAGCACCGTGATCGCCCGGTCGCTCAGCTGGTACTGCCGGACCGCGCCCCAGGCCCCGACGATCACGCCGATCAGCGTGCCCAGCACCGAACCGGTCACCACCAGTCGCAGGCTCACCCCGACCCGGCGCCACAGCTCCTGCGAGACCGGGTGACCGGTCACCGTCATCCCGAAGTCACCGTGGACCACGGCGGAAATCCATTGCGCGTAGCGGATGACCACCGGCTTGTCCAAGCCCAGCGCAACAGCCTTGGCGTGGATGGCCTCGGGCGGTGGCGTGGGGTGGCGCTGCACAAAACTGTCGAGCGGATGAAACGTCTGCGAGGTCAGCAGGAAAGTCAGGAAAGACGCCAGCAACAACAGGACGAGGTAATTGAGGAACCGCCGGGCGAGGTACCGGATCATGCCCGGCGGGCCTGCCTGCATCGCATTGGGACAGGTTAGCGAGATGAGGGCGGGTCGGCGTGGATGGCGGTGCGCCGGTCGCGTCGACCACCGTTCGGCAGGGCCAACAGCCAGGGGGTATGATGAATTCTTCAACTGATCAACTGTAGGAATAGTGAAGTCTTCAGGAGCAAAGGTGGAATCGAAGCCCCTTTACAAGCTCAAAGCCGATTTCTTCAAGACGCTCGGGCACCCGGCGCGCATCAGAATTCTCGAGCTGCTGGTGGAACGGGACCGCTCGGTCGGGGAGTTGTTGGTGTCCGACGTCGGACTCGAGGCGTCGAACCTATCCCAGCAGCTGGCGGTGTTGCGTCGCGCGGGAGTTGTCGTCGCGGACCGGGACGGCAATGTCGTGACCTATTCGATCGCCTCGCCCGATATCGCCGAGCTGCTCGCGGTGGCGCGCCAGGCCCTGGCCAGAGTGCTTACCGATCGCGTCGCGGTGCTAGAAGACCTGCGCGCCGGCCCCACGGCCAATTAACGCCATGGGTTGGCTCGCCAAAATCCTTCGCGTCGGCCGGATCGTGGAGCCCGCGGCGCCGGCCCCGCCGTCGGCAATAGAACCGCCCGCCGGAGTGAGAGGTTCGCTGCAGATCCGGCATGTCGACGCGGGTTCGTGCAACGGATGCGAGGTGGAGATTTCGGGTGTGTTCGGGCCGGTGTACGACGCGGAGCGGTTTGGGGCACGGCTCGTGGCCTCGCCCCGGCACGCCGATGCACTACTGGTGACCGGGGTGGTCACGCGCAACATGGCCGACCCGCTGCGCAACACCCTCGCGGCCACGCCACGCCCGCGGGTGGTGATCGCATGCGGCGATTGCGCCCTGAACCGAGGGGTGTTCGCGGATGCATACGCGGTCGCGGGTTCGGTGGGCGAGGTGGTACCGGTCGACGTCGAGATTGCGGGATGCCCGCCCACCCCCACCGAGATCATCGCGGCCCTGCGATCGGTGACGGGGAAGTGACGATCACCATCTCGGCTGTTTCCGCAACGTCGACCCCAAAGATGTTGCCACGATTAGGTTTCGCTCCGACCATCTGCGGGTTGGTTACGTGCGGTGTCGGCATCGTCGGGGTGTGGCTGGGCCTGCAAGGCATGTTCGGATCGCTACGTCCGGTAGTTATCGACTGGCTCCTTCCGCTGTCCGGCGTGCGGATCGAACTCGACCCACTGGGCGGCTTCTTTGTGGCGCTCGCGGGCGCGGTAGCCGTCCCGGTGGGCTGCTATGCGATCGGGTACGCCAGGCGTGAGCAGCTGAGCTGGGTCACGCTGGCGGTGCTGCCGGTGTTCGTCGCCGCGATGGAGCTGGCGCCGGCCGCGGGATCGGTGACGACCTTTCTGCTGGCGTGGGAGTTGATGGCGATCACGTCGCTCGCACTGGTGCTGTCGGAGGACACCCGCCCGCCGGTCCGCTCGGCGGGTTTGTCGTACGCGGTGATGACCCAGCTCGGGTTCGTCGCGATTCTGGTCGGGTTGATGGTGTTGTCGGCGGCCGGCGGATCGGACCGGCTCGCCGACATTGCCGGCGTGTCCGGCGGGGCTCGCACCGCGGTATTCGTGCTGACGTTCGTCGGCTTCGGGTCGAAGGCGGGATTGGTGCCGCTGCACGCCTGGTTGCCGCGGGCCCATCCCGAGGCTCCCAGCCCGGTGTCGGCGTTGATGAGCGCGGCGATGGTCAACCTGGGGATCTATGGCATCGTTCGCTTCGATCTGCGGTTGCTCGGGCCCGGCCCCTGCTGGTGGGGGCTTGCGCTGATGGCAGTCGGCGCGATATCGGCGCTCTACGGTGTGCTGCAGGCCTCGGTGGCGACCGACGTCAAACGGCTGCTGGCGTATTCGACGACTGAGAACATGGGCCTGATCACGTTGGCGCTCGGCGCGGCAACGCTTTTCGTGGACGCCGGCGCCTACGGTCCGGCGACGATTGCCGCGGCCGCCGCGGTGGTGCATCTGATGGCGCACGCGGCGTTCAAGAGCCTGGGGTTCCTGGCGGCCGGATCGGTGCTGGCGGCCACGCACCTGCGAGACCTCGACCTGCTCGGCGGACTGGCCCGCCGGATGCCGATTACCACCGCGTTCTTCGGCGTGGCCGCGCTGGGTGCGTGTGGGCTGCCGCTCGGTGCCGGTTTTGTCGGTGAGTGGCTGCTGGTTCAGTCCCTGATCCATGCCGCCCCGGGACACGATCCGATGGTGGCGCTGACGACGCCATTGGCGGTCGGCGTGGTCGCACTCGCCACCGGTCTGAGTGTGGCGGCGATGGTCAAGGCCTTCGGGATCGGGTTCTTCGCCCGTCCCCGCTCCACGCATGCTGGTCGGCGCGCACGAGGCGCCGACCAGCATGCGCGTCGGCATGGCGGCCGCCGCTGGCGCCTGCCTGATACTGGCGGTGGCACCGGGGCTCGTCGCCCCGATAGTGCGGCAGACCGTCGCAACGCTGCCGTTCGCCCACGCTGTCGAGTTCACTGACTTCGGCACCGTGGTGCGGCTGCCGGGGGTGGCAGGTTCGATCGCGCCCGGCGTGATCGCCGCCGGTGTGGTCGGCGCGGCGCTGGTGGCGTCCGGGCTGGGCTGGCTGCGTTCCCGGCGCCGCCCCACACCGGTCGTGCTGCCGCTATGGGCTTGCGGCGCGGACGATCTCACCGAGCGGATGCAATACACGGCCACGTCCTTCGCCGAGCCGCTGCAGCGGGTCTTCGATGATGTACTGCGTCCCGATACCGATATCGAGGTCACCCAGACGGTCGAGTCACGGTTCAATCCCGATCGGATCATTTACCGGACCGCGATCACCGACGCGATCGAACAGCGTCTGTATACGCCGGTGATCGCCGCGATCGTCGCCGTGGCCGGGCTGATGCGGCGCGCCCACACCGGTAGCGTGCACCTCTACTTGGCCTACGGTGCGCTGGGCGTGCTGATCGTGCTGGTGGCGGCCAAGTGAACGCGATGTCCTACGTCGCAGGGGCGGCTCAGCTTGGCGTGGTCACGGTGGGCGGGCCGATGGTGGTCGGTGTGACGCGGCAAGTGCGGGCCCGCTGGGAGGGACGAGCAGGCGGTGGCGTGCTGCAACCGTACCGTGATCTGCTCAAACAACTTGGTAAGCAACAGATCACGCCAATGGGAACGACGATTGTGTTCGCCGCCGTACCCGCAATTGTGGCCGGCACCACCCTTTTGATCGCGGCGATCGCGCCGATCGTCGCTACCGGGTCGCCGCTGGATGCCAGCGCCGATTTGTTCGCGGTGGTCGGGCTGCTTTTTCTGGGCACCGTTGCGCTCACCCTTGCCGGCATCGACACGGGAACCTCGTTCGGTGGTATGGGGGCAAGCCGCGAGATCACCATCGCGGCCTTGGTTGAGCCGACGATCCTGCTCGCGGTGTTCGCGCTGTCCATTCCGGCCGGCTCATCCAATCTTGGTGCGCTGGTGACGAACACGATCGCGCATCCCAGTAACGTCATCTCTTTGACCGCTGTGCTCGCCTTTGTCGCGCTGGCGATCGTCATCGTCGCCGAGACCGGACGGCTGCCGGTCGACAACCCAGCGACCCACCTGGAATTGACGATGGTGCACGAGGCGATGGTCCTCGAATACGCCGGTCCTCGGTTGGCGTTGGTCGAATGGGCGTCGGGGATGCGACTGACGGTTCTGCTGGCGCTGCTGGCAAACCTGTTCCTGCCGTGGGGGATTGCCGGAGCCGCGCCCACCGTGCTTCAGGTGTTGGCGGCTGTCGCGGCGATTGTGGCCAAGGTGGCGATTCTCGCCGCTTTGCTCGCGACGTTCGAGGTGTTCATCGCCAAACTCAGACTTTTCCGGGTGCCCGAACTGTTGGCGGGTTCGTTCCTGCTGGCCCTGCTCGCGGTCACCGCCGCCAACTTCTTCACGGTCCGCACGTGAGGGCGCAGTGATGACCGACGCCAACTTCTCGACCCTGGTCGACTTCGCCGCGGGCGGGCTCGTGCTGGCCGCTGTCTTGATCGTCTGGCGCCGCGAGCTGCCCGCCATCGTGCATCTGCTGGCCTGGCAGGGCCTGGCGCTGACCGCGATCCCGGCGTTGCGCGGGATCCATGACCACGATGCCGCACTGATCGGAGTCGCCGTCGCCGTACTGGCGTTACGCGTGGTGGTGTTGCCGTGGTTGCTCGCCCGCGTGGTGGGTGCCGAAGCCACCGCGCGGCGCGAGGCCACCCCGCTGATCAACACCACCAGCTCGCTGCTGATTGCCGGCGGATTGACCGTCGCCGCGTTTGCGGTCACCCAACCCGTGGTCGACCTGGATCCCGGCCCCAGCACCACCGCCGTGCCGGCCGCGTTCGCGGTGGTGCTGATCGCACTTTTCGTGTTGACCACTCGGCGCCACGCGGTCTCGCAAGCCGCCGGATTCCTGATGCTGGACAACGGGATTGCCGCAACAGCGTTCCTGCTCACCGCGGGAGTGCCGTTGATCGTCGAACTCGGCGCCTCGCTGGATGTGCTCTTGGCCGTCATCGTGATCGGCGTGCTGACCGGCCGGCTGCGACACACTTTCGGCGATGCCGACTTGGACAAGCTGCAGGAGCTGCGCGACTGATGACCGTGCTGCTAATGACCGCGATCCTCGCGCCACTGGTCGCGTCGATCGCCACCCTGGCCGCCGGATGGCGGCACGCGACCGCGGCGCTGACAGTCCTGTCCGCGGTCACCGTATTGGGATGCGGTGCGGCATTGGGATTTCGGGTCGGGTCCGGTAGCCAGTTCGCGCTCGGCGGGCTGCTGCGTGCCGACGCGCTCACGGTGACGATGCTCATCGTCATCGGGGTGGTCGGCACGCTGGCCACGTCGGCGAGCGTTTCTTACATCGACACCGAGCTCGCGCGCACCCACATCGATGGACATGGCGCCCGTCTGTACGGGGTACTGACGCCTGCGTTTTTGGCTGCGATGGTTCTCGCGGTGTGCGCCAACAACATTGGCGTGGTGTGGGTGGCGATCGAGGCCACCACGGTGATCACCGCCTTCCTGGTGGGACACCGCCGTACCCGCACCGCGCTGGAAGCGACCTGGAAGTACGTCGTGATCTGCTCGGTCGGCATCGCCGTCGCATTCCTGGGGACCGTGCTGCTCTACTTCGCCGCACGCTCCGCCGGGGTATCCGCCGCACACGCGTTGAACCTCGACGTCCTTGCCGCGCATGCGCGCGGCCTGAATCCCGCTGTCGCTCGGCTGGCCGGTGGACTATTGCTGATTGGCTACGGCGCCAAGGCCGGACTCTTTCCGTTCCACACCTGGCTGGCCGACGCCCACAGCCAAGCCCCCGCTCCGGTGTCCGCACTGATGAGCGGGGTGCTGCTGTCGGTCGCGTTCTCGGTGCTCATCCGATTGCGGCCGATCATCGACGCCGCCGCCGGACCCACCTTCCTGCGCGGCGGGCTGCTGGCGGTCGGGTTGACGACGCTGCTGGTCGCGGCGCTGATGCTGACCGTCACCCGCGATATCAAACGGATGCTGGCGTACTCCTCGATGGAAAACATGGGCCTGATCGCGATCGCCGCGGCCGCGGGCACCACATTGGCGATCTCCGCGTTGCTGCTGCATGTGCTTGCCTACGGCGTCGCCAAGACGGTGTTGTTCCTGGCGGGCGGCCAGTTGCAGGCGGCGCACGACTCCACCGCGATCGCCGATATTACGGGCGTCATGCGACGGTCCCGGCTGATCGGCCTGTCATTCGCCACCGGCCTGATCGTGCTGCTGGGCTTGCCGCCCTTCGCGATGTTCGCCAGCGAACTGGCGATCGCGCGGTCGCTGGCCAGTGCGCGGCTGGCCTGGGTGCTGGGCGTCGCGATGCTGCTGATCGCGATCGCCTTCGCCGCTCTGGCCCGTAACTCGGGGCGCCTACTGCTGGGCGCGCCCGCGGTGGGCGCGCCGACGATTGACGTGCCGGCCACGGCCGCGACGGTCCTGATCCTCGGTGTCGCCGTCTCCACCGCCCTCGGCGTCACGGCCGGCCCGCTCACCCACCTTTTCACCGCCGCCGCCAGCAGCAACGTCGGAGCCGCACCGTGAGCCGAAGCTGGTTGCGGCACAGGGTTTCCCAGCGCGGACTCACCGAAATGGCCGAACAACTCCTAGACGATTCGTTCCGACTGGCGTTAGTCGCAGCGCACGACGACGGCGACAGTCTGCGCTTGGTCTACCTCTTTCTGGCCGGGCGTCCGGACCGCCGGGTTGAGCTCGAATGTGTTGTACCCGTGGATGATCCAAGTGTCCAATCCCTGGCATATGTATCATTTCCGGCGAGCCGATTCGAGCGCGAGATGGCGGATCTGTACGCAATTCGTCCCGTCGGCCATCCCAAACCGCGCCGCCTGGTCCGCCATGCCCACTGGCCCGACTGGCATCCGATGCGGGCCGACGCGGGGCCCGCACCCGAATTCGCCGACACCGGCGCTTTCCCCTTTCTCAACGTCGAAGGACCAGGGGTGTAAGAGATCCCGGTCGGACCCGTGCACGCCGGCCTTATCGAACCCGGCCACTTTCGTTTCTCCGTGGCAGGCGAGACCGTCGTGCGACTGAAAGCCCGGCTGTGGTTCGTGCACCGCGGGATCGAGAAACTATTCCACGGCCGCTCCGCCGTCGGGGCAACCGATCTCGCCGAACGTATTAGCGGCGATACGTCGGCCGCGCATGCCCTGGCTCACAGCCTCGCCATCGAAGACGCTCTCGGCATCGAGCTGCCCGACGAGGTGCATCGGCTTAGGGCCCTGATCGTCGAACTCGAGCGTCTTTATAACCACGCCGCCGATCTCGGTGCCTTGGCGAACGACATCGGCTACGGCATCGCCTACGCACACGCCCTGCGCATCCGCGAAAGACTGCTGCGGCTCAACGCCGACGTCACCGGCCACCGCCTGCTGCGCGGCGCCATCCACCCGGGCGGAATTGCGCTGCAAGCACTTCCCGAGCCCGAGGAGATTGCGCGACTCGACGCTGACCTGGCCGAGGTCGCCTCGCTGACGCTGGCCAACGCGGTCGCCTACGACCGCTTCGCCGGCACCGCCGTCCTGGGCTCCGAAGACGCCTCTGCCCTGGGATGTCTCGGTTATGTCGCCCGGGCCAGCGGCCTGCGTACCGACGCCCGGGTCGAGCACCCGTCCGTCGAGCTGCCCATTGCGGAAATCGGCGCGACCGAAGGCGATGTCCTCGCGCGCTACACCGTGCGGCGCGATGAGTTCGCCGCTTCGGCCGCCCTCGTTCGGCACATTGTCGAGTCACACAGCGGCCCAATCGAACACGTCGCCGCCGGACCCTCGGGTGCCCCCAGCAGCGGTGTCGGCATCGTCGAAGGTTGGCGTGGCACCATCGTGCATCGCGTCGAAATCGACGCGACCAACCGCATCACCCGCGCCAAAATCGTCGACCCCTCCTGGTTCAACTGGCCGGCGCTGCCCGTGGCGATGGCCGACACGATCGTCCCGGACTTCCCGCTGGCTAACAAAAGCTTCAACCAGTCCTACGCGGGTAACGACCTGTAGCAGTTGCACATCGGGACGCGGCGCGGCTTGCCGTCGAGTGATTAAGAGCTGGCCGAGTAAAAGTAGATGCTGCGCTGACCGAAAGCCATACGCTACTCCACCGACTGTGCAGCAAATCCATGCCGCGATGCTCCGAGGAGGCGTGCCGTGACGGTTACCGATGATTACCTGGCCCACAATTCCGACTACGCGGGCGCGTTCAACGGCCCGCTGCCCTTGCCGCCGAGCAAGCATGTCGCGGTTGTGGCATGCATGGACGCCCGGCTCGACGTCTACCGCGTCCTGGGCCTGAACGAGGGCGAGGCCCACGTCATCCGCAACGCCGGCGGAGTCGCCACCGACGACGTGATTCGCTCACTGGCGATCAGCCAACGGCTGCTGGGCACTCGGGAGATCATCCTGATCCACCACACCGATTGCGGCATGCTCACCTTCACCGACGACGACTTCAAGCGCGCCATCCAAGACGAGACGGGTGTGAAGCCGCCGTGGTCGGCCGAGGCCTTCTCGGATCTCGAGGAGGACGTCCGGCAGTCGGCGCGCCGCATCGAAAACAGCCCGTTCGTCACCCAGCATGTGTCGCTGCGCGGCTTCGTCTTCGACGTCGCCAACGGCAAGCTGCTCGAGGTCGTCCTCTAGTCCGTTAGCCCACTTTGTAAGTAGCGAGGGCCTTGGCGATCAGCCTGCCCTCCGGGTCGACGATCTCGGCCTCGCAGTTGGTCAGCGACCGCCCGCGTCGCAGCACCCGGCCCACCCCGATCACGTCGGTGGCGACGGCGGGTGCCATGAAGTCCACCGTCATCGACACCGTGACGCCGCGCAGGTCGGGGGGTGCGTCCGCGCCGCACCACGCCGCCGCCATCACGGTGAGATCGGCGAGCGTGGCGATCGCGCCGCCGTGCACCATGTCGCCGAGGGTGACGTTGGAGGGATCCCACGGCAGCCGCAGCCGTACCTCGTCGTCGGTGAGCTGATCGGCGACGATTCCCAGCTTGGCCACGAACGGCGACTGGGGCAGAAATTGCGCGATCACATCGCGCCCGCTGGGGGGAGCGGAAGAGGTGGTCATTCCTCCATGCTTTCGTACCGATCGGCCGCGGCGGAAGTCCCGGCGAGCCAACCTGACGCGATCTGTCCGATGCTGGGCTCGCGCGCCACCAGCCCGTCGGCATTGACACGGCCGGGGCGGGCTGGTTCATTGTACGTCAATGACCGTTAACATGGTCAGTTCTACCAAGATTATCCGGATAAGCGGTTGACAAGGAAGCCATGACCAGTGGTGTGACGGCAGGCCCCGCGGCCGGTCAGTACGAATTGAGCCATCTGCGCTCGTTGGAGGCGGAGGCCATCCACATCATCCGTGAGGTCGCCGCGGAGTTCGAGCGGCCGGTGCTGCTGTTCTCCGGCGGCAAGGACTCCATCGTGATGCTCTACCTGGCGCTCAAGGCGTTCCGCCCGGGGCGGCTGCCGTTCCCGGTCATGCATGTCGACACCGGCCACAACTTCGACGAGGTGATCGCGACCCGCGACGAACTCGTCGAGGAGTTCGGGGTTCGCCTGGTGGTGGCGTCGGTGCAGGAAGACATCGACGCCGGCCGGGTCGTCGAGACCATCCCCTCGCGCAACCCGATTCAGACCGTGACACTGCTGCGGGCCATCCGGGAGAACAAGTTCGACGCCGCGTTCGGCGGGGCGCGCCGCGACGAGGAGAAGGCGCGCGCCAAGGAGCGCGTGTTCAGCTTCCGCGACGAGTTCGGCCAGTGGGATCCCAAGGCGCAGCGGCCCGAGCTGTGGAACCTCTACAACGGCCGCCACCACAAGGGCGAGCACATCCGGGTATTCCCGCTGTCGAACTGGACCGAGTTCGACATCTGGTCCTACATCGGCGCCGAGAAGGTCAAGTTGCCGCCGATCTATTACGCCCACCGGCGCAAGGTCTTCGAGCGCGACGGGATGCTGCTGGCGATGCACCGCCACATGCAGCCGCGCGCCGACGAGCAGGTGGTGGAGAAGACGGTGCGGTTCCGCACGGTCGGCGACGTCACCTGCACCGGGTGTGTCGAATCGGAGGCCGCCACGGTTTCGGAGGTCATCGCCGAAACCGCGGTGTCCCGGCTCACCGAGCGCGGGGCCACCCGCGCCGACGACCGCATCTCAGAGGCTGGAATGGAAGACCGGAAACGGCAGGGTTACTTCTGATGGCTGCTCCAACAACGCTGCTCCGCATCGCAACTGCCGGGTCGGTCGACGACGGCAAGTCCACCCTGATCGGGCGGCTGCTGTACGACTCCAAGGCCGTGATGGAAGACCAGTGGGCCGCGGTCGAAAAGACGTCCAAGGAACGCGGCCACGACTACACCGACCTCGCGCTGGTCACCGACGGCCTGCGGGCCGAGCGTGAACAGGGCATCACGATCGACGTCGCCTACCGCTACTTCGCCACTCCCAGGCGGAAATTCATCATCGCCGACACCCCGGGCCACATTCAGTACACCCGCAACATGGTGACCGGCGCGTCGACCGCCCAGCTGGTGATCGTGCTCGTCGATGCCCGCCAGGGCCTGCTCGAGCAGTCCCGCCGGCACGCCTTCCTGGCGTCGCTGCTGGGCATTCAGCACATCGTGTTGGCGGTCAACAAGATGGACCTGATCGACTGGGACAAAGCGACGTTCGACGCGATCAAGGATGAATTCCACGCCTTCGCCGCACGTTTGGACGTGCAGGACGTGGCCACCATCCCGCTGTCCGCGCTGCACGGCGACAACGTGGTGACCAAGTCGGACAAGACGCCCTGGTATGAGGGGCCGGCGCTGCTCTCGCACCTCGAAGAGGTGTACATCGCCGGTGACCGCAACCTGGTCGACGTCCGGTTCCCGGTCCAGTACGTGATCCGGCCGCAGACCCACGAGCACCACGACCACCGCAGCTACGCCGGCACGGTGGCCAGCGGAGTGATGCGTCCCGGTGACGAGGTGGTGGTGCTCCCGGTCGGCAAGATCAGCCGGATCACCGCGATCGAGGGCCCGAACGGTCCTGTGGAGGAAGCGTTTCCGCCGATGGCCGTCTCGGTGAGCCTGGCCGACGACATCGACATTTCGCGCGGCGACATGATCGCTCGAACCAATAACCAGCCCAGGGTCGCACAAGAATTCGACGCGACCGTGTGCTGGATGGCCGACGGCGCGGCGCTCGAGCCCGGGCGTGACTACGTCATCAAGCACACCACCCGCACCACCCGGGCGCGGGTCACCGCTCTCGATTACCGGCTCGACGTCAACACCCTGCACCGGGACAAGAGCGCAACGGCGTTGAAGCTCAACGAACTTGGCCGCATAACGCTGCGCACCCAGGTGCCGTTGCTGCTCGACGAATACACCCGCAACGCCAGCACGGGTTCGTTCATCCTGATCGACCCGAATACCAACGGCACGGTGGCGGCGGGCATGGTGCTGCGCGACGTCACGGCGCAGAAGGCAAGCCCGAACACCGTGCGGCACGAGTCGCTGGTCACCTCCGAAGACCGGGCGGCCCGCGGCCGCACGGTGTGGCTCACCGGCCTGTCGGGTGCGGGTAAATCGTCGGTGGCCATGCTGGTCGAGCAGAAGCTGCTCGAAAAGGGAACGCCCGCTTACGTTCTCGACGGCGACAACCTGCGGCACGGCCTGAATGCCGACCTCGGCTTTTCGATGGCCGACCGGGCAGAGAACATGCGCCGGCTGGCGCACGTCGCGACGCTGCTCGCCGACTCCGGCCAGACCGTGCTGGTGCCCGCGATCAGTCCGCTGGCCGAACACCGCGAGATGGCTCGTAAAGTGCACGCCGACGCCGGGTTTGAGTTCTTCGAAGTGTTCTGCGATACCCCGCTCTCCGAGTGTGAGGCGCGTGATCCCAAGGGGCTGTATGCCAAAGCCCGTGCGGGCGAAATCACGCATTTCACCGGCGTCGACAGTCCGTATCAGCGGCCGAAAAATCCGGATCTGCGGCTGATCCCGGACCGCTCGCTCGAGGAAATGGCGCAGAGCGTCATCGAGATGCTGGAGTTGGGCGCCTAGCCCACAGACCCAAGCGCTCGCGTCGTCACCGCGCCGAGGGTGGCACAATCCTCAACGTGCGGATGTCAGCGAAGGCGGAGTACGCGGTGCGGGCGATGATTCAGCTCGCCACCGCGGAACCCGGCACGCTGGTCAAGACCGACGACCTGGCCCAGGCCCAAGGCATACCGCCGCAGTTTCTGGTCGACATCCTGACCAATCTGCGCACCGACCGCTTGGTGCGCAGCCACCGCGGTCGCGAAGGCGGCTATGAGCTGGCCCGCCCCGGCGGCGAGATCAGCATCGCCGACGTGCTGCGCTGCATCGACGGGCCGCTGGCCAGTGTCCGCGACATCGGCCTCGGTGACCTGCCGTATTCGGGGCCGACGGCCCCGTTGGCCGACGTCTGGCGGGCGCTGCGCGCCAGCATGCGTTCGGTCCTGGAGGAGACCACCCTGGCCGACGTGGCGTCCGGCGCCCTGCCCAAGCACGTCGCGAGGCTCGCCGACGACTATCGCGGCCAGGAGAGCCGACGGCACGGGGCTCCGCGCCCCGACTAGCCGCCCGACCCATAGGGTCGCGTCAAGATCTCCATCGCGTGCCCGGACGGATCCAGGAAGTACACCCCGCGACCGCCGTCGCGGCGGTTGATCTCGCCGGGCCGCTGGGCGCCCGGGTCCGCCCAATGCTGCATTCCGCGCGACTGGATCTTGCCGTAGATCGCGTCGAACTCTTGCTCGGAGACGAGGAAGGCGTAGTGCTGCCGCCGGATGTCCTCGCCCTCGGGGGCGTCCGCGTAATCGAGGCTGGCGTCGTGGTCGAGCGCGACGACCATGAAGTGGCCAAACGGCAACGGGGCGGGCAGGTCGAAGAGTTCGGCGAGAAATTCCGCGGACTCGCGTTTGTCGCGTGCGGCGACGATGGTGTGGTTGAAACTGATGAACATAGTTCTTTCCAGTCAACCACTGTCGCGGCGAGCCGACAACGAGCGTAGTGCTACTTCGGCGCGGTCAGTTCCAGGGCGATGTTGTCGGGGTCGCGGAATTCCAGAATGTAGGACGGACCGATGTCTTTGATCGGCTCGTGCTCGACGCCCATTTCATCCAGATGTGCTGCCGCGGTGTCTAATTCGTCCCTACTGCCGAGCCGGAACGCGATGTGGTCGAGGCCGCAGCGGTCTTCGTGAAAGCGGTCCGAGGCCACCGGCCGCAGCCCGAGCAGCGTGCCGCCGAGGTCGTAGACGACGCCGCCGTACAAGAAGGAGAACTGGTCGCGGGTTGCCTCGTCGGCATTCTCGGGAACTTCGAGTAACACCGGCCAATCGAACACGCTCTCGTAGAACTGCCGGGATCGCTCGATATCGGTGACGGTCAAGCGGACATGCGCGATGGACGTACTGGCTAAGGGCACTCATCCCATGCTGCCACTTGCGGAACCACATGTAGAGGGCATGCCAGAATCGCCGTCGTGCGGATAGCAATGACGATGCCGGTGATGGAACCGGACTTGGATGCCACGGTGCTGGAAACATGGGCGCGTACGATCGACGAGGGCCCGTTCTCGTCGCTGTGCTGGGGCGAGCGCATCGCGTTCGAAAACCCGGACAATCTCACGCTGCTCGGTGCGCTCGCGGCCTGGGCGAAACGGGTGCGGCTGATGACGACGGTGATCATTCCGCAGCTGCACGATCCGGTGATGTTGGCGAAAGGCCTTGCGACCGGCGACATGCTGGCGCAAGGGCGGTTGAGCGTGGGCATCGGCGTGGGCGGCAGGCAGGAGGACTACGTCGCGGTCGGTGCGGACCCGGCGACGCAGACCATGCGCGACATGGCCGAGCGGGTCGCGGTGATGAAGCGGGTGTGGGTCGGCGAGAAGATCACCGAGTCGGTGCTGCCGGTCGGGCCCGCGCCGGTGCAGCCCGACGGCCCGCCGCTGTTGGTCGGCACCATCGGGCCCAAGACCGTCCGCAGCGCGGCGGTCTGGGCCGACGGGCTGGCCGGTACCACCCTGGACCTGGACGTCGGCAAGCAGAATGAACTCTTCGACGTTGCACGCGAAGCCTGGGCGCGGGCCGGCAAGTCCAAACCCCATCTGGCGACGTCGTTCTGGTTCGCGTTCGGCACCCCCGGACAGTCGCGCGCCCAGGTGCATCGGCACCTGCGCCGCTACATGAACTGGATACCGGCGGAGTACGTCGACGCGATGGCCCCGATGACCGGGTGGGCCGGCAGCGAAGACGAGCTGGCCGCGGTGTTGCGCAGGTTCGAAGAGATCGGCACCGACGAGGTCCAGCTGATTCCGACCAGTTCGGACCTCGACCAGGTGCGCCGCGCCGCCGACGTCGCCGGGCGGCTTTAGGCCGGAAGGCGCTCGCGGCCGACCTCGGGCTGCGGGGGTTGGCCCTTTTGCAGCGTGGCCACCAGCTCGCGGTAGGGGCCCACGAGGTAGACGGTGTCGCCGGCGCGCAGCCGGGCGTCACGCCGTGGATGCAGCTGGACCGGGGCGTCGTCCCGGGTGATCGCGATGACGCGGGTCTGCGTGGACAGTTCGAACATCCGCAGCCCGTCGAGCTCGCTGCCGGCCGCCACGTGCATACCGCCGACCATGAAGTAGCGCTGCCCGACCGAAACGTCCCGAGCACCTGCAGGCCCATCGCGGCACCGATGAACCACGGCGCGGCCAGCTCGACCGTCGAACGTACGGTGTCGAACCCGAATCGTTCCGCCACCGCGCTACCTAGCGTGCGGTCGTAGATGCGCAGCACGATCGGGACCTCGGGCCGGATGACCTTCGGCATCACCCGCGGGCCCAGCATCTCGCGCAGCACGATGCCGGTCTCGATGTTGGTCATGTCGTCGTGGGTCAGCACCGCGATCGCACGCGCGGTGTCGACGCGGGCCGCCGCCAGCGTCTGGCGCAGCGTCGCGTCTCCGAAGATCACCGGCACCTCTAGCTCGGCGGCCGTCGACAAATAGCGGTTGTTCTCGTCCAGCTCGATCACCGCGAAGTCGTATCCGGCGGCGCGCAGGTCGGCGGTGACTCGGCTGCCGAACGAGCCGAGCCCGACGACGACGATGTGGTTGCGCAAGTGGCGCGCTCGCCGTCGGCCGGCCGTGTGGGCGAAGCGGCGCGAGATCAGCAGGTCGGCGATGAACGCGACGAGGACGGCGGTCGTCATCAGACCGCCGAACATCAATCCGATGCTGAACAGTCGCAGCCAGGTTGGTTGCGAGAGGAAGCTGAAGTCGCCGTAGCCCACCGTCGCGATCGTCTCGGTGCTGAAGTACAGCGCGTCGACCCAGGTCATCTTCGCCTGGGGCTGGTAGCAGTAGCGCAACAACACCGTCGAGCCGATCAGCACGGTCAGCACCGCGGCCACCGCCCGCATGAACATCGGGTTGACGTCATTGCGCAAGCCGCGGGCGACATCCACGGCGCGCCGTATCCGGCGCTGACGGGTGCGGGTCGTGTTGGGCCGCGGGGCCTTGATGCCGCGGGCGGCTAGCTCGTCGGCGGTGCCGATCATCGCGGTCCAGTCGCCGGCGCGGACCTTCAGGTCGCGGCCCGGACATGTTTCCAGTAACCCGGGCGCGGGGGAGTTCTTGCCGTGGATCACCGCCACCGGCGCCAGGTCGGCGCAGATCTCGCGCAGCGTGGCGTCATAGGGTGCCTGCGCGCCCGCGACGAGGAACTTGATGCCGGCCGCCTCGAACGGGTGCGCGGTGTGCGCCAGAGCTGCCTCGACGACCGACGGCGCCGCCAGTTCGGCGACGTCGAGGATTGCGCCGGGACCGTTGTCGTCGGCCACCGCTTCGCGCAGCACGTCGTTGGCCAGCCGGGCCACCACGCGGATACGCGGATTGGCTTTCCTTGCCAGCAAAGCGATTTCGAGATTTATCGCGTCGTCGTCCCCGGCGCAGACCACGGCGGCCGCGCGCACGATCCCGGCCTCGATGAGGTCGTCCTTGGTGTCGGCGACGTTGTCGTCGACCAGCTTGACGATGGTCGCGCCGGCGTTCTCCAGCTCTTCGGCGATCGTCGTCGCCAGCGCGTCGTCACCGCTGACGATGATGTGGCCGTGCATGCTCACCGCGCCTCCCAGGACGTCACATTGCTATGACTATCGGCTACTGCGCCGATTTGTGCCAGCGCAGCGCCGCCGACCGCGACTGCTCACCTGGCGCGGGGCCGTAACTTCTTCGGCTGTAACGGCTTTGCGCTAGAGGACCTGGACGTCGGAAGGGGACTAGAACGCTCGCATCGACGTGATCTTCGCATCCTCGTCGAACGTCATCAGCGAGATGGGGAAGATGCGGGTTCGGGTGTCCCCGGCGTCGAGCGTCAGGTGCCAGAAGAACGCCGCCTCGTTACCGCCGACGCGTATTTCGGCAAGTTCGGTGTCTTTCTTGGCATCCTGGAACGCGGCGTAGAACTCGCGGACGGCGTCCCGGCCGCGTCGTACGTCCGTTCCGGCCGGATCCTCGATGGTGGCGTCGGCCGTGTAGAGGTCCACTATTTCGTCGGTGGCGCCCTTGGCGACGAGCGTGAGATGCTGCTGACGGTCTGCGCGATGGCTTCTTGGGAAGGCATGGCTTTGGACGCTACCTGTTCGCCATCGCGGTCGGGACGGGTTGGTCGCATTCATACTGGGCTGCGTGCCTTTCATCGAACGCCTCGCGTCGCGCGAGATCTATCGGAACCCGTGGCTGATCTTCCGGGAGGACGGACGGCAGCCCCGGCATCTACGCCGTGGTGGACAAGCCGGCCTACGCGCTGGTGATGCCGTATGACGGCGACCGATTCCGGCTGGTCGAGCAGTTCCGCTATCCGGTGGGCGCGCGCCGTTGGGAGTTTCCGCAGGGCACGGCGCCCGATCTGGCCGACACCGAACCCGCCGAGCTGGCCGCGCGCGAGCTGCGCGAGGAAACCGGGTTGAGCGCGACGTCGTTCGAGGCGATCGGTTTGCTGGACGTCGCGCCCGGTATGACCAGTCAGCGCGGCTGGGTGTTTCTGGCCACCGGGATCTCCGAGGGGCAAGCGGCCCCCGAGCACGAGGAGCAGGACATGCGCAGCGCGCGGTTCTCCCGCGAAGACGTCGAGGAGATGATCCGCTCGGGCGTGATCGCCGACGATTGACTGGGCCCGGGTGGAAACGGTGCTGGACGCCCAGCTGACGCAGGCGCCGGGCAGCGGTGGTCCGCAACGACACACGGCATGGCTCACGACAATCAATCCCGACGGCAGCCCGCACGTGCGGCCGGTGGGGGTGATCGCGCACGACGGCGCCTGGTATTTCACCTCCGGATTCGCGACCCGCAAGTCCCGTAACCTGGCCCGCGATCACCGATGCGTGGTCAGCGTCGCTACCGATCCGTTCGACCTCATCCTCGAGGGCACCGCCGAACGGGTAGTCGACGTCAGTGAATTAGCTGACGTTGCAGCGGCTTTCGTCCGTTCCGGCTGGCCGGCTCAGGTCGACGGCGATGCGCTCACGGCCGAGTACAGTGCGCCGTCGGCGGGTCCGCCGCCCTGGCACGTCTACCGCGCGCGGCCGTCGACGGTGTTCGCGTTGGGCACGTCGGAACCGTTCGGCGCCACGAAGTTTCAGCTGGACTAAGGCATTACCGCGCGATCGTGTCCGTGCCGATACCGCATCGCGTCATCGGGTCCGCACCATTGAAGCGGTGTGTTCGCGCTTCCTGGCCGTGCTGCTCGCCATCGTCGCGATCCTTGGCGCGCCGACGATTTCGGCGCACGCGGCTACCGCGGTGTGGAATGGCAAGTACTCGTTGGTGAGATACGCCGTGAACAAGACCGGTACCAGCGTGGCGGCCGGGCAAGCCGAACCCACGTTCAGCGCTGACTATGTCTTCCTGACGTCGTGCTCGTCGGGTCAGTGCGTCGCGACCGCCACCAACGGGCCGGTTCCCAAGAATCCGACACTGCCCCAGCCTTCCCACTACGTCTGGGACGGGGCCCGGTGGGTGGAGCACTTCGATTTTCAGTGGGATTGCTTTATGGGCGAAGGGGTTCCGAAGGTCTGGACACCCGCGAAGTCGTGGGCGTTCTACACGCCGCAACCCGACGGATCGCTGCGCGGTACCTGGCACACCGACATCTCCAGCGGCCCATGCCGTGGAACGGTGGAGATGCCGGTGGCGGCGTTTACAGCGTCCTAGGGGCAGTAGTTGGATTCCGCGGCGCTGACGACACCGGTCGCGTCACTGAGGCTGATACCCGGGTTCTTGCTCTGCACCACCTGGGCCAGCTGGTCTGGGGTCTCGCCGTTGGCACGGTCGGCGCAAATCAAGTGTCCGAGCTGGATGAGGCCGGTGCTGTCACCGGTGAGGCCGATCTTGTGAATCTGAGCGAGGTAGCCGTCATCGTCGGCGACCGCGATCCCGGTGCCCACGGTCAAAGCGCCGGCAACAGCAATAGCGGGAGCACTCACTAAGAAAAGTTTGCGAGCAGAGATCACGGTCGGCTCCTTGTCTGGGAGGGGCGGTACAACGGCATCATTATGCGGTTCGCGAAGCGGGTGTGCGCGGCGAATGGACGAAGCGGGCAAAGACTCCGGCCGCGCTTGTCGACCGGCCAGACTGCCCCGGATCCCCTTGCCAGTGCCAAAAACCTCGACGAAGGCGGCGTCGGGCAATGCCTGCGTCGGCAAAGTAGTCCCCGGATAACGGGCGAGCCCGCAGGAAATGGCAGGCTGGGGCGCAAAAGTGCCGCTTTTCCAATACGCACGAAATAGTGACCGGCGGCAATCATGTCTTTTTCGGAGTTTCTCCCGAGTGTCGCCATCGGAGGACGTATGCGGGTGGTTAGGTCGGGATTGTGACGTCCTTGGTGAAGTTGTTTCGCGACACCGTCGCGGTTCGGATGGTGATTGTGGTGGTGCTCGGCGTGGTCGTCGCCATCGTGGTGGGAGATGCCTTGGGCGGGCGCTACGCGTTGGTCGGTTGGATCATCGCCGCCGGCGTATATGTGGCATGGACGCAGCTCATCCTGTTCGGAATGGACGCCGAGCAAACCCGGATCTGGGCGACGCGAGAGGACCCCACCCGGTGGCTCGCGGACGCGGTCATCCTGACCGCGAGCGTCGCCAGCCTGGGTGGGGTCGGGTATGTGGTGGCGGCCGGGTCGCGATCGGGCGCCGGCGCTATCCAGGCCGCCGTCGTCGGCATTCTCAGCGTCGCAGCGTCCTGGTTCGCCGTGCACACGCTCTACACGGTGCACTATGCGCGGCTCTACTATTCCGACGAGCCGGGCGGCATCGATTTCCATGACCCGGAGCTGCCGCGATTCCGGGACTTCGCGTATGTCGCGTTCACCGTCGGCATGACCTATCAGGTGTCGGACACCGAAATCAACCTGACGTCCATCAGAGCGACGGTGCTACGACACGCGATGGTGTCTTACCTGCTGGGCGCTGTGGTGCTCGCCGTCACGATCAATCTGATCGCGGGGCTGAGCTCCAAGGTGTGATCGGGACCAAAAAGGTTATGGCTAGCCGATTCTCGTGAGCGTAAAGGCGTCGTGCGGGTCGGTCAGGCCGCACGGCGCGCTGCTGTCCAGGAAGATCGCCATCCCGGTGAGCGTCAACGGGTCCCAGGATTGGTTAACACTGACCGGGTGCAGGCTGGAGTCGTTAACGCACATCGCGCCCTCCGGGACCGTCCGCGTCACCGTGTAGCGGCCGTCGATCAGCGGGGCGTTGAAACCCATGCCCGGACCCGTCGTCACGTGGGCGACGCAGACCTGCTTGCAGGTGGTGTTGATGGTCCAGACGCCGGTGTCGCCGTCCTCGTCCGCGTAGTGGTAAACACCGTTCATTTTCGTTTCGTCGCCGGTGGCCAATGGCTCCGCCGAGGCCATGGGTGCTGGCAAGGTTGCCGCGCCAGCAAAGAATACAGCTGCCGCGATGAACATGCTGATCCGCATCTTTCCCGCCCTCTTGTCATGGTTTTGCCACACTCTGGGCACCATGGGGCCAACGTGCCAGCAAACTATCCGAGAGTATTCGGCCGCCGTTGAACGCATATCGAATTGAAAGACGAATCGGTCGGTGGGACCGAAAAGTTCTATGAAGTCGACATGTGCGGGCGCTCGGTCGCAGGCCTCAGCAGTGCGGGGCCCAGCACCGCTGGTTGGGGCAATAGATCGCGTGTGCGATACCGACCAGGGACGCGACGTCGCCGACGGCGATGCCGCGCGGATCCAGGTTGGCGTGGACGTCGCTGGCGATCTGGTCCGGTGTCCAGCCCCAGCCGAGATCGTCGCAGATGAGCTGCGCCA
Organism: Mycobacterium stomatepiae; assembly: GCF_010731715.1. Lineage (NCBI taxonomy): Bacteria > Bacillati > Actinomycetota > Actinomycetes > Mycobacteriales > Mycobacteriaceae > Mycobacterium > Mycobacterium stomatepiae. The sequence continues at coordinate 5,444,797 of NZ_AP022587.1, forward strand.
TCCCGATCAGCGCGGCGTCGTGTCCCGGCGGCCAGGAAAGGCCGGCGGCACGCAGCTGAGCAAGGTATCCGTCATTCGGGTCGGCAGTCGCGATCGGCGCGCTCGTAATCACGGCGGCGCCGGCCAGTGCGGGGGCGGCAATTCTGACCAGCCAGGCAGATGAGGGCATGGGAGTCAGTGTGCGGCAAACAGATGAAGAACAAAGAAAGTCGGGATAGCCGTTGAGCGGTGACAACCTCGGTGCCCGGGCAGGATTCGACGACGCCACCTGAGCCGGGCGTCGTAGACGTGAGGAAAGTTGTCTGACCTCAGCCGGGAAGTCCGGCCGCGGCACGGATCTGCCGGCGGGCCGCAACCCGATCGGGATCGGGAAAGATGTAGTGGCTCAATGCGGTTCGCGCGATCGCCCCGGCAAGATCGCGCGGATCTACCGCCGCGGTGAGCGCGCCCTCGCGCGCACAGTGCTGTAAAGCCGTCACCAGCCCCTCGGCGAGCATCGGTAGCGCCGCGGCCATCTGGGCGTGCGCGAAACCCGGCTCGAGGTCGAGGAGGCGCCCCGGCGGCTGGGCCTCGAGGAAGCTCGCCACCACGTCGACCGCAGCCTCCAATCGTGCGACGCCGACGACCCCGGACGTCGCCTGGTCCATCGCCGCGTAGAAGCGACGGCGTTCGCGCTTTCCCATCGCGTCGATCAGGTCTTCTTTGGACACGAAATAGCGGTAGATGGTGGGCCGTGACACCCCGGCCAGGCTGGCGACGTCCGACAGCGACAACTTGCGAGCGCCGACCCGGAATATCAGCCGCTCGGCGGCGTCCAGGATTCGATCCGCCAGATCTCCGTGATCTGAACGGGGTCTGGGTGATTCGGCGATCGACACCGTGGCGGCCCCTACAGCTTGCCGAGTTTGCGTAGCCACGAGATCAGCAGCCGCAATCCGTCGTCGAAGGACATGGGCTGGTAGTTCAGCCGCCGGGTGGTCAGGTTGTCTTTGCTCCGGGTTGTGCGTTTGCTGTTGGCCGCGGCCTTCGCGATGGCCATCAGGGTGGGCCCGAATTCGGCGGTCAATGCCTCGGGATCCGTGCGGTAGTCGAGATCCTCGACCCGGTGCTCGATTCCGGCGACCTCACAGGCGCGGTTGATGCCGCCGGCGGTACTGAAGGTGTCCTCGGGCCGGCCGACCAACAGGTAGCGCTCACCGGCCACGCCGTTGTCCAGCGCGGCGATCGAGCCCTTCGCAACGTCCGCACCGGCAACCCAGGTAACCGGAAAAGCTAAGTAGCGCTTGATCTTTCCACGCATACCTGCCAATAGCACCCGATTGAAGCTGGTGCGGTGCAACGCGCGTTCCGCGACCAGGCCGGGACCGTAAATCGCGCCGGGGTGGCACGTGAGCACGTCGTCGCCCGCGGCCGCGCGCCGATGAGCTTCCAGGAACGCGGCGAGTTTGGTGACGGTGTAGGGGTCGTTGGGCGGGTTCTGCAGAACGGGCGCCTCCTCGAAGTCGACGCCGGCGTTCAGGTTGAGGAAGGTGGCGGTGCTCAGGGCAACGACCCTTCGCATGCCGTGGGCCTTCCCGGCATCCAGGACGTTGGTGGTGCCGACCAGGTTGACGGCCTTGAAGTCCCCGAGATCCTGACTCGCACCGCCCAACACTGCCGCGCAGTGGATCGCCGCCTCGGCGCCCTTGGCCGCGGTGAGCACATCGTCGGCGTCGCTGATATCGCCCTTGACCAATTCGACGCCGATCCCGGCCAGCGCCGCGGCCGTATCGGGATCGCGAACCAAGGCGCGCACGTGGTCGCCACGCTCGATCAGCTTCTCGCAGACGTTGCTGCCGGTCTGACCGGTCGCACCGGTGACGAAGATCGTGCTGGCCATCGCGGCCTCCTCGGAAATTACATATCGAACATTTATAGTGAGAACTGTAAACCTTTACATCGGATTGTCCTATAGTCGAGCCTATGGCACTCGACCCGTCCAGCGTGCTCCTGACCGGCCGAGTCGCGGTTGTCACCGGCGGCGGCGCGGGCATCGGCCGCGGCATCGCGGCGGGGTTGACGGCCTTCGGTGCCCGGGTGGCGATCTGGGAACGCAACCCCGACTCGTGCGCGGCCGCCGCCGAGGAGATCGGTGCTCTCGGGCTGACGGTCGACGTCCGGGACAGCGCCGCGGTGGACGCCGCGCTGGCCCAGACCTCGGCAGAGCTCGGAACGGTGACCATCCTGGTCAACAACGCCGGCGGAGTCTTCTGGTCGGGGATCCTCGACACCACCGAGAACGGGTGGGACGCCCTGTACAAGTCGAACCTGCGTCACGTGTATCTGTGTACGCAGCGAGTGGCCCGGACCCTCGTCCAGCAGAAACTGCCCGGCAGCATCATCAGCGTCACGTCGATCGAAGGGGTCCGCGCCGCACCCGGATATGCGACCTACGCGGCGGCCAAGGCGGGTGTCATCAACTACACCAAGACCGCGGCGCTCGAACTGGCCCCGCACGGCATCCGGGTCAATGCGCTGGCCCCGGACATCACCTGGACCGAAGGCCTCGAGCAGATAGCGCCGGCGGGATCCCGGGATCGGATGGGCTTCACGGTGCCGATGGGGCGAGCGGGTCGCGTCGACGAAATGGCCGGAGCGGCAGTGTTTCTCGCGTCCGACCTGTCCAGCTACATCACCGGCCAGACCATCCACGTCGACGGCGGCACGCATGCCGCCAGCGGCTGGTACCACCACCCGGGGACCGGGGCTTATGCGTTGGGGCCGACGAATTAAATAAGGAGTCGTTTAGTTCGCATCCGCTGAAATGGCGCCGGTGCCGATAATGGTTGCCATTAATTAATCGCCAGTATTCATTGCGACATGCGCCGACATTCCGCCGTCGATCGAAATCATCTGCCCGGTGATGTAGCGAGACTTTTCGGACGCCAGAAAGACGACGAGTTCCGCGACGTCCTGCGGCTGTCTGACGTAGGGCGTCAGCGTGGCACGGCCGAGGCCGCCGAGGATGTCCTCGGACAGGTGCGCGCGCACCGCGTCGGTGAGGATCAGCCCGGGCACGACGGTGTTCGCCCGCACGCCCTGCTTTCCCTCGCTGGTCGCGACGTACATCGTCAGGGCGTGCACGCCGGCCTTCGAAACGCCGTGGTCCGGTCGCCCGACAGAGCCGCGCCCGACGACATGTTGATGATGGAACCTGCACCACCGCTGCGCGTTTCGGGGACGACGTATTTGCACATCAGCAGCCGACTGCCGAGGTTGACTTCCATCGATCGTTGCCACACGTCGAGCGGCATCTCGGAGACCGTGGTGTCGCGGGATAAGAAGCTGCTGGCGGTCAGCGCCGCACCGTTGTGCAGGACGTCGATGCGGCCGAACTCCGCCACGATGGCCCGCACGTTGGAGCGCGCCACGTCGCCCTCGGCGAGATCGCCGCCGAGGGCGATCGCTTGGGCTCCGGATCGTCGAATCCCGTCGGCGACGTCATTCGCTTTTTCTCATCGATATCGACGACGGTTACCGCTGCGCCCTCGCGGGCCAATTCGCGTGCCGTCGCCGCACCAATCCCGCCGGCGCCTCCGGTAAGCCAGCCCGTCGGTTTCGGTGGAGTCGAGCAATGTTCGAACCACCTGCACGAGCAGGATCTGCGTCAACACGTTGCGCATCACGGTCGTCCCCGCCGCGTCGTCATGGGTCTCACGCTCGAGTATCTGCAGGGCCGGTCGCAACGCCTCGGCACCGTCACTGCCGGCCGCGATCCTGGCGCGGCTCGGGATGTAATCCAGCAGCAACGCCGCAGTCGTGTCGTCAAATGTCAGGCTGGCACACACCTCCACGAATCGATCCGGATCGTCGTCAATGACGTTGAGTCGCATCACCGTCTTTGGCCGAGTCGCTTCGAACAACGCCTTAACGTCGTGCGGTTCGAGCGACGGGTCCGATGCCGCCTGAAACGGCCGACCGCCCGAAAGTAGGTAGCAGTCACCCGCTTTCAGCTGCAGCGGGCTGTCGTCGTCGGTGATCAACCAACCGTGGCCGGAGAGGACCGCACCAACCTTGACGTCGTGGTACCCCGGGAGGCGCAATGACCACGGGCCGCTGGCCTCGAACCGACACGACTCGGCGACTTCGGATCCGAGCATCTCGGCAATGTCGGTCAGCGGGTCCATCCAAGCTCCTGGACGATCGAGTAAGTAATGCGGACTCACGGGCATGGACCAGCCCTCTAATCCGCCTTTAACTGGTTACTGCGTCGATTTATTGCATCGAGGCGGCCAGGCGTTGCTTGGCGAGACCAAAACTGTTGTGGGAGAACAGTTGACCAGATTCGTCTTTCTCCATGGGGCGTGGCACCGATCCTGGTGCTGGGAGCGGGTCCGTCCCATCCTTGTCGGTGCGGGCCACGAGGTCGCGACGGTCGATCTCCCCGGCGGGGATCCATCGGCGGGCGTGATGGACTACGTCGCCGTGATCGAGAAGGCCATCGAGGCGCCCTTGAACAACGTTGTGTTGGTGGCGCATTCGGCGGCGGGTTTGGCAGCGAGTGTTGTCGCACGCCGGCTGGCGCTGCGTGAACTCGTCTTGGTGGCTGCATTCCTGCCACAGCGCGGCGTCAGCGTCAACGAACGCATCTCAGGCGGCGAGGGCATGTTCGTTGACGCGTGGGGTCCGGTTTTTGCCGGGATGCCGCGAGATGAGTTCGGCGGAACGACGTCGACTCTGGACATCGCCCAGGAATTCTTTTACCGGGATTGCTCGGTCGACGATATTAGGGCTACCGTCCTGCCGCGTTTGGAGGTGGAGCGTGCCACCAAACTGTTCTCGGAGCCGATCCCGCTGCCGGAAAAGCGTCTGACGCCCAGCCGCTATGTGGTGTGCACCGCGGACCAGGCACTCAGCCCGGAATGGTCCCGCGAGGCGGCCGGGCAGTTCTGTGACGAGGTGGTCGAGATCGACGCCGGACATTCACCGTTCTGGTCTAAACCAGACGAGTTGTCCCGGTTGCTCATCGGCCCTGCGGCGCAACTAGCGTCTGAGCAGAACGCGGCAGGCGGCTAAATATACTGACACCATTACCGAGATTCACCAACGCTCCCGCGGCACCTACGGGCCGGCGAGTTCGCGCTGCCCTGTTGGCCGACTACGAGATGAAACTGGATGGGTTTGGTCATGTCACGCCCTTGGGCTCGCGATTCACGAGTGCAGACGTCCGATCCCATAATTCGCAAACGCGTTCTTGGTGATAGCTAATCCGGTGCGCTCGACCGACCCGCCGTTTGACGAAGTATTCGCCTTCAGGCTCAAACGCTTTGCCCGCCTCGCATGCCAGCCACACCAATTGATCGCACGCTGCCTCCGGGGTGATGCCCACGAGCCGTTCGGTGTGCGCTCGCTCCATGAGCTTCAGAACGCGTGAACCCGATGCCGGGCCGAAGTTGCTGTTGACGAAGCCGGGGTGAAACGACGCGGCGGAAACACCGAGTCCGCCGTAGCGACGGTGCAATTCGCGGGCGAACATGACGAGCGCGATCTTTGAGCGCCCGTAGGCAACCGTCGGTCGCACCGGGTTAACGCAGAGTAGGTCGTCCACCGATGCGCCTGGACACACCAACCGTTGCGACGAGCTCGACGTGCAGATGATCCGCGCCTTGGAGGCGACCAACACGTCCATCAGCAAGGTGGTGAGTAGAAACGCCGCAAGGTAGTTCACCTGAAGGACGCTGTCGAACCCGTCAATGGTGAGGCCATCCGCCGCATAGACACTTCCGGCGTTGTTGGCCAGCACGTCGATTCGCGGGTATCGCCGGCGAAGCTCGTAAGCCAAGCGACGCACCTGCGCGAGGTCCGCGAAGTCCGCGCAGATGTACTCGGCTTCCAGCTCCTCGGCGACCGCCTTCGTCTTGGACTCCGAGCGGCCGACGACCACGACGTTGTTACCGGCCGCGGCCAACCGCCGCGCCGCCGCGGCTCCTACACCGTCGCTCGCCCCGGTGATGACGATGGTTCGTTTCGACAACTGGGTCGCACCCCCCGATCGCCACTCGTTGAATCGAACCATGCACTGGTAACCCTTACTGGTTAGGCATACAGTAAAGCACTGCCCGCTACTCGTCGAAAGGCAATACCTGTGACCTTCTCCTCTGGCACCACGTCCGCGAAGCGTCGCGTGGCTCACGTCGGCACCGGCATGACGGGCAGCGTTGCGTTGCGCGCAATCATCGACGACCCCGCACTGGATCTGACCGCGCTCAAGGTGTCCTCCCCGGCGAAGGTAGGCACGGATGCCGGCGCGTTGTGCGGTCGTCCCGATATCGGGGTCGTAGCCACCGACGACCTGGGGGTGGTCCTCGACGCCAAGCCCGATTGCATCGCCTACTGCGCGACCGCCGTCCGACGAGAACACGAGGTCATCGCCGACATCGTCGCCTACCTGGAAGCCGGCATGAACGTCGTCACCATCTCCGCCATCCCCATGGTGTATCCGAAGGCGGCACCGGCTAATTGGCGCGAGCCGATTGAAAATGCCGCGCTCAAAGGCAACTCGACCTTCTACGCCGCCGGATGCGAACCCGGCTTCGTCAGCCTGAACCTGCCCACTGCCCTGCTGGCGGGTGCCGGGGTGATCGACACCTACCGCATGGACGAATACGCCCTCGACCTCGACCTGGCCTACCCGATCTGGGAAGTGCTGCACGAGTCGATGGGATTCGGAAAAGCCAACGGCCACATCCCGATTCGCATCGCTGTCGGCAAGGTGAACAACGACTGGGAACCCGTCGTGCGCTATATCGCCGACACACTGGGTGTTGATACCGAGCGGGTAGCGCTGGACTGGGAGACGATCCTGGCCCCGGACGACCTCGACACCGCACTCGGGGTGATCCCGAAGGATACGATTTGCGGCCACCGCTGGCAACTCGCCGCCATTCAGAACGAGCGCCCCGTGGTCTCGGTTCAGTACTTCGCCGCGGTGACCTCCACGCCGTGGCCCGACTCTTGGCCCCGCCCAGCACAACCCGGCCAGGGAGGCATGGCGTTTCGCATCAAAGGAAACCCGAATATGAACCTCGACCTACGTCTGGACCCCGCACCAGGCGACTCCACCAACCCCGGCGTCGCCGCGACGGCGATGGCGGCGATCAACGCCATTCCCGCAGTCATTGACGCCGCGCCCGGACTGCTTGACATGCCACTGGCCGGCCCGTCGATCGTTACCCGTCAGATCCGGCGCTGACACGATGAACCAGAAAATCGTTGACCTATATTACGACCCGTTTGACTTCGCGATCGACGACGATCCATGAGGGGAGAGGTGAGGGTGCAGGCTAGGAAGCCGCAGCGACAATCAGTCCGACGAGCGCGAGGCTCCCTGACTGAAGATGCGATCGTCGAGACAGCCTTCGCGATAGCAGCGGAGTCCTCAATCGAGGAGCTCAGCATTCCGCTGGTCGCCAAATCGCTGGGCGTCGGCGTAACGAGCATCTACTGGCATGTACGCAATAGATCAGAGCTTCTCGATGCCATGACCGACCGCGCGTTGCGCCGCAGCGGATTGCCGGCGTTCACCGAGTCGGACGATTGGCGCGAATCGTTGAAGGCGCACGCGCGCGGCGTGCGCCGGACCTTCCTCAGCGATCCGGTGTTGACGGACCTGATCCTCATTCGAGGCGCACTGAGTCCGCTGGCACGACGGCTCGGCGAGCAGGAGACGCAGAAAGCGATCGCCAACATGATCGATTGCGGTCTCGACGAGCAGACAGCCCACGACACGTACTCCGCGGTGTCGGAACTCGTTCGAGGGTCAATACTGCTCGCGAGATTGGTACAAAAGCACAACGCAGTACAGCGGACGGAGTCCGCCGACGAGGGCGGATTCACCAGTGCCCCGGTACCGCCCGACGATCGAGCATTCGAACTTCTTCTGACGTCCGTGCTCGCCAGCGTTGCGCCCTGACTTCGTCGATTCAGCCCACTACGTTCTAGTGTCGGATGTCGGATTTCTCAGCGGGCGAAATGAAATTATTTGTGCGACAACCGGTCCCAATCTGATCACCTGAAGACGTCGCCGCTGCGTTGGGCGGACGTCGTGGTTGCGCGATGCGCTCAATCGCAGCGGTATTCGTCTGCCGAACAAGTCAGCCTCTGCGGGCGACGTCTTGGCTCAGGATCTGGGGCCAGGTCTCGACATCGGCCGGGACGTGCGCCACGGTGAGCGTTGACCGCGGCATCAGTGTCGCAAGCGATTCCGCCGTCGACATCGGATGCGCCGGGTCGCCGACCCAGGCCAGAATCGTCGTCGGCACATCGATTCGTGCGACCGCTTCGCGAGCGGGCAGGTTGCTGAGAGCAGCGCCTCGAAACAGTGACGGCAGCAGCGCATCGGCCACATCCGGAACTGTTTCGGGCGCGCCGACCGTGGCTGGCGGCGGAGTCGCCCCACGCGCCGACGCGATGAATGCCCCGACTCCCTCGGTTTCGATAAATTCGGCCGCAGCCCGGTAGATCGCCGCCTGCGCGGGCCGGGTCTCCCACGCGGTGGCCGGGACCATGAGCGTGAGGCTGGCGAAGCGGTCCGGCTCGCGGGCAGCCGCGTGCAGCAGCGTGCCGGTACCCATGGACGGGCCGACTCCGTGCACCCGTTCGCCGGGAAACCATTTGTCGAGCAGCCGCAGAAGATCCTCGGCAAGGCTTTCCCATCGGTAATCCTCGTCGACCTTGCGCCCAGTCGACTTGCCATGGCCGCGCGCGTCATACCGCAGCAATCGGGTCCCGCTGAGGCCCCTGCCGAGGTCGAGATTGAGTACCCGGTCACGCGCGCGGCTGGAGGTAAGCCCGTGCAGTTGAACAACCGGATGACCACCCTCGTCACTCAGTTCAACCGCAAGCTCTGCCCCAGGAACCACGAAAGTGGACATCACCCAACTCTTTTCACGACCCGACGGCTCGCCCCGCGCTGACCGAGCATTCAGGCTATCCGGGGCGTTAGGGTACCGCCATGCGGCTGACCAACGTGGCGCACCTGCGGCTACCCTTCGGACGACTCTGGGGCTACGACGTGTCGGTGTCTGACCTCGGGCGGCAGCTCCCGGTGTCTTTTGACCAGCGCATACACGTTGGTGCGGGCCCACGGCCCGGTTCCTGGATGGCTCTGTCCATTCGGTTGCCGGCGGGGGTCAGCCGCCAATCGTTGGCCGATGCGTGGCTGGCGGTGATCGCCCGTCACGGCACGCTACGAACGGCATTCACACCCGGGCCGGACGGCGACCCGCAGCTGCATGAGATCGATATTCACCCGGACAGGTGGGTCGAGCATGAGATCACTCCAGGCCAGGCGGTCAACGACGCACTGCGAGTAGTTCTCAATGCGGCGTGCTCGCCCTACGCGCGGCCCTCGCATCGGCTGTGTGTGTTGGAGACTGCCGCCGGATTGACGGTGGTGATCGCCGCCGACCACGCCCACGTGGACATGTGGTCGATGCTGGTGATTGCCCGGGACCTGTTGTCGGTGCTCGCTGACGCGCGCATCGGTCGTACGCCGTCGCTGCCGCCGCCGCCGGCATTTGTCCTGCACACGCAAGCGCTGTTGGACCGTCCCGCGGCACCGGACCATGTGCGCGCGCGATGGGTACAAATCATCAGCGACAGCGGTGGGGTCATGCCACGGTTTCCGCTGCCGTTGGACGAATTCGGGCCGCATCCGGAACGCGTTGAAGTGCGTGACGTGTTCGACGTCGATGACGGCGCCGCGTTTGCCGAGCAGGCACGCGAGGACGGTGTCTCGACGCTGGCGCTTGCGGTGGTCGCCATGACTGCGGTGACCCGCGAGTTGGCCGGGGCCCCACTGCGCGCGGTGTTCCCCGTGCACAGCCGATTTGAAGAAAAATGGCACGACTCGGTGGGCTGGTTCATCACCAATTCGGTCTTGGAGTCGGCGGTCGCCGAGCCGTCCGCCGCGGCCGCTGCCGTCAAAGAAGCGGTGCAGCTGGGTTCCTGGCCACTGGCCGACGTACTGGCTCCGTGGGGTGGAATGCCCGTTGCGCCCGGCATGTTCGCGATTTCCTGGCTGGACCAACGGAGACTTCCGGTGCGCATCGACTCGGTCGGACTCGACGCCCAGTATGTGAGCGCGAGCGTTGACACCGACGGCGTGATGCTCTGGTTCATCCAGGACGAGGCCGGCCTACATCTGCGATGCCGCTACCCGGATACCGCGGAGGCACGAACCAACGTGGGGGCGTGGCTGGATCTGTTGGTGGGGCGCCTACAGGCCCTGGCGCAGTCCTCGGTTCGAGGACTGCTGCGGGTGGCCGACCGCACATTTCGTGTACAGCGCGCGACGCGCGAACACGTGCGGGTCATCGCCGAGCTGCTCTCCGACGACGAATTCGGTCAGGATCGCGAAGGCGCCGAACTCGAACGCTACGAGGCGGCCTACGACATGGTCGTTCGCAACCGATCCAACTATCTCGGAGTCGTCCTGAACGGTTCCGACATGGTCGTCGCGACTGTGCAATTGACGATCATTCCCGGCCTTTCCCGCGGCGGCGCCATCCGGCTGCAGATCGAGGGCTTACGGGTCGCCAAAGCCGAGCGTGCACAGGGTCTTGGTACTGCACTCGTCGAGTGGGCGCACAACTACGGGCGAGCACACGGGGCGCAGCTGGCGCAGGTGACCACGGACGAGGCTCGCGAACGGGCTCGGGCGTTCTATCGCCGTCTCGGGTACCACGCCGCCCACGTCGGGTTGAAATGCACCATCTGAGTCATGCGCGGTGCACGACGCCCGTCACGCGCGCGGTACCGTGCTGCGCCTGCGCTGCGGGCCGCTGGAGCTATCGCGAATCAGTTGGGTCATGCCGACGCGGCCACCACGCCGCGGATCTACCCAAGCCAGGACGTTTTGATTAGCCGAGCTGACTAACGGCACACTGTCTGACCTGCAAGTTCTCACTGCTCCAGCAGTGCCCCGGCAGGATTCGAACCTGCGGCCTTCTGCTCCGGAGGCACATAACTCCAGGTCAACCGCGTTCATTGCGGTTCGGACTGCGCACGGCTTGCAGGAGCGGGCATTCGAAAACGTTCGACGCGAATCAAGCCGGTTCGGCGCGACTTGTGACACTCATGTGACACGCTGATGTGATGCCAACGCCAGCGTGAGGTGCGGTGTTGCTCAAGGCTTTTGGACCCGGTTGCCGGGTCTCTTATCGTGCTCTGACGCAACTGACAGGAGCATGACAATGACCACACCAGCACTGCACTGACAACCAAGGACGTCGCCGAGAAGGTCGGCACCGACCCGAAAACGCTGCGCGTGTTCCTACGCGCCTCCGACGACTACAAGGCGGTCGGATCGGGGTCGCGCTACTCATTCACCGCCAAGGACGTCGCCCCACTCAAGCGAAATTCACCAAGTGGGCCGCCGAGCGCGGGACAGCTTCGTCGCCTCCGTCGGTGGCGTGAGGCCCAGAACGGCCTCAGCGTGCATGACGAGTGCTGGTTCTCCTCGCTAAGGTCAGCAAATGACGCGAAGGAAGTGGCAAGAGGACGATAACCTTGTCGCCGCGCGGTTGGTGCTGGTAGTTAACAATGGCCATCCCAATCCTCCTGTGCCAGAGGACCACCCGGAGTACATCCGGACGCGTGACGCACTGGGAATCGACAACAGCCAGCTCACTGCGCGGGTCAACATGTTCCGCTCTAACCTGCCTGGCTACGTCGGCACTATAAGCGGCAACCCAATGAACGGCGCCGATAGCGCCCTCATGCAACGGGTCCTGGGTCAAATGACCACGTCACCCGCATATGTCAGGATGTGCGGCAACGCCATTCTCGAGCGACTTGAGGAAACCTAGGCCTGTTCATCGCAAAGGACGTGCCGACGCTCAAGACGCGATTCGCGAAATGGAAGGGCGAGCCGCAAGCTGCAAGGAACTTCTAGTAAGTCGAACATCTGTTCAACTACGCTTGACTGGTGGACTGGCGACAGTAACCAACCTCCGCGCGAACGTAGGAGTAGCGCATGGCCGAGGAAGTCAGCGAAGAGCCCGCGTACAAGTACGACATCGCGGTGTCGTTCGCCGGAGAACAGCGTGACTTCGTCGAAGACGTAGTGCGTGGACTGAATCTACCCAAAGGTCGCGTCTTCTACGACGCCGACTACAAAGGGACGCTTTGGGGTGAAGAGTTGACCGAGGTCTTCACCAACCTGTACCGCGATGAGGCCCGATACGTCGTCATGTTCATCTCACGCGAGTACGCAGAGAAAGAGTGGTGCATCCTTGAGCGTCGCGCTGCACTGCGCCGACGCATGATGACTAAAGGCGCATACATCCTCCCCGTGCGACTCGACGCGACGAAGCTCGATGAAGTCGAAGGGTTGCTGGGCACGATCGCCGACCTCGACGGCAGGCGTGAAGGGGTCGCCGGGGTAATCGCTGCGCTGCACCAGAAGCTGGAAATAGTGATGGCTGACGCTCCGCAGTCCGACGACAAAGCCGACGACGAGCCCAAGTTCGCCAAAGTGCAGATGACGCAGGACGGTCTAGTCGCCCTGCTGCAGGAGCGCCCGCATTCGTGGCAGTGGGCCGCCTTTGCCTCTGTGCTCGTTCAGCGCCGCAAGGCTATGGAAACTGCGATGCGAGACCATCGCCTTGGGTTCGCGCCTTCGACCGGTCAGCGGATTGATAACTTCCAAGCACTCAAAACGCTGGTTAGCAACACCGTCTACGACATCGAACAGGTCGGGGCGCAAATCAATGGATTCCTCTTGACAGACGCGTTTACTTCGGTGTTCGACAGCCTGGGTGACGAGACGGCAGATGCCGACGGAATCGTGCACGCAGCAACCAGATTGATGGACTACTACGACAGGTATCTCCAACTGGCACAACGTGTCCGAGGCGCGGCAGCACCATCGAAGTACCGCAGCGTTCTCGACACGTGCGCGCGATTCGCGGATGAACCGCTATCCGGCATGGAGGACTTCATCAGGGATTACATTGCCGTCGTCGCGGCACTACCCGAACGTCTCATCGCCGCAAAGGGGGAAGACATCCAACAGCCTGTGCAAGTACGCATCCACGTTGACGATGAGCTCCTCGACGAATTGCTCCGCCAATTGAAGGACATTGCACAAGACGAGGATGGCTAAGTCCCATCAAGATCGAATCGTTTGTTGCTAAAGGCCTCGAAAGTACCTCGCCACCGGTTCCCCGGTTCGGGTCAACCTCGAAGGGTGCGGCCGGTGGCGCCTATAAGGGTAACTCCCATTACCTCCTTCAGGAATCGCTCGCAAACTGAGTTGGCGACCATCGCTTCTTGCGCGTTAACTGACTTAAGGCTGTGCATCCACTTGTTTCGTGCCACGCGGACCTTAGAAACGTCGTCGTAAAGATCTTTCGGGATATATTCCATGAAAGACAACATCTCGGACATAACGGATGCTGTAAATGTGCGCCCATCTTGCAGTCTCTCCCGTCGCTTCGCGTCGATAAATTGCTCACCCTGTCGGGATTGGTGATCCTGCTGCATACGTCGCCAAAGGTCGTTAATTAGCTTTTCTATGACGGTCCAACTGCTCGTTAGTGACAAACTGTGATTATGGTCTTGAAAAGCAATGCTTGCGCGGAGAAAAAGATCGATGAGAAGTATTCCTTCGTCACCGTGGTTATCGATAAAAGTCGACAGATCATTGGCAGCATTCTGCACCACCTCTGCGCTAACTGGTTTAGGTGGCCTATTCAAAATTCGCATATCAAAGAAAGGCGGTCCGGCGTACGTGTGCGCAAAGCTGGACGCAGCCAAGCGGAACACACTTGGACTACCGCCGCCAATTCCAGACTCTAAGCTGTGCATTGAAAAGCACGTTGCTGGACTTACAACCATGCGTTCCATAGTCCATTGGTCAATTTCCATGTGGCGCGTGTAGAAAAACGCGAGGTATGTATTCATGATCCGAGTTTGACGAACCTTCTTTTCCGCCAGAACGTCGAAGTCGTCAATGAAATGCGGTCCGTTCATCGGGGTAGCGCAGTTTTCACTCGTGGTGAAGTCGAAAGCGATGAGGCCCTCTACGGAAGCGCGGAACTCCAGACCGCAATGAAGGGTCGTCCGCAATACCGCTTCGTTGAAGCGATCAAAAAACACCTGCTTGGTGCTTTCGTCGACGGGGCGCTCACCGAGAAAAACTGGAGGATCGTGATAGAAGCCGGTGATGTTGGGGTTCACAGGAAACTTCCTCGATATATGCCGCCGATTGACACTGATTTTGCTAGTGAAACACAAGTGTCGGACACGCACCCTCGGCGACTCAAAGGTCGGCTCACGGAGCGCACACGTACGAGGCATCGGCCCCCGCGTAGTGCTCGGAGCGCGTACGGCGCCCCCCGAAAGCCTTATGGCCAAAACTTGGGAACGGTGGCGACGTCTTGAGCGTCAAAGCCCGTCCGTGGCCACGACCGACCCGATGGGTGTGGCCCCCAGGGTGTTGACGTGCGTGATCGCCTTCCCATGCGTATTGCCCACACAGCGGGTAGACGGTGGGCGCACGCGTGCGCGTCACTCGTGCGGCACGGCAATGCCCCTTCGGGGTGTTCCGTTGGCCGTGATCGCGAAGTGGCTCGGTCACGCCGACGCGTCGATCACCGCACGCATCTATGCCCATTCGCAGGATGACGCGTTGAAGGCCGCGGGCGTGACTTTGGCGCAGGTTGTCGCCCCCCTTCGATAGCCTCAAGTGCGTGAACGTCGGTAATTCCGTGCGGCATGCTCTAAACCACTGGACCAAGCGTGAATGGGACGCCGCGATGCTTCACGCGTGTAATGCAGTGGATGCAACGGGCAAGAAGCGGTACGCGAAGCTCGGCGTGGGACGTCGATTCAAGGCGACAATTCGTGACTCGGTGGACATGTTCGGGGCCATGGCGTTCCCCAACCTCGATCTCGACCGCATGCGATTCCCGGTGCGCGTCCAATCGAACTTGCCTGATAAGCGACCTGACATCGCTGACGTCTTGTATGGCATCCACCGCTGCAGTCACGGGCATGGCGAGGACCTGCCTGCGGGCTTTGAACTCGTCGACTACATAAACAACCAGACATTTCAGTTCACCATCGGAAGAGATGGAACGTTGCGATTGCCTGCGGCCGCAATTGTCGGGCTACTCGCAGTAGCCGTCTTTGCCCCTGAGAATGTCAGTCAACATGCCCCTGGCGAACCTTGCTTGAGTTGGTCGCACCACGTCTTTCCCGTCAACGATTCGTGGGGTAAGCAACAGCTTTTTAGAGACTTGTTGGTAAGGGAAGGTCCGCCGAAGAGGGCGCTGGATTGGGGTAACTGGTGGGACGACTGGACACCAGTTCGATGATGCTTGTGACATCGTGTGACACGGAGCGACTGGACGTTACAGAATTACTCGGACGCGGTCGGGCATAACCGCACTTCAGAGGCGATTTCGAGAGTGCCCCCGGCAGGATTCGAACCTGCGGCCTTCTGCTCCGGAGGCAGACGCTCTATCCCCTGAGCTACGGGGGCGCACGCTATACATACTGCGCCAATGGGCCCCGACAGACTAACGCATCCGGGTGGCCGACCTGACATCGCAATGGATTCGGGGCGTAGGCACGCTAACCAATAGGATGGACGCTCGTGACCCCCGCTGACCTGGCTGAGCTGCTCAAAGTCACCGCATCCGCGGTGCTTGCCGAGCGTGGCCTCGACGTCTCCGCACTACCGGCGACGGTCACCGTGGAGCGCCCGCGCAATCCCGAGCACGGCGATTACGCGAGCAATCTGGCCATGCAACTGGGCAAGAAGGTCGGGGCCAACCCACGTGAGCTGGCCGGATGGCTCGCCGAGGCGCTGGCCGCCGCCGACGGCGTCTCCTCGGCGGAAGTGGCGGGACCGGGCTTCATCAACCTGCGCCTCGAGGCGTCCGCGCAGGCCAAGGTCGTCAACGACGTCATCGACGCCGGCGCCCACTTCGGGTACTCCGACGCGCTGGCCGGCCGCAAGATCAACCTGGAATTCGTCTCGGCCAACCCGACCGGCCCGATCCACATCGGCGGCACCCGCTGGGCCGCCGTCGGCGATGCCCTGGGCCGGTTGCTCACGACGCAGGGCGCCGACGTGACGCGCGAGTACTACTTCAACGACCACGGCGCCCAGATCGACCGATTCGCCAACTCGTTGATCGCCGCGGCCAAGGGAGAACCCACCCCGGAAGACGGCTACGCCGGCAGCTACATCAACGACATCGCGGCGCAGGTTTTACAGAAGGCGCCCGACGCGCTGAGCCTGCCGGACACCGAGATGCACGAGACCTTCCGCGAGATCGGCGTCGACCTGATGTTCACCCACATCAAGGAGACGTTGCACGAATTCGGCACCGATTTCGACGTGTACACACATGAAGACTCGATGCACACCAGCGGGCGCGTCGACGAGGCCATCGCCCGGCTGCGTGACTCCGGCAACATCTACGAGCAGGATGGCGCAAGCTGGTTGCGCAGCAGCGCTTTTGGTGACGACAAGGACCGCGTCGTGATCAAGAGCGACGGCAAACCCGCCTACATCGCCGGGGACATCGCGTACTACCTGGACAAGCGGCAACGCGGATTCGACCTGTGCATCTACATGCTCGGCGCCGACCATCACGGCTACATCGCGAGGCTCAAGGCCGCGGCCGCGGCCTTCGGCGACGACCCCGCGACCGTCGAGGTGCTGATCGGGCAGATGGTCAACCTGGTCCGCGACGGCCAGCCGGTGCGGATGAGCAAACGCGCCGGCACCGTGATCACGCTCGACGACCTGGTCGAGGCGCTGGGCGTCGACGCCGCGCGCTACAGCCTGATCCGTTCGTCGGTGGATACCGCGATCGACATCGACCTGGCGTTGTGGTCCTCGGCGTCGAATGAAAACCCGGTCTACTACGTGCAATACGCACATGCCCGGCTCTCGGCGCTGGCCCGCAACGCCGCCGAGCTCGGCCTGATCCCCGACACCGGGCATCTCGAGTTGCTCAGCCACGACAAGGAAGGCACGTTGCTGCGCACCATCGGCGAGTTCCCCCGGGTGCTCGACACCGCCGCGTCCCTTCGTGAACCGCACCGCATCTGCCGTTACCTGGAAGACCTGGCCGGTGACTACCATCGGTTCTACGACTCGTGCCGGGTATTGCCCCAGGGCGACGAACAACCCACCGACCTGCACGTCGCCCGGCTGGCGTTGTGCCAGGCCACCCGCCAGGTCATCGCCAACGGATTGGCAATACTCGGCGTCAGCGCCCCGGAGAGAATGTGAACGTCCATCCCGCCGGTCCCCGGCACGCCGAAGAAATCCGTCACGCGGACAGCCCGCCCCGGCCGCAGTCCCCAGAGGAGCTGCTGGGCTTGGCGCCGAATGTGTGGCCTCTCAACATGGTTCGCGGTGACGACGGCGTGGCCGTCATCGCCGGAATCCCCGTGACCGACCTTGCCCACGAATACGGAACCCCGCTGTTCGTCATCGACGAGGACGACTTCCGATCCCGCTGCGCAGAGATCGCGGCGGCGTTCGGCGGCGGCGCCAATGTCCACTACGCCGCTAAAGCCTTCCTGTGCACCGAGATTGCGCGCTGGATCGACGAAGAGGGCCTCTGCCTCGACGTGTGCACCGGCGGAGAGCTGGCCGTCGCGCTGCACGCCAACTTCCCGCCCGAGCGAATCACCCTGCACGGCAACAACAAATCCGTCGCGGAGTTGACGGCCGCCGTCAAAGCCGGAGTTGGCCACATCGTGGTGGACTCGATGACCGAAATCGAGCGCCTGGAAACTATCGCCGGCGAGCTCGGGGTCGTCCAGGACGTCTTCGTCCGGCTCACCGTCGGCGTCGAGGCACATACCCACGAGTTCATCTCCACCGCACACGAGGACCAGAAGTTCGGCCTGTCGGTCGCCGGCGGGGCGGCGATGGCCGCGGTGGAGCGGGTATTCGCGACCGATCACCTGCGGCTGGTCGGGTTGCACAGTCACATCGGTTCGCAGATCTTCGATGTCGCCGGCTTCGAGCTGGCCGCGCGCCGGGTCCTGGGCCTGCTGCAGGAGGTCGTCGGCCGGTTCGGGGTGGAGAAGACCGCGCAGATCTCGACGGTCGATCTCGGTGGCGGCCTTGGCATCTCGTACCTGGCCTCCGATGACCCGCCCCCGATGTCGGAATTGGCGGCCAAGCTGAGCACGATCATCAGCAACGAGGCGGCGGCCGTGGGTCTGCCCACGCCCCGGCTGGTGGTGGAGCCGGGGCGGGCCATCGCCGGACCCGGGACCATCACGCTCTACGAGGTCGGCACCGTCAAGGACGTCGAGGTCAGCACGACGGCGATCCGGCGTTACGTCAGCGTCGATGGCGGCATGAGCGACAACATCCGCACCGCGCTCTACGACGCGCAGTACGACGCCCGGCTGGTGTCGCGGGTCAGCGATGCACCGGCAGCGCTGGCTCGCATCGTCGGAAAGCACTGCGAGAGCGGTGATATCGTCGTGCGCGACACCTGGGTGCCCGGGGATCTGGGACCGGGCGACCTGCTGGGGGTGGCCGCGACCGGTGCCTACTGCTATTCGCTGTCGAGTCGCTACAACATGATCTGCCGGCCTGCCGTGGTAGCGGTTCGCGACGGGCGGGCCCGCCTGATCCTGCGCCGGGAGACGGTCGACGATCTGCTGAGTCTGGAAGTGAGGTGAACGGTGTCCGATAATGGAAAGCCGGTCGGCGTAGCGGTACTCGGGTTCGGCAACGTCGGCAGCGAAGTGGTCCGCATCATCGCGGAGAGCGCGGACGATCTCGCGGCCCGTGTCGGCGCGCCTCTTGCCTTGCGCGGCATCGGGGTTCGGCGCGTCGCGCCTGATCGCGGTGTCCCGGTCGAGCTGCTCACCGACAACATCGAAGAGCTGGTGTCGCGGGAAGACGTCGATATCGTCGTCGAGTTGATGGGACCGGTGGAGCCGTCGCGCAAGGCGATCCTGACCGCGCTCGAGCACGGTAAGTCCGTCGTCACCGCCAACAAGGCATTGTTGGCGACGTCGACCGGGGAACTGGCGCAGGCAGCCGAAAATGCGCATGTCGACTTGTATTTCGAGGCGGCGGTCGCGGGCGCGATCCCGGTGATCCGTCCGTTGACCCAGTCGCTGGCCGGTGACACGGTGGTGCGGGTGGCCGGCATCGTCAACGGCACCACCAACTACATCCTGTCCGCGATGGACAGCACCGGCACCGACTACGACAGCGCCCTGGCCGACGCGAGTGCGCTGGGCTATGCCGAGGCCGATCCCACCGCGGATGTCGAGGGCTACGACGCCGCCGCCAAGGCCGCGATCCTGGCGTCCATCGCCTTCCATACTCGGGTGACCGCCAACGACGTCTATCGCGAAGGCATCGCCAAGATCACCCCGGCCGATTTCGCGTCCGCGCACGCGCTGGGCTGCACCATCAAGTTGCTGTCTATCTGCGAACGCATCGCGGGCGACGATGGCCAGCAACGGGTCTCGGCACGGGTCTACCCGGCACTGGTGCCGCTGGCGCACCCGCTGGCCACCGTCAGCGGGGCGTTCAATGCGGTGGTGGTGGAGGCCGAGGCGGCGGGCCGGCTGATGTTCTACGGCCAGGGCGCCGGCGGTGCGCCGACCGCATCGGCGGTGACGGGCGACCTGGTGATGGCCGCCCGCAACCGGGTGCTGGGCAGCCGTGGGCCGAAGGAATCCAAGTACGCCCAATTGCCGATCGCACCAATGGGTTTCATCTCCACCCGCTATTACGTCAGCATGAACGTCGCCGACAAGCCCGGTGTGTTGTCTTCGGTGGCAGCCGAATTCGCCAAGCGCGAGGTCAGCATCGCCGAGGTTCGGCAGGAAGGCGTCGCGGACGAAGGCGGGCGGCGAGTGGGCGCCCGCATCGTGGTGGTCACGCACAGTGCCACCGATGCGGCTCTCTCCGAAACCGTGGAAGCGCTGGCCGATTTGGATGTCGTGCAGAGTGTGGCAAGCGTGCTGAGATTGGAAGGAACCAGCATATGAGCGCGCCACGAACCGCCGTCCACAAGCCCTGGCCGGGTCTGATCGCCGCCTACCGCGACCGGTTGCCGGTCGGCGCGGACTGGACGCCGATCACCCTGCTCGAGGGTGGTACCCCGCTGATCCCCGCGACCCGGCTCTCGGAGCAGACCGGCTGCACGGTCCATCTGAAGGTCGAAGGGCTCAACCCCACCGGCTCCTTCAAGGACCGGGGCATGACGATGGCGGTCACCGACGCGGTGGTGCGCGGGCAGCAGGCGGTGTTGTGTGCGTCGACCGGAAACACCTCGGCGTCCGCGGCCGCCTACGCGGCGCGCGCCGGCATCACCTGCGCGGTACTGATACCCCAGGGCAAGATCGCGATGGGCAAGCTCGCGCAGGCGGTTATGCACGGCGCCAAAATCATTCAGATCGACGGCAACTTCGACGACTGTTTGGAGCTGGCCCGCAAGATGGCCGCCGACTTCCCGACGATCTCGTTGGTGAACTCGGTCAACCCGGTGCGTATCGAGGGGCAGAAGACGGCGGCGTTCGAAATCGTCGACGCGCTGGGCACCGCTCCGGACGTTCATTCGCTGCCGGTCGGCAACGCCGGCAACATCACCGCGTACTGGAAGGGTTACACCGAGTACCACCAGGAGGGTGTGTTCGAGAAGCTGCCCCGCATGCTGGGCACCCAGGCCGCGGGCGCCGCGCCGCTGGTGCATGGCAAGCCGGTGCCGAACCCCGAGACCATCGCGACCGCGATCCGCATCGGCTCCCCGGCGTCGTGGACGGCGGCCGTTGCGGCCCAGGAGCAGTCCAACGGGCGATTCCTGGCCGCAACCGACGAGGAGATCCTGGCGGCTTACCATCTGGTCGCCCAATCCGAAGGTGTGTTCGTCGAGCCCGCCTCGGCGGCCAGCATCGCGGGTCTGCTCAAGTCCGTCGAGGACGGTTGGTTGGCCCGCGGATCGACCGTGGTGTGCACAGTGACCGGCAACGGCCTCAAGGATCCCGACACGGCGTTGAGGGATATGCCGAGCGTGTCGGCGCTCCCCGTTGATCCTGTACTCGTCGTCGAGAAGCTCGGGCTGGCCTAGTCGTGAATCAGATGCTGCCCGCCGGGCTGGTGGCCAGCGCCGTGGTGTCGGCGTCCAGCGCCAATCTTGGCCCGGGTTTCGACAGCATCGGTCTCGCATTGGGTCTGTACGACGAGATCGTCGTGGAGACAGCCGATTCGGGCTTGGTCGTCGAGGTCGAGGGCGAAGGCGCGGGCCAGGTACCGCTGGGGCCCGAGCATCTGGTGGTGCGGGCCATCGAGCGCGGGCTGGAGGCCGCCGGCGTCCGGGCTCCGGGCATGGTGGTGCGCTGCCGCAACGCCATCCCGCATTCCCGGGGTCTCGGTTCGTCCGCGGCGGCCGTGGTGAGCGGTCTTGCTGCCGTCAATGGCCTTGTTGCACAAACGGATTCGACGCCACTTAGCGAGGCTCGGCTGATCCAGCTGTCCTCGGAGTTCGAGGGTCACCCCGACAACGCCGCCGCAGCGGTGCTGGGCGGTGCGGTGGTGTCGTGGACCGAACGCGGTGGCGATGAACCCGCCTACGCGGCCGTCCCGCTGACGCTGCACCCCGATATCCGGCTGTTCTGCGCGATCCCGGAAGAGCGCTCGTCGACCGCCGAGACGCGGGTGCTGCTGCCCGCCCAGGTCAGCCACGAGGACGCCCGATTCAACCTCAGCCGCGCCGCATTGCTGGTGGTCGCCCTGACCGGGCGCCCGGATCTGCTGATGGCGGCCACCGAGGACGTGCTTCATCAACCGCAACGGGCTCCCGCGATGCCGGCGTCGGCGGAATATCTGCGGCTGCTGCGACGTCTTAACGTGTCAGCGACGCTTTCGGGGGCGGGTCCTTCAGTTATCGCATTGACCACCGAATCGGAGTTGCCTTCGGAGGCGCTGGACTGCGGCGTTGCCAACGGATTTACCATTACCGAGATGACAGTCGGCGAAGGGGCTCGCTGGAGCCCGGGTGTCAGAGTCGCTGGTTGATCCACAGGCTCACCGGAGGGTTTGCTTGCTTCAAGCACAGATGCGGGCTATTCTCGGCATCGTCCAGCAATCGCAGTCATCTGCATCTGCATGCATACTGCCTTGCCGCTGGTACAACACCAATTCTTCTCGTGGACGAGGTTCGCCGTTTTCTCCGCCCAGCCAGGCGATCACCGTTGCAGAGTCGATATTTGGGTGCACTCGGCAATTTAGCTGAATGCAACGAACCCCTCGTATGACGTGATCAGCGGGGGAAGAAAGGAAATCCGTGACTGATACGGACCTGTTCACGGCTGACGAAAGCACCGACAGCAATCAGCTGTCGAACGCCGTGACCACAGACACTCCGGACGTGAAAACCAACGTCTCGGCCGGCTCTCTATCCACCATGGTGCTGCCCGAGTTGCGTGCGCTGGCTAATCAGGCCGGCGTCAAGGGCACGTCGGGGATGCGCAAGAACGAACTCATTGCCGCGATCAAGGAAATCAGGGGACAGGCCAACGGCACATCCGCCGCGTCCGAAGACACCGGCAAGTCCGAACAGGACAAGAATCAACAGAAAACGGCCGACGAAGAACCGACTGCCCAAGGGGAACAGAAGGATTCGGCGACCGAAGGGGGCCAGCGCCGGGAACGACGCGGCGCCTCTCGAGAAGCGGGATCGGCTGAGCGTGCCGCCGATGAGACGCCCGGCGAGGGCTCGCAGAACCGCAATGGCACGGCCACTCGGGAGGCCGACAAGCGCGACGGCGGCCAAGGCCAAGGCCAAAAGGAATCCAAGACCGACGACCGCGGGTCAGACGACCACAACGCCGATCAGCAAGGCTCCGGCGGCCAGCAGAACCGCGGCGGCTCGAATCAGCAAGACGACGACGGCGATGGGCGCGGCGGCCGGCGCGGCCGCCGGTTCCGCGACCGTCGGCGTCGCGGTGAACGTTCCGGCGAAGGTGGTGGCGGTGGCGACACCGAACTGCGCGAGGACGACGTCGTCCAGCCGGTAGCCGGCATTCTTGACGTCCTCGATAATTACGCCTTCGTGCGCACCTCCGGTTACCTGGCCGGCTCGCACGACGTCTACGTGTCCATGAACGTGGTGCGCAAGAACGGCCTGCGCCGCGGTGACGCGGTGACCGGCGCGGTGCGGGTGCTCAAGGAGGGCGAGCAGCCCAACCAGCGGCAGAAGTTCAACCCGCTGGTACGCCTGGACAGTGTCAACGGTGGACCGGTCGAAGACGTCAAGAAGCGTCCCGACTTCCAAAAATTGACGCCGCTGTACCCCAACCAGCGGTTGCGTCTGGAGACCACTCCCGACCGGCTGACCACTCGGGTCATCGACCTCATCATGCCGATCGGTAAGGGGCAGCGTGCCCTGATCGTGTCGCCGCCCAAGGCCGGTAAGACCACGATCCTGCAGGACATCGCCAACGCGATCACCAAGAACAACCCGGAATGCCACCTGATGGTCGTGCTCGTCGACGAGCGCCCTGAAGAGGTCACCGACATGCAGCGTTCGGTGAAGGGCGAGGTCATCGCCTCGACCTTCGACCGGCCGCCGTCAGACCACACGTCCGTCGCCGAGCTGGCCATCGAACGCGCCAAGCGGCTCGTCGAGCAGGGCAAAGACGTCGTGGTGTTGCTCGACTCGATCACCCGCCTGGGCCGCGCGTACAACAACGCGTCACCCGCGTCGGGCCGGATCCTGTCCGGTGGTGTCGACTCCACCGCGTTGTACCCGCCGAAGCGATTCCTCGGCGCGGCGCGCAACATCGAAGAAGGCGGATCGCTGACGATCATCGCCACGGCGATGGTCGAGACCGGATCCACCGGTGACACGGTCATCTTCGAGGAGTTCAAGGGTACCGGTAACGCCGAGCTCAAGCTGGACCGCAAGATCTCGGAGCGCCGCGTCTTCCCGGCCGTGGATGTCAACCCGTCCGGTACCCGTAAGGACGAATTGCTGCTCTCGCCCGACGAGTTCGGCATCGTGCACAAGCTGCGCCGCGTGCTGTCGGGTCTGGACTCTCACCAGGCCATCGACTTGCTGATGTCGCAGCTGCGCAAGACCAAGACCAACTACGAATTCCTGGTCCAGGTGTCCAAGACGACCCCGGGGAACATGGACAACGACTAGCGTCGCAACCTGTGGCGGTCTGCCCGGGGCCTAAAGACAGGCCCCACCGCGACACTGCAACCACGCAGGCGACACGCCGATAGACGTCTGCGTAGTTACAGTCTCGGCGCAACGGCCGCACCGAATCCCAATCGGGAATGTGTGGGCGTATCTCGCTGTTTGGGCTGATGTAGGTTGACCTGGCATAATCGACGGTCGACTACCCCCAGGACCGGTTCCGGTCCCAGGGCTTCGCGCCGGGGCGATAACGATCGAAGAGGACATCATGAAAGCTGACATTCATCCCGCCTACGCGGAGGCCACCGTGCTCTGCGGTTGCGGCAACACGTTCCAGACGCGCAGCACCAAGGACGGCGGGCACATCACCGTCGAGGTCTGCTCGCAGTGCCACCCGTTCTACACGGGCAAGCAGAAGATCCTGGACAGCGGTGGCCGGGTGGCACGCTTCGAGAAGCGCTATGGAAAGCGCAAGGCCGGAGCCGACTCGGCCGACAAATAGCTGCCTTACCGACGCCCGAACTGTGCACCAAGCTGCGCAGGCCGGGCGTCGGTTCGCGTTTGCGGTAAACAACGGGGGAGGAGGTGTGTGATGACGCAGCCGGTGCAGACGATTGACGTGCTGCTCGCCGAGCACGCCGAACTGGAGCAGCGACTGGCCGACCCCGAGTTGCACGGCAATCCCGACGAGGCGCGCAAGGTGGGGCGCCGTTTCGCCCGCCTGGCCCCGATCGTGGCCACCTACCGGAAATTGACCTCCGCGCGCGACGACCTCGAGACCGCCCGCGAACTGGCAGCCGACGACGATTCGTTCGCCGACGAGGTCGTCGAACTGGAATCGCGGGTGACCGAACTCGACACCCAGCTCACCGACATGCTGGCGCCGCGCGATCCGCACGATGCCGACGACGTCGTGCTTGAAGTGAAATCCGGTGAGGGCGGTGAGGAATCGGCATTGTTCGCCGCCGACCTGGCCAGGATGTACATCCGCTACGCCGAACGGCACGGCTGGACGGTGACGGTGCTGGACGAGACCACCTCCGACCTGGGCGGCTACAAGGACGCGACGCTGACGATCGCCAGCAAGGGCGACTCGGCCGACGGGGTGTGGTCGCGACTGAAGTTCGAGGGCGGCGTGCACCGGGTGCAACGTGTCCCGGTGACCGAATCCCAAGGACGCGTTCATACTTCGGCCGCGGGTGTGCTGGTGTACCCAGAGCCTGAGGAAGTCGGCACGGTGCAGATCGACGAGTCGGATCTACGCATCGACGTCTACCGCTCGTCCGGCAAGGGCGGGCAGGGCGTCAACACCACCGACTCGGCGGTGCGCATCACCCACCTGCCCACCGGGATCGTCGTCACCTGTCAGAACGAACGGTCGCAGTTGCAGAACAAGATCCGGGCCATGCAGGTCCTCGCCGCGCGTTTGCAGGCGCTCGCCGAGGAGCAGGCCCAGGCCGACGCGTCGGCGGATCGGGCCAGCCAGATTCGCACGGTGGATCGCAGCGAACGTATCCGGACCTATAACTTCCCGGAGAACCGGATCGCCGACCACCGGATCAATTTCAAGGCGCACAATCTCGATCAGGTTCTCGACGGCGACCTCGACGCGCTGTTCGATGCGCTGAGTGAGGCCGACAAACAGGCCCGGTTGCAACAGGCATGACCGGACTGCGGCGCGCAATCGACTCTGCTGCGGCGTTGCTCGCCGAAGCCGGAATCGATTCTGCGCGTTGGGATGCCGAAGAACTGGCCGCTCACGTGGCGGGTGCTGAACGTGGGCGGCTGACGCTGATCGAGTCGATTGACGACGAGTTCTTGATCCGCTATCACCACGTGGTCGCTGCCCGCTCGCGGCGAGTGCCGTTGCAACACCTCACCGGGACCGCGGCATTCGGGCCCGTCGTGCTGCACGTCGGCCCGGGCGTCTTCATCCCGCGCCCGGAGACCGAGGCCATGCTGGAGTGGGCCACCGCGCAGCGCCTTCCCCAGGCGCCGGTGATCGTCGATCTGTGCACCGGATCCGGCGCCTTGGCGGTGGCGCTGTCTCGGCACTGGCCGGCGGCGCGGGTCACCGCTATCGACGACTCCGATGCGGCCCTGGACTATGCGCGCCGCAACGTGGCGGGCACCGCGGTGGAGCTGGTGCACGCCGACATCACCGCGGACGGCCTGCTTCCCGCCCTTGACGGGCGAGTCGACCTGGTCGTGGCCAACCCGCCGTACGTTCCGGATGGCGTCGAGCTGGATCCCGAAGTGGCCCAGCACGATCCATCACATGCGGTGTTCGGGGGCCCGGACGGGATGGTGGTGATCGACGCGGTGGTGGATCTCGCCGGACGCTGGCTGCGTCCCGGCGGCCTGTTCGCCGTCGAGCACGATGACACCACGTCGTCGCGGACTGTCGAGTTGATCGAGAGCACCGGACTGTTCGATGGCATCCGGGCACGCCACGATCTCACCGGCCGGCCGAGATTCGTTACTGCCAGTAGGGGCGGTGTCCGTGACTGAAGTATTCAATTGTGCTGACCCCGAACGGCGTTCGGCCGGAATCGCCTCGGCGCTCGGCGCGCTCAAGGGCGGGCGACTGGTGGTGATGCCGACCGATACGGTGTACGGCATCGGCGCCGACGCGTTCGACAACACCGCGGTGGCCGCCTTGCTGGCCGCGAAGGGCCGCGGGCGCGACATGCCGGTCGGGATGCTGGTCGGCTCCTGGCACACCATCGAGGGCCTGGTCTACACGATGCCGGACGGGGCCCGCGAACTGATCCGCGCATTCTGGCCCGGTGCGCTGAGTCTGGTTGTGGCGCAAGCACCGTCGCTGCAGTGGGATCTGGGCGATGCCCGCGGCACCGTGATGCTGCGGATGCCGCTGCACCCGGTCGCCATCGAACTGCTGCGCGAAGTCGGGCCGATGGCGGTATCGAGCGCCAACGTTTCCGGTCGCCCGCCCGCGGTGAACGCCGCCGAGGCGCGCGACCAACTCGGCGATCTCGTCGATGTCTACCTCGACGCGGGGCCCTCCGAGCAGCAGGCCGCCTCGACGATCGTCGACCTGACCGGCGACACCCCGCGTTTGCTGCGCGCGGGACCGGTGAGTGCCGAGCGGATTGCAGAAGTGCTGGGCATGGACCCGGGACGGCTGATCGCCTAGCGGCGCTGACGAAGCGAGGCCGCGGGCCTCAGGAAGGTTGGGTACGGTCTGGTGGTGTCCAGCGACCCGGCCAGCAATCTCGTCAGCCTTGCCGCGGGTCTACACGCCCTGTCCGATCGCGGCGCCGGCGTCCCACTGCGTGAGCTGGCGTTGGTCGGCCTGACGGCAGCGATCATCACCTACTTCGTGACCGGACCGGTGCGGGTGCTGGCCACTCGCCTGGGAGCGGTCGCCTATCCGCGCGAACGCGATGTTCACGTCACGCCGACACCGCGCATGGGTGGGCTCGCGATGTTTGTCGGCGTTGCATCTGCCGTGTTCTTGGCATCCCAACTGCCCGCGCTCACCCGCGGTTTCGTCTATTCCACCGGTATGCCCGCGGTCATGGTGGCGGGCGCGGTGATCATGGGCATCGGCCTCATCGACGACCGCTGGGGCCTGGACGCCCTGACGAAATTCGCCGGCCAGATCACCGCGGCCAGCGTGCTGGTCACGATGGGCGTCGCCTGGAGCGTGCTGTATATCCCGTTCGGCGGCGTCGGCACCATCGTGCTGGACCAGGCGTCGTCGATCCTGCTGACACTGGCGCTGACGGTGTCGATCGTCAACGCGATGAACTTCGTCGACGGGCTCGACGGACTGGCGGCCGGGCTGGGGCTGATCACCGCGATGGCGATCTGCGTGTTCTCGGTCGGTCTGCTCCGCGACCACGGCGGCGACGTGCTGTTCTATCCGCCCGCCGTCATCTCGGTCGTGCTGGCCGGCGCCTGTCTTGGCTTCCTGCCGCACAACTTCCACAAGGCCAAGATCTTCATGGGCGACTCCGGTTCGATGCTGATCGGCCTGATGCTTGCTGCCGCATCCACCACCGCGGCCGGCCCGATCTCGCAAAATGCCTACGGCGCCCGCGACGTGTTTGCCCTGCTGTCGCCGTTCCTGCTGGTGGTCGCGGTCATGTTCGTGCCGATGCTCGACCTGCTGCTGGCCATCGTGCGCCGCACCCGTGCGGGCCGCAGCGCATTCAGCCCCGACAAGATGCATCTACATCACCGGTTGTTGCAGATCGGCCATTCTCATCGCCGGGTGGTACTCCTCATCTATCTATGGGTGGGCATTGTCGCGTTCGGCGCGGCGAGCACGATCTTCTTCAATCCCCGCGATACCGGCTACGTGATGTTGGGTGCCATTGTGGTCGCCGGCGTCGCGACGGCGATCCCGCTCTTGCGCCGCCGCGACGATTACCAAGACGAGGACTACGACGGGCAGTAGTAGTAGCGTTGACCTTATGGTACGGTGCTGGTAGAACCCCAAAAAGAATCTTGAGGGTTGCCGGCCAGCCGGCTCCACGGACGCGAACCCGAAGGTGCCGGATCACGACCGACAGAGGGAGCTACCCCTTGAGTGAATCCTCTGTGACGTGCGATACGCTCGGCGGGCTACCGATCAGTCGGTCGGAAGTTTTCCGCTCCACCAATCCGGATTGAGGTGCTGAAGTGACGACACCAGCGCAGGACGCGCCGTTGGTGTTTCCCGCTGTTGCATTCAATCCTTCTCGGCTCCTGCTGGTCTGCGCCGCGATCACCGCGGTCGCGGTAGCTGCCGCCGGTTTCTCCGGTCACTTGATGGTCGGGGTGTTCTTCGGCGTCGGATTGCTCCTGGGCTTGCTGAACGCGCTTCTGGTGCGTCGCTCGGTTGCATCGATAACTGAAAAAGAACATCCGATGAAAAGCACGATGGCGCTGAACTCGGCGACTCGGCTGGCGATCATCACCGTCATCGGCTTGATCATTGCTTACATTTTCCGGCCCGCCGGCTTGGGCGTGGTGTTCGGCTTGGCCCTGTTCCAGGTGGTGTTGGTGCTCTCGACCGCACTGCCGGTATGGAAGAAGCTGCGCGCCGGCGACTGGGCGGAGCCGGCGTCCGAAGGAACGGAAAGAGGAAACACCAGCGATGAGTGAGACGAGGTTCCTGGCCGAAGGCGCAATCGAGGTCGGAGAGCACACCCACGCCACCTGGCTCGGGTTGACCGTCAACACCGACACGATTCTGTCGACCGGAATCGCCGCGGTGATCGTGCTGGCACTGGCCTTCTACCTGCGCGCCAAGATCACCTCGACCGGCGTCCCCAGCGGCGTGCAGCTGTTCTGGGAGGCCATCACCGTCCAGATGCGCGATCAGATCGAGGCCGCGGTCGGGATGCGCATCGCGCCATTCGTGCTGCCCCTGGCGGTCACCATCTTCGTTTTCATCTTGATCTCCAACTGGCTGTCGGTGCTGCCGCTGCAATACACCGACAAATCCGGGCGCACCACCGAGTTGCTCAGCTCGGCGGCGGCGGACATCAATTACGTTCTGGCGCTGGCACTTTTCGTCTTCGTCTGTTATCACGTCGCCGGTATCTGGCGCCGCGGTATCGTGGGGCACCCGCTGGCGGTGCTCAAAGGCCACGTGGCATTCCTGGCGCCGATCAACCTGGTCGAGGAACTCGCCAAGCCGATCTCGTTGTCGCTGCGACTTTTCGGCAACATCTTCGCCGGCGGCATACTGGTCGCGCTGATCGCGCTCTTCCCGCCCTACATCATGTGGGCGCCGAACGCGATCTGGAAAGCGTTCGACCTGTTCGTCGGTGCGATCCAGGCATTCATCTTCTCGATCCTGACCATCCTGTACTTCAGCCAAGCCATGGAGATCGAAGATCACCATGACTGAGATCATCCTGAATCGGCCTGAGCCACACACCATTACAGAAAGCCTGGTAGACCCCTACCAGTTACAAGGAGGATAAGAATGGCCCTGGACCCCCAAGTCGCTGCCGCTGCTCTCATCGGCGGTGGAATCATCATGGGCGGCGGCGCAATCGGTGCCGGTATCGGTGACGGTATTGCCGGTAACGCACTGGTTGCCGGTATTGCCCGTCAGCCGGAGGCGCAAGGCCGGCTGTTCACGCCGTTCTTCATCACCGTCGGTCTGGTTGAGGCGGCGTACTTCATCAACCTGGCCTTCATGGCGCTGTTCGTCTTCGCCACTCCCGTCGGCTAGTTCGCAGCGATGGGTGACGCGAGCCGCAGCGTTCTGGCGTCCAGCCAGTTAGCAGCCGAGGGGGGCAATAACTTCCTCGTCCCCAACGGCACTTTCTTTTTCGTGCTGGCGATTTTCTTGATCGTGCTGGCCGTCATCGGCACGTTCGTCGTGCCACCGGTCATGAAGGTGTTGCGCGAACGCGACGCGATGGTCGCCAAAACGGCCACCGACAACAAGAAGGCGAACGAGCAGTTCGACGCCGCGCAGGCCGATTACGAAAAGGCGATGACGGAAGCCCGAGTCAAGGCGTCGTCCTTCCGGGACAACGCCCGGGCGGAAGGTCGTAAGGTCGTCGAGGACGCGCGCGCCCGAGCCGAGCAGCAAGTCGCATCGACGGTGCAGACGGCAGCCGAGCAACTGAAGCGGGAAAGGGACGCAGTGGAATTGGATCTGCGTGCCAACGTGGCCGCTATGTCGGCCACCTTGGCTAGTCGCATCCTCGGTGTCGAAGTCACAACCACTGCCGCGACAAGGTAACTATCAATGTCGACGTTTATTGGGCAGCTGATCGGATTCGCCGCCATCGTGTTCCTGGTGGTGCGTTATGTCGTGCCGCCAGTGCGCAATTTGATGGCCGCCCGTCAGAACACGGTCCGCCAGCAGCTGGACGATGCGGCGAAGGCCGCCGACCGGTTGACGGAATCGACTGCGGCGCACAGCAAGGCGGTGCAAGCCGCCGAGTCGGAAGCCGAGCAGGTCGTAGAAGAGGCCAAGGTCGACGCGGAGCGCATCACCGAGCAGTTGAGGGCTCAGGCCGAAGTCGAGTCGGCGCGCATCACCGGACAAGGCGCTCGCCAGGTCGAGCTGCTGCGCACGCAGCTGGCCCGTCAGCTTCGCCTGGAGCTGGGCCACGAATCCGTGCGTCAGGCAAGGGAATTGGTGCGCAACTACGTCGCCGATGCCGACCAGCAGGCGACCACCGTCGACCGGTTCCTCGACGAGCTCGACGAGATGGCGCCGGCATCGGCCGACGTCCAGTACCCACTGCTGTCCAAGCTGCGCTCGTCGAGCCGTGAGGCGCTGGCCAACCTGTCGGATCGGTTCACCGCCATCGCCAAAGACCTCGATAACGCGGGACTCACCACGGTGTCGGGCGAGCTGGTGTCGGTGGGGCAGTTGCTGGGCCGCGAAGCCGTCGTCACCCGCTACCTCACCGTGCCCGCCGAGGACGCGTCTCCTCGCGTTCGGCTTATCGAGCGACTGGTGTCCGGCAAGGTCGGCGACGCCACCCTCGAGGTGCTGCGATCGGCCGTTTCGGAGCGGTGGTCGGCCAACGCCGACCTGGTCGCCGCGATCGAGCATGTGTCGCGGCAGGCATTGCTGGAGGTCGCCGAGCGCGACGGCAAGGTCGACGAGGTCGAAGACCAGCTGTTCCGTTTTTCTCGCGTCCTGGACGTCCAGCCGCGACTTGCCATTCTGTTAGGCGACTACGTCGTTCCGGCTGAGCAGCGAGTGGCGTTGTTACGCAAGGTGCTTGACGGTGCGAGTGGTCAGGTCAACCCGATCGTGGTGTCGCTGTTGACCCAGACGATCGAGCTGTTGAGCGGTCAGTCGGCAGAGGAAGCCATCCAGTTCCTGGCAGAAGTCGCGGTGGCGCGCCGCGGTGAAGTCATCGCTTCAGTGAGTGCGGCGGCCGATCTCAGCGACGCCCAACGCACGCGTCTCGCCGAGGTGCTCAGTCGCATCTACGGTCATCCGGTCACGGTGCACCTGCAAGTCGATGCCGAACTACTCGGTGGGCTGCTGATCGCCGTGGCCGACGAGGTGATCGACGGGACGCTCTCGTCTCGCCTCGCCGCGGCCGAAGCTCAAGTGCCCGACTGAACCCCAACTAGACCCCCGCGAACGACAGAATCAAGTAGGAAGACGAAAAGCCATGGCCGAGTTGACAATCTCCGCTGATGACATCCAGAGCGCGATCGAGGAGTACGTAGGCTCCTTTACTTCCGACACCTCTCGCGAAGAGGTCGGCACCGTCGTCGATGCCGGAGACGGCATCGCGCACGTCGACGGCTTGCCCTCGGTCATGACCCAAGAGCTGCTTGAGTTTTCGGGCGGTGTCCTCGGGGTCGCCCTGAACCTCGACGAGCACAGCGTCGGCGCGGTGATCCTGGGTGACTTCGAGAAGATCGAGGAAGGCCAGCAGGTCAAGCGCACCGGCGAGGTCCTTTCGGTGCCGGTCGGCGACGCGTTCCTGGGCCGCGTGGTCAACCCGCTGGGTGAGCCGATCGACGGACAGGGCGACATCGAAACCGACACTCGGCGCGCGCTCGAGATCCAGGCGCCCTCGGTGGTGCAGCGGCAAAGCGTCAGCGAGCCGCTGCAGACGGGTATCAAGGCCATCGACGCGATGACGCCGATCGGGCGCGGCCAGCGCCAGCTGATCATCGGCGACCGCAAGACCGGCAAGACGGCCGTCTGCGTCGACACGATCCTCAACCAGCGGCAGAACTGGGAGACCGGCGACGAGAAGAAGCAGGTGCGCTGCGTCTACGTGGCCATCGGGCAGAAGGGCACCACGATCGCTTCGGTCCGGCGCGCGCTGGACGAGGGCGGCGCGATGGACTACACCACTATCGTCGCGGCACCGGCCTCCGACTCCGCCGGGTTCAAATGGCTTGCGCCCTATACCGGTTCGGCGATTGCCCAGCACTGGATGTACGACGGCAAGCACGTGCTGATCGTCTTCGACGACCTGTCCAAGCAGGCCGAGGCCTATCGCGCGATCTCCCTGCTGCTGCGCCGCCCGCCCGGTCGCGAGGCCTACCCGGGTGACGTGTTCTACCTGCACTCTCGGCTGCTGGAGCGCTGCGCGAAGCTGTCCGACGAGCTCGGTGGTGGTTCGATGACGGGCCTGCCGATCATCGAGACCAAGGCCAATGACATCTCGGCCTACATCCCCACCAACGTCATCTCGATCACCGACGGGCAGTGCTTCCTGGAGTCCGACCTGTTCAATCAGGGTGTGCGCCCGGCCATCAACGTCGGTGTCTCGGTGTCCCGCGTCGGTGCTGCCGCTCAGATCAAGGCCATGAAGGAAGTGGCCGGCTCGCTGCGGCTGGACCTTTCGCAGTACCGCGAGCTGGAAGCGTTCGCTGCCTTCGCCTCCGACCTGGACGCCACCTCGAAGGCGCAGCTGGATCGCGGCGCTCGGCTGGTTGAGCTGCTCAAGCAGCCGCAGTACCAGCCCCTGCCCGTTGAGGAGCAGGTGATTTCGATCTTCCTGGGTACCGGCGGTCACCTGGACTCGGTGCGCGTGGAGGACGTCGGTCGTTTCGAAGCCGAGCTACTGGATCACTTCCGGGCTTCGGAGGAGAAGCTGCTGGCCGGAATCCGGGACAGCGGAAAGCTTTCCGAGGAGGCCGAGAAGCAGCTTGAAGACGTGATCAACAAGTTCAAGAAGGGCTTCGCCGCCACCGGTGGCGGGTCGGTGGTTCCGGGCGAGCACGCCGAGCCCCTCGACGAAGAGGACCTGGAAAAGGAGTCGGTCAAGGTCAACAAGCCGGCGCCGGAAGACAAGAAGAAGAAGTAGTACTCAATGGCTGCCACACTTCGCGAATTGCGCGGACGGATCCGCTCCGCCGGTGCGATCAAGAAGATCACCAAGGCCCAGGAGCTGATCGCGACCTCGCGTATCGGCAAGGCCCAGAGCCGACTTCAGGCTGCCCGACCCTATACCGAAGAGATCACCAAGATGCTGACCACGCTGTCCAGCGAGGCGGCGCTGGATCATCCGCTGCTGGTCGAACGGCCGGAACCGAAGCGGGCGGCCGTGCTGGTGGTGTCGTCGGACCGCGGCCTGTGTGGCGCCTACAACTCCGGCGTCTTCCGCCGTGCCGAGGAGCTGTTCTCACTGCTGCGCCAAGAGGGCAAGACGCCGGTGCTGTATACCGTCGGCCGTAAGGCGTTGGGCTACTACAGCTTCCGGAACTGGGACATCACCGAATCCTGGACCGGCTTCTCGGAGCAACCCACGGTTGAGAAAGCCGCCGAGGTCGCGTCCACGCTGGTGGATGCGTTCATCCCCGGCAGCGAAGGCTCCGGGGAGGACTCCGACGTCGAGGGCGTGGACGAATTGCACATCGTCTATACGGAATTCAAGTCGATGTTGTCGCAGTCCACGACGGCCCACCGGATGGCGCCGATGGTCGTCGAATACGCCGAAGAGCCCGAAGCGCTGCACACGCTGTATTCGTTCGAGCCGGATGCGACAACACTTTTCGACGCATTGCTGCCGCGGTATGTGACTACTCGCGTGTACACGGCGATGCTGGAATCCGCGGCGTCGGAGCTGGCGTCGCGCCAACGGGCGATGAAGTCGGCCACCGACAATGCCGACGACCTCATCAAGGCCCTGACGCTGATGGCGAACCGCGAGCGGCAGGCCCAGATCACCCAAGAGATCAGTGAAATCGTCGGTGGCGCAAACGCGCTCGCCGACGCCCGAGCCCGATAGCACCACGAGGAAGCGAAGAAAATATGACTGCGACTGCGGAAAAGAAGAAGTCGACCAACACCGACACCAGCGGCCGCGTGGTACGGATCACCGGGCCGGTTGTCGACGTCGAGTTCCCGCGCGGCTCCGTCCCGGAGTTGTTCAACGCGCTACACGCCGAGATCACGTTCGAGGAGCTGAAGAAGACGCTCACGCTCGAGGTCGCCCAGCACCTCGGTGACAACCTGGTCCGCACGATCTCGCTGCAGCCCACCGACGGCTTGGTGCGCGGCGTCGAGGTCACCGACACCGGTGCCTCGATCTCGGTGCCGGTCGGCCAGGAAGTCAAGGGCCACGTCTTCGACGCCCTGGGCCGCTGCATGGACGAGCCCGGATACGGAGAAGACTTCGAGCACTGGTCAATTCACCGCAAGCCGCCGCCCTTCGAGGAGCTCGAGCCGCGCACCGAGATGCTCGAGACCGGCCTCAAAGTCGTCGACCTGCTGACCCCGTACGTGCGTGGCGGCAAGATCGCGCTGTTCGGTGGTGCCGGGGTGGGCAAGACGGTGCTCATCCAGGAGATGATCAACCGTATTGCCCGCAACTTCGGTGGTACGTCGGTGTTCGCCGGCGTGGGGGAGCGCACCCGTGAGGGCAACGACCTCTGGGTCGAGCTCCAAGAAGCCAACGTGCTCAAGGACACCG
Organism: Mycobacterium stomatepiae; assembly: GCF_010731715.1. Classification (NCBI taxonomy): domain Bacteria; kingdom Bacillati; phylum Actinomycetota; class Actinomycetes; order Mycobacteriales; family Mycobacteriaceae; genus Mycobacterium; species Mycobacterium stomatepiae. Next base: position 5,480,369 of record NZ_AP022587.1, read on the forward strand.
CGCTGGTGTTCGGCCAGATGGACGAGCCGCCCGGCACCCGTATGCGGGTGGCGCTGTCGGCGCTGACGATGGCGGAGTGGTTCCGCGACGAGGCGGGACAGGACGTGCTGCTGTTCATCGACAACATCTTCCGGTTCACCCAGGCCGGCTCCGAGGTGTCGACGCTGCTCGGTCGTATGCCGTCCGCGGTGGGCTACCAGCCCACGCTGGCCGATGAGATGGGTGAGCTGCAGGAGCGCATCACCTCGACGCGTGGTAAGTCGATTACGTCCATGCAGGCCGTGTACGTGCCCGCCGACGACTACACCGACCCGGCGCCGGCGACGACGTTCGCGCACCTGGACGCCACCACCGAGCTGTCGCGTTCGGTGTTCTCCAAGGGCATCTTCCCGGCGGTGGACCCGCTGGCGTCTAGCTCGACCATCCTCGACCCGGGCGTCGTCGGTGACGAGCACTACCGCGTCGCGCAGGAGGTCATCCGAATCCTGCAGCGGTACAAGGACCTTCAGGACATCATCGCGATCCTCGGTATCGACGAGCTGTCGGAAGAGGACAAGCAGCTGGTCAACCGGGCCCGCCGTATCGAGCGATTCCTGTCGCAGAACATGATGGCGGCCGAGCAGTTCACCGGTCAGCCCGGTTCGACGGTCCCGTTGAAGGAGACCATCGAGTCGTTCGACCGCCTGACCAAGGGCGAGTTCGACCACGTGCCCGAGCAGGCGTTCTTCCTGATCGGTGGTCTCGACGATCTGGCCAAGAAGGCCGAGAGCCTTGGCGCCAAGCTCTAGGGACTCCGACGAGTCGAAAGGTGTTGTGGCATGGCTGAATTGAACGTTGAGATCGTCGCCGTAGACCGAAAGATCTGGTCGGGTGAGGCAACGTTCTTGTTCACCCGCACCACCGTCGGCGAGATCGGCATCCTGCCCCGCCACATCCCTTTGGTGGCCCAGCTGGTCGATGACGCGATGGTGCGTGTCGAGCGCGAAGGCCAGGACGACCTGCGGGTGGCGGTGGACGGTGGGTTCTTGTCGGTGACCGAGGAGAGCGTCACCATCCTGGCCGAGTCCGCCGAGTTCGAGTCGGAGATCGACGAGGCTGCGGCCAAACAGGATTCGGAGTCGGACGACCCTCGCACTGCCGCCAGGGGCCGCGCCAGACTGCGTGCCGTTGGCGCGATCGACTAGCCGTCTCGGATAAGGCGATGAGCGCGCCCATGATTGGCATGGTCGTGCTCGTTGTCGTCCTGGGGGTCGCCGTGCTGGCACTTAGCTACCGGCTGTGGAAGCTGCGCCAGGGCGGAACCGCCGGCATCATGCGCGACATCCCGGCAGTCGGAGGTCACGGCTGGCGGCACGGCGTGATCCGCTACCGCGGTGGCGAGGCCGCCTTCTATCGGCTGTCCAGCCTGCGTCTATGGCCGGATCGACGGCTGTCCCGGCGAGGTGTCGAGATCGTCGCCCGGCGCGCACCGCGCGGCGACGAGTTCGACATCATGACCGACGAGATCGTGGTGCTGGAACTGCGCGATACGACGCAGGAACGCCGGTCAGGTTACGAGATCGCGCTCGACCAGGGGGCGTTGACCGCGTTCTTGTCGTGGCTGGAGTCCCGGCCGTCACCGCGGGCACGCCGCCGCAGCATCTGAGCGTCGGTCGGCATCGAAACTGCGGTGAGGGCGCGGCTTTCGCGCCGATCGCGCTACGCGCAGGCTCGATGCCGCTACGGCCTACCCGCGCCGCCGCCCGGCCTCCACAGCACATCTCCGTCGGGGTTCGCTGCTCGCGACAGGATGAAGAGTAGATCCGACAACCGATTCAGGTATTTCGCGGGCAACACGTTGACATCGTTCGGTGCCGAATCGACCGCGGCCCAGGCCGCTCGCTCGGCGCGGCGCACCACGGTGCGGGCGACGTGCAACAGCGCCGACAGTGGCGAACCGCCGGGAAGCACAAAGGAATTCAGCGCCGGCAGCGGCTCGTTGTATTTGTCGCACCATCCCTCGAGCCGGTCGATGTAGGACTGAGCCACTCGTAGTGGAGGGTATTTCGGGTTCTCTACCACGGGTGTGGACAGATCGGCGCCGGCGTCGAACAGATCGTTTTGGATCTGGTGCAGCACGTCCGCGAGTTCGGAGTCGGGCCGGCCCAGGGCGATGGCGACGCCGATCGCGGAGTTGGCCTCGTCGCAGTCCGCGTATGCCACCAGGCGAGGATCGTTCTTCGAGACTCGCGAAAAGTCGCTCAATCCCGTGGTTCCGTCGTCGCCGGTCCGGGTATAGATACGGGTCAGGTGTACTGCCATGAACAAACCGTACTCGGCGAAGTGAATTAGCTGACTGACAAGCCGATACCGCTTCACTAGACTGACGCGGGTGGCTGAGCGATTCGTGGTAACCGGCGGGAACCGGTTGTCCGGCGAAGTCGCAGTAGGGGGCGCCAAGAACAGCGTGCTCAAGCTGATGGCCGCGACCCTGCTGGCGGAAGGCACCAGCACGATCACCAACTGCCCCGACATTCTCGACGTGCCGCTGATGGCCGAGGTGCTGCGTGGGTTGGGCGCGACCGTCGAACTCGACGGTGACGTCGCCCGCATCACCTCACCCGACGAGCCCAAGTACGACGCGGACTTCGCGGCGGTGCGGCAGTTCCGGGCCTCGGTATGTGTGCTCGGCCCGCTGGTCGGCCGATGCAAGCGGGCCAAGGTGGCGCTGCCTGGTGGCGATGCGATCGGATCGCGCCCCTTGGACATGCATCAGGCGGGCCTGCGGCAATTGGGTGCGACGTGCAACATCGAGCACGGCTGCGTCGTCGCTCACGCAGATACGTTGCGCGGCGCGGAGATTCAATTGGAATTCCCTTCGGTGGGCGCCACCGAGAACATCCTGATGGCCGCCGTCGTCGCCGAGGGCGTCACCACGATCCACAACGCCGCGCGGGAACCCGACGTTGTCGATCTCTGCACGATGCTCAACCAGATGGGTGCGCAGATCGAGGGCGCGGGCTCGCCGACCATGACGATTACCGGGGTGTCGCGGCTGTACCCTACCGAGCACCGGGTGATCGGCGACCGCATCGTCGCGGCCACCTGGGGGATCGCCGCTGCGATCACCCGTGGTGTCATCTCGGTGAGCGGTATCGATCCGGCCCATCTTCAAGTGGTGCTGCACAAACTGCACGACGCGGGCGCGACCGTCACCCAGGCTGACAATAGTTTTCGCGTGACGCAGTACGAGCGCCCGAAGGCCGTGAACGTCGCGACCTTGCCGTTTCCCGGTTTTCCGACGGATCTGCAACCAATGGCGATTGCGCTGGCGTCGATCGCCGATGGCACGTCGATGATCACGGAGAATGTGTTCGAGGCGCGCTTCCGATTCGTCGAAGAGATGATCCGGCTCGGCGCCGATGCGCGCACCGACGGGCATCACGCCGTGGTGCGGGGATTGCCGCAACTATCCAGTGCGCCGGTGTGGTGTTCGGACATCCGGGCCGGTGCCGGCCTGGTGCTCGCCGGGCTCGTGGCCGACGGCGACACCGAGGTCCACGACGTCTTTCACATCGATCGCGGCTACCCGTTGTTCGTGGAAAACCTGGCGATTTTGGGAGCGGAGATCGAGCGGGTACAGTGACCAAAGTCAGCGCCCCACAGGCGCGGTCACCACTCGAAGGGGACCGAGACCGGGGCTTGACTCCCTCGCCGGATTGGTACTAAGCTGGTACAGCTGCCCTCGCAGCGATCACCGCGATCGCAAGAAATTGGGGTAGACGCTCCTGCCGGATCTGTATTAAGCTGGTAGGGTTGCCCCGAAGAGGGTGAAACAAGTAAGAGTGTTGTTTGAGAACTCAATAGTGTGTTTGGTGTTTTTTGTTTGTTGTTGTTTTTTTGACCATACTTTTAGCACTCCCCGTGTGTGGGTATGGTCGTTTGTTGATGCCAGTTATATGGCGTCTTTTTGTTAGGTCAGATTTTCTCTGATTCGAAATACAGCTCGTTTATCGAGGAGTTTTTGTTTGGAGAGTTTGATCCTGGCTCAGGACGAACGCTGGCGGCGTGCTTAACACATGCAAGTCGAACGGAAAGGCCCCTTCGGGGGTACTCGAGTGGCGAACGGGTGAGTAACACGTGGGTAATCTGCCCTGCACTTCGGGATAAGCCTGGGAAACTGGGTCTAATACCGGATATGACCACGAGGCGCATGCCTTGTGGTGGAAAGCTTTTGCGGTGTGGGATGGGCCCGCGGCCTATCAGCTTGTTGGTGGGGTGATGGCCTACCAAGGCGACGACGGGTAGCCGGCCTGAGAGGGTGTCCGGCCACACTGGGACTGAGATACGGCCCAGACTCCTACGGGAGGCAGCAGTGGGGAATATTGCACAATGGGCGCAAGCCTGATGCAGCGACGCCGCGTGGGGGATGACGGCCTTCGGGTTGTAAACCTCTTTCAGCAGGGACGAAGCGCAAGTGACGGTACCTGCAGAAGAAGCACCGGCCAACTACGTGCCAGCAGCCGCGGTAATACGTAGGGTGCGAGCGTTGTCCGGAATTACTGGGCGTAAAGAGCTCGTAGGTGGTTTGTCGCGTTGTTCGTGAAAACCGGGGGCTTAACCCTCGGCGTGCGGGCGATACGGGCAGACTGGAGTACTGCAGGGGAGACTGGAATTCCTGGTGTAGCGGTGGAATGCGCAGATATCAGGAGGAACACCGGTGGCGAAGGCGGGTCTCTGGGCAGTAACTGACGCTGAGGAGCGAAAGCGTGGGGAGCGAACAGGATTAGATACCCTGGTAGTCCACGCCGTAAACGGTGGGTACTAGGTGTGGGTTTCCTTCCTTGGAATCCGTGCCGTAGCTAACGCATTAAGTACCCCGCCTGGGGAGTACGGCCGCAAGGCTAAAACTCAAAGGAATTGACGGGGGCCCGCACAAGCGGCGGAGCATGTGGATTAATTCGATGCAACGCGAAGAACCTTACCTGGGTTTGACATGCACAGGACGCCGGCAGAGATGTCGGTTCCCTTGTGGCCTGTGTGCAGGTGGTGCATGGCTGTCGTCAGCTCGTGTCGTGAGATGTTGGGTTAAGTCCCGCAACGAGCGCAACCCTTGTCTCATGTTGCCAGCACGTAATGGTGGGGACTCGTGAGAGACTGCCGGGGTCAACTCGGAGGAAGGTGGGGATGACGTCAAGTCATCATGCCCCTTATGTCCAGGGCTTCACACATGCTACAATGGGCGGTACAAAGGGCTGCGATGCCGTAAGGTTAAGCGAATCCTTATAAAGCCGGTCTCAGTTCGGATCGGGGTCTGCAACTCGACCCCGTGAAGTCGGAGTCGCTAGTAATCGCAGATCAGCAACGCTGCGGTGAATACGTTCCCGGGCCTTGTACACACCGCCCGTCACGTCATGAAAGTCGGTAACACCCGAAGCCAGTGGCCTAACCTTTTGGAGGGAGCTGTCGAAGGTGGGATCGGCGATTGGGACGAAGTCGTAACAAGGTAGCCGTACCGGAAGGTGCGGCTGGATCACCTCCTTTCTAAGGAGCACCACGAGAAACACTCCAATTGGTGGAGTGTGAGCCGTGAGGGGTTCTCGTCTGTAGTGGACGAGGGCCGGGTGCACAACAGCAGACAATTGCCAGACACACTATTGGGCCCTGAGACAACACTCGGCCGACTTTGGTCGACGTGGTGTCCCTCCATCTTGGTGGTGGGGTGTGGTGTTTGAGCATTGAATAGTGGTTGCGAGCATCTTGACGGATGCGTTGCCCTCGGGTCGCGCGTTCGTCAAAAATGTGTAATTTTTCTTTTGGGTTTTGTGTTCGTAAGTGTTTAAGGGCACATGGTGGATGCCTTGGCATCGAGAGCCGATGAAGGACGTGGGAGGCTGCGATATGCCTCGGGGAGCTGTCAACCGAGCGTTGATCCGAGGATTTCCGAATGGGGAAACCCAGCACGAGTTATGTCGTGTTACCCGTATCTGAATATATAGGGTGCGGGAGGTAACGCGGGGAAGTGAAACATCTCAGTACCCGTAGGAGAAGAAAACAAAAGTGATTCCGCGAGTAGTGGCGAGCGAAAGCGGAACAGGCTAAACCGCATGCATGTGTAACCGGGTAGGGGTTGTGTGTGCGGGGTTGTGGGATTGATATTTCTCAGCTCTACCTAGCTGGGGGGCAGTCAGAAAGTGTCGTGGTTAGCGGAAGTGGCCTGGGATGGTCTGCCGTAGACGGTGAGAGCCCGGTACGCGAAAACCCGGCACCTGCCTTGTATCAACTCCCGAGTAGCAGCGGGCCCGTGAAATCTGCTGTGAATCTGCCGAGACCACTCGGTAAGCCTAAATACTTCTCGATGACCGATAGCGGATTAGTACCGTGAGGGAATGGTGAAAAGTACCCCGGGAGGGGAGTGAAATAGTACCTGAAACCGTGTGCCTACAATCCGTCAGAGCTTCCTTGTGAAGTGATGGCGTGCCTTTTGAAGAATGAGCCTGCGAGTCAGGGACATGTCGCAAGGTTAACCCGTGTGGGGTAGCCGCAGCGAAAGCGAGTCTGAATAGGGCGCTTGAGTGGCATGTTCTGGACCCGAAGCGGAGTGATCTACCCATGGCCAGGGTGAAGCGCGGGTAAGACCGCGTGGAGGCCCGAACCCACTTAGGTTGAAGACTGAGGGGATGAGCTGTGGGTAGGGGTGAAAGGCCAATCAAACTCCGTGATAGCTGGTTCTCCCCGAAATGCATTTAGGTGCAGCGTTACGTGTTTCACCACGGAGGTAGAGCTACTGGATGGCCGATGGGCCCTACTAGGTTACTGACGTCAGCCAAACTCCGAATGCCGTGGTGTATAGCGTGGCAGTGAGACGGCGGGGGATAAGCTCCGTACGTCGAGAGGGAAACAGCCCAGATCGCCGGCTAAGGCCCCTAAGCGTGTGCTAAGTGGAAAAGGATGTGCAGTCGCAGAGACAACCAGGAGGTTGGCTTAGAAGCAGCCACCCTTGAAAGAGTGCGTAATAGCTCACTGGTCAAGTGATTGTGCGCCGATAATGTAGCGGGGCTCAAGCACACCGCCGAAGCCGCGGCAACCGTAAGGTTGGGTAGGGGAGCGTCCTCCATGCAGAGAAGCTGTCGGGTAACTGATGGTGGAGTTTGGAGGAGTGAGAATGCAGGCATGAGTAGCGATTAGGCAAGTGAGAACCTTGCCCGCCGAAAGACCAAGGGTTCCTGGGCCAGGCCAGTCCGCCCAGGGTGAGTCGGGACCTAAGGCGAGGCCGACAGGCGTAGTCGATGGACAACGGGTTGATATTCCCGTACCCGTGTATGAGCGTCCCTGACGAATCCATTCTGCTAACCACCCAAATGGTGGTCTATCAATCCCTTCGGGGAGCGAAGACCGCCGGCTGCGTGGGACCCGGGTGGGTAGTAGTCAAGCGATGGGGTGACGCAGGAAGGTAGCCGTACCAGTCAGTGGTAATACTGGGGCAAGCCTGTAGGGAGGGCGATAGGCAAATCCGTCGCTCATATTCCTGAGAGGTGATGCATAGCCGATTGAGGCGAATTCGGTGATCCTCAGCTGCCAAGAAAAGCCTCTAGCGAGCGCATACATGGCCCGTACCCCAAACCAACACAGGTGGTCAGGTAGAGAATACCAAGGCGTACGAGATAACTATGGTTAAGGAACTCGGCAAAATGCCCCCGTAACTTCGGGAGAAGGGGGGCCGACTTATTGTGAACAGCCTTGCGCTGCGAGCGAGAACCGGCCGCAGAAACCAGTGGGAAGCGACTGTTTACTAAAAACACAGGTCCGTGCGAAGTCGCAAGACGATGTATACGGACTGACGCCTGCCCGGTGCTGGAAGGTTAAGAGGACCCGTTAATCGTAAGGTGAAGCGGAGAATTTAAGCCCCAGTAAACGGCGGTGGTAACTATAACCATCCTAAGGTAGCGAAATTCCTTGTCGGGTAAGTTCCGACCTGCACGAATGGCGTAACGACTTCCCAACTGTCTCAACCATAGACTCGGCGAAATTGCACTACGAGTAAAGATGCTCGTTACGCGCGGCAGGACGAAAAGACCCCGGGACCTTCACTACAACTTGGTATTGGTGTTCGGTACTGTTTGTGTAGGATAGGTGGGAGACTGTGAAACTCTAACGCCAGTTAGAGCGGAGTCGTTGTTGAAATACCACTCTGACCGTATTGGACACCTAACTTCGAACCCTTATCGGGTTCAGGGACAGTGCCTGGCGGGTAGTTTAACTGGGGCGGTTGCCTCCTAAAATGTAACGGAGGCGCCCAAAGGTTCCCTCAACCTGGACGGCAATCAGGTGTTGAGTGTAAGTGCACAAGGGAGCTTGACTGCGAGACCTACACGTCAAGCAGGGACGAAAGTCGGGACTAGTGATCCGGCACCCCCGAGTGGAAGGGGTGTCGCTCAACGGATAAAAGGTACCCCGGGGATAACAGGCTGATCTTCCCCAAGAGTCCATATCGACGGGATGGTTTGGCACCTCGATGTCGGCTCGTCGCATCCTGGGGCTGGAGCAGGTCCCAAGGGTTGGGCTGTTCGCCCATTAAAGCGGCACGCGAGCTGGGTTTAGAACGTCGTGAGACAGTTCGGTCTCTATCCGCCGCGCGCGTCAGAAACTTGAGGAAACCTGTCCCTAGTACGAGAGGACCGGGACGGACGAACCTCTAGTGCACCAGTTGTCTCACCAGAGGCACTGCTGGATAGCTACGTTCGAACAGGATAACCGCTGAAAGCATCTAAGCGGGAAACCTTCTCCAAGATCAGGTTTCTCACCCTTTTAGAGGGATAAGGCCCCCCGCAGACCACGGGATTGATAGGCCAGACCTAGAAGCTCAGCAATGAGTGCAGGGAACTGGCACTAACCGGCCGAAAACTTACCAACACAATCGCAACCACTATTCTTTCGTGACTTTCGAGTCGCGCCGAATACCACACCCCCCACCAGTACACTTGAATGAAAAATAAATAGAGTTACGGCGGCCACAGCGACAGGGAAACGCCCGGTCCCATTCCGAACCCGGAAGCTAAGCCTGTCAGCGCCAATGATACTGCCCTATCGGGTGGAAAAGTAGGACACCGCCGAACATACACAAAAACACCCCCTGCAAAGGGGGTGTTTTTGCATTCTAAATTAATCGAATAAGGTCAAATTCGACCGCTCGCGCTCCAATTCGAGCAACGTCCGCTTGCGGCCGAGTCCGCCGCCGAACCCGGTGAGGCTGCCGTTCGCACCGATGACTCGATGGCAGGGAACGATAATCGCGATCGGATTATGGCCGTTGGCCAATCCGACGGCGCGTGCGGCGCCGGGTGAACCGATCTGCTCCGCAATTTCTCCATGCGACCGCGTTTCGCCATACGGAATTGTGAGCAGCGCCCTCCAGACCCGGCGCTGGAATTCGGTGCCCCGCAGGTCGAGCTCGAGGTCGAAAGTCGTGAGCTCGCCGGCGAAGTAGGCCACCAGTTGGTCGACGGCCGCTGCGAATGCTCCTGGGTCGGGCAACCAGTCGGCGCGGCTCGGTTCGTAGGTCTGGTCGACCATCCGCAGGTTGGTCAGGACCGAGCCGTGGCCGGCCAGGGTCAGCAGCCCGATCGGGCTGTCGATGCTGCGGTAATGGATCATGCGACCTCCTGTGGCGGCCATTGGTTTACCGGGTGCTGGAGCGTGGTCCACAAATGTTGGGCGGCATACGAGCGCCAGGGGCGCCAATATGCGCTGTACTCAACGAGTTTGCGCTGATTTGTCGGCAGGCCGAGCTGTTTGGCGGCGAGTTGGAGGCCGAGGTCGCTGGCGGGAAAGGCGTCCGGGTCGCCGAGGCCGCGCATCGCGATCACCTCTGCGGTCCACGGGCCGACTCCCGGCAGGGCCAGCAACTGGGTGCGCGCGCTGGCCCAGTCGCTTCCGGCGTCCAGCTCCACGCTGCCATCGAGGAGCCCGGCGATCAGCGCACTGATCGTCCGTTGCCGGGCCTTTGGGACCGCGAGGTGAATGGGATCGATCTCGGCGAGCTGTTCGATCGACGGGAAGGCATGCGTCAGCGCGCCTTCGGCGTCGTGCACGGGTGTCCCGTACGCGGTGACCAATCGGCCGACGTGGGTGCGCGCGGCCTTCGTCGAGACCTGCTGACCCAGCACCGCGCGCACCGCGAACTCGGCCTCGTCGACCGCGCGGAATGCGTTGCCCAGGCGCCTTGGCCACGACCGGTGCTAGCAGCGGGTCGCGGCTCAGGGTGTCCACGATCGCTTCCGGATAGGCATCGAGGTCAAGCAGCCGCCGGCACCGGGTGATCGCGGTGGTCAGATCGCGGAAGTCGTCGAGCACGAGTGTGCAACGCACGTGGTCGACGGCCGGAGTCAGCGCTACCACGGCGTTGCCGACCGGAAGCCGCAGGCTGCGCCGGTACGCGCCATCGCGCACCTCCTCGCACCCGGGAACGGCGCCCGCGGCCAGGTGGCCGAAGACGCCCTCGGAGGCGAAGGGGGTACGCACCGGCAGCCGAAGGCGCACTGTCCCAGGCGAATTCGCTTCGGTTCTTAAGGATCCGAACCGGGCCGCAGCGCGTTTGCGTAACTCGGTGGGTGTGCTTTCGAACACCAGCCGAACGGTGTCGTTGAACTGGCGGATGCTGGAAAACCCCGCGGCAAATGCGACATCGCCGAACGGCAGATCGGTCGTCTCGATCAGCAGCCGCGCAGTCTGGCTGCGTTGCGCGCGAGCGAGCGCGAGCGGTCCGGCGCCGACCTCGGCCTGCAACAGCCGCTCCAGCTGCCGGGTCGTGTACCCGAGGTGGGCGGCCAGGCCGCCCACGCCGTCGCGGTCCACCGTGCCGTTGGCGACCAGGCGCACGGCCCGCGCTACGACATCGCCGCGCACGTTCCATTCGGGCGAACCTGGCGAGGCGTCGGGACGGCAGCGCTTGCAAGCGCGGAAACCCGCTCGCTGCGCGGCCGCCGCGGTTGGTAAGAACCGCACATTGCGAGCGAACGGCGGGCGCACCGGGCAGCTGGGTCGGCAGTAGATGCGGGTGGTGAGCACGGCGGTGACGAACCAGCCGTCGAACCGCGCGTCCTTGGACTGGACCGCTCGGTAGCAGCGTTCGAAATCGTCGTGCACGCTTCCACAGTTACACCTGCCTGCCGACAAGACTGGCGGAAAAGCGACATGATCGTGGGCCGGTGGGCTACCGCGCATCATCAACGCTGACGCGCTCGGGCGTGGGTCAAGGTGACCGCCTATGTCGACCTGGGGCCGATCGACTCGGCGGCGATCCAAGCATTCGAGCGCGCGGTCGTGGCGCTTGCGGAGGTCATCGAATGTTGCCGCATGATGGGCACTCCCGACTACATAGTGCTGATCGCGCCCGCCGACCTGGTCGCTACGAGAAGCTGTATACGGACAAACTGTCGACCCGTCCCGGGATATCGAGGAACCGCTCGCAGATTGCGATGAAGACCGTGAAGTTCGGTTAGCCCACGAATGGAGTCCGCACGACCGCGCCGAGGCCCATCGCCGTCGAGAACTTCTCCCATGTCTGCATCGGCGTCTCCGACATGGACACGTCGCTGGCGTTCTACACCGCGGCGCTGGGCATCGACGTGATATTCGATGTCGAACTCGAGGGCGCCGGACTCGATGCGGTGACCGGCGGCGCGGCCCAGAAGGGCCGGATGGTCGGCGGATTGATCGGGGGAGCCATGGTCGAACTGCTCTTCCTCGGCGACGTTCCCGCCGCCCCGCCGGCCCGCACCGTGGCTACACCAATATCTCGTTTCGCGTCGCCGACCTCGACGAGGCCTACGCGGCCGTGCGGCGCCAGCACCCCGAGGTGCACACCGAGCCGGTGGTCGATATCGGCGGTGTACGAATGTTTTTCATTCATGACCCGGATGACACGCCGATTGAGATTCTCGAGCTGCCGGGTGGTGCCCGCACCACGGTGGAACTCTGGCGGCCCGGCAGCTAAGACGTTGCGGCCGAAGCGACGAAATCCCGGGCGGCGCGGGACAACGGCCGGCCCGAATCCCAGACCAGCCCGATATCGCGATAGGCGTCGGCATCGGCGAGGTGCAACACACTGACCCCGGGCGCATGCTCGCTGCCGTCGATCGGTGTCAGGCTGATGCCCAGCCCGGCTGCCACCAGCCCGGCGTTGGTGCTCAGGTTCGCCGATTCCAGGACGATGCGCGGCTGGAATTGTGCTGCGGCACAAAGCTCGTCGAGCAGCTGCCGCATGCCGAATCCCGGATGCATCGTGATGAACGGCTCGTCGGCGAGGTCCGTCATCGACACCGCCGTCGCATCCATTAGCCGGTGGTCGCGGGACACCGCGATGCCGAGACGCTGACGAAATAGGCTGCGCCAGGCCAGGGTTGGCTTCTGCGGTCGCGGTGACACCACCGCGACGTCGAGAAACCCGTCCAGTACCCGACCGCTGATCGTCTCGGCGGCGCCCTCCTCGAGCGTGAACGTCACGCGCGGTGAGACTTCCGAGAAGCCTGCGATCAACCGGGGGACGACGATTGATCCGAACGAACTCAAGAAGCCCAGCCGGATCTCCCCGGCGGTCGGATTGTTCAGGTCCTCGATTTCGCGTCGGGCCGAATCGAGCTCTAACTGGGCCCGGCGGGCGTGCTCGTAGAAGATCCGGCCATAGGTGCTCAGCGAGAGCCGTCGGCCGTGGCGGTCGAACAGCGGTACCCCGAGCCGGCGTTCCAGACGCGCCAGCATCCGGGTCAGCGTCGGCTGCGCAATATGAAGTTGTTGAGCCGCCGCCGTGACGTGCTGGAGCTCGGCGAGTGTGAAGAACCACTCGTAGTCGCCATCAGCCATGGCCGCCACCTTTACTTATGTCGTAAATGCATCATAATCTCGGCAATAATTCATTTCCGATTCGGTGAACCGGCGCGCAGCATCGTCTCTATGCCTTGGCTCGTCGCGACTCCTACCGCCCACCAAGCCGGGAGCAGCGGATACCGGCGAATGACCGCGGCGCTGTGCGGCGCCGGTCTGGCGAGTTTTGCCGCGATGTACTGCACGCAGGCGCTGCTTCCCGCGTTGTCCGCGTACTACCGAATCTCCCCGGCCACCTCGGCGCTGACGGTCTCGCTGACCACCGGAATGCTGGCCTTGTCCATCGTCCCGGCCAGCGTGCTGTCCGAGCGCTACGGGCGCATCACGGTGATGCTGGTCTCGGGGATCACCTCCAGCGTGATCGGGTTGCTGCTGCCGTTCAGCCCCTCGCTCGGGGTCCTGCTGGTCGGGCGGGCGGCCCAAGGCGTCGCGCTCGCGGGGATCCCCGCGGTCGCGATGGCGTTTCTGGCCGAGGAGGTGCACGCTTCGTCGCTGAGTTCGGCGATGGGACGCTACATTGCCGGGACGACGATCGGTGGCTGCGCGGGGCGGATCATCCCGGCGCTGGCCCTCGAAGTCAGCAGCTGGCGAGTGGCACTGTTGGTGTGTTCGTTGATGACGTTGGCCGCGACGGTGGTATTCGCCCTCCTGGTGCCCCGGTCCCAGTTCTTCACCCCGAAGACGGTGAGCACGCGGGCGACCACCCAGACTCTGCGGGCGCATGTGCGAAATCCGTTGTTGCTGAAGCTTTTTGCTCTCGCTTTCACGCTGATGGGCGGATTCGTCACCGTGTACAACTATCTCGGTTACCGGCTGGCCGCCGCTCCGTTCGCGCTGGCGCCGTCGGTGGTGGGCCTGCTGTTCCTGCTGTACCTGGTGGGCACCGGGACGTCGGTTGTGGCCGGACGGCTCGCCGACCGCCGCGGGCGCATGCTGGTGCTGGGCGGCGCCCTGCCGGTCACGGTCGTGGGCCTGCTGATGACGCTGCCGGATGCACTGCCCGTGATCGTCGTCGGCACTGGCGTCTTCACTGGCGGCTTCTTCGCCGCGCACGCGGTCGCCAGCGGATGGGTGGGCGCGGTGGCACGCCGGGATCGCGCCGAAGCCTCCGCGCTCTACCTGTTCAGTTACTACCTGGGCGGATCGGTGGCGGGCGCGTTGGGCGGGCTGGTCTACAACGTGGGCGGCTGGGCGGGCACCGTGTGGTTCGTGGGAACGCTGCTGATCCTCGCCCTGCTATTGGTGGCGTCGCTGGTGAGAGTCGCTGCGCCCGTGCGGGTTCGCAGCCTGTCGTAAACATCAGGCGCCTTCGCAATATGGCCTGAACATTGCGCAGTCCGGCCGATAGATTGCCCCCGGGCGGCGCACCATTGAAGTCTGGGCGATGAATGCGAAATCCAAGAGCAGCATGACGCCGGAAGACCCGGGGGAGCGTGCGTCAAATGCCAGAGGCCAATTCCAGATTGATGACCGCCGTCAACACCGCTGGAAACAGCTTGGGTGCCAGGGCATTACCGCTGGTATCAGATCGGGCGAAGCGGAAACTGATAGGCCGGCGGGCGACCACGATCGACGGAAACGTGCTCGACCCTACCTTGCAGATCATGCTCGGCGCGCGAAAAGCGATGGGACTGCAGGACCTCACTGACGGCGACCGGCCGGCCGTCGTGCGTGACAACATCCGCCAGACGGTCGCGCCGTTCAACCGCAATCCGATTGCGGGGCCGCTGGTCACCGACCTGACCATATCGGGAGCCGAAGGTCCCATCACCGCAAGGCATTACCGGCCCGCGCAGGCTGGCCGTGCACCGCTCCTGGTGTTTTACCACGGCGGCGGCTTCGTGTTCTGTGACCTTGATACGCACGACAGGCTCTGCCGATTGATATGTCGCGATGCCAGCGTCCAGGTGCTGTCGGTCGATTACCGACTCGCACCCGAGCACCCCGCTCCTGCCGCTCTGGAGGATGCTTACGCGGCGTACCGATGGGCCCTTTCGCATGCGGACGAGCTGCACGCCGATCCCGACAGAGTCTGTGTCGGAGGTGACAGTGCCGGCGGCAACCTGGCTGCCGTCGTCGCGCATCAAGCTCGCGACGAAGGCATCACCCCGGCACTGCAACTATTGCTCTATCCGACAACAGATTTACCCGGCGAAACCGCCTCGCGAAAGCTGTTCGCGAAGGGCTTTCTTCTGACCGCGAAAGACCTCGGCCTGCTCTGGTCGTACTACCTCGACGGCAGCGGAATCGACGCCGCCGACCCTCGTGTTTCTCCGCTGCGCAGTGGGGACTTCGCAGGCTTGCCGCCGGCCATTGTGGCTACCGCCGGGTTTGACCCGCTCCGTGACGAGGGCGAGTCGTATGCCGCGGCGCTCGAAGCGGCCGGCAACATTGTCGATCTACGCCGATTCGGCTCGCTGATTCACGGCTTCGGCCAATTCGACGCTCTCGGCGGCGCCTGCGCTTCGGCGCTGGCCGAAATCGCCTCGGCTCTGCGCGCCCATCTCCGTCACCACTGCGCGTAGTTGTCAGTCACCTCGCGCGGGCACGTCAAAGATGCTGCGGCGCATGGTGCCCGGCTGTGCGGCGGGATCGACGAACCATTCGTGGCTCAACACCAGTCCGAACAATTGGGGCGGCAACAGCATCACCAACCCGAACAACCGCGCGCTGAGCCCGCCGCCGATCTGGGAGCGATGTGCGGCGAAGGCATCGCGCTTTTGCCGGGCGAAGGGCCGCACGTCGATTCGGTGCGTGATCGTCGCCTGCGGTGCGTATGCGGTGCGCGCCGTGTCCGCGTCGTAGGGTGCCGGAAGTCGCAGCAGTCGACATACATCGCAAAGCCGGCGCAGTAATTCGCGTGGCATCGTCGCCTCGAGCACCCGCGGGGTTGCGGCCAACTCGGCGGCACGCTTGCCGACGTGATGGACCTGCACATGATCCCGGTGCCCATAGCCGCCGTTGGCCTGATAGCTCAGCAGGAGCTGTGCGTTCTCGTCACGAAGAATGGCGGCCAGCCGCTGTGCTGCCGCTTCGACCTCGGCCCGCGCGAACCTGACCCGGCCGGGCGGGTCCGGGTAGAAGACCGGCCCGTAGCCACTGTCGGCGTAGCCAAGGCACTCGACGCGGTGCACGCCGAGAACGCTTGCGCTCGAGAGCAATTCGTCCATGCGGGTGTCGTCGTCCTCGTCGCTCACGCGTCCGTCCGTCGCGGTCACGAGGATTACCCGATGCCCCGCCGCGACCGCTCCGGCGATCGTGCCTCCGGTGAGGACCACCTCGTCGTCGGGATGAGCGTGAAAGGCGACGAGTGTTGCCACGGCTACTCGCTGGCCACCGGCGAGGCTAGCCGGGTGGGGTGATCGTGCCCGCGAAGTGTCACGGCGCCCCCCAAAGACCAACGGGCACTCTCGCTTTCGCTCGCACCCTGAACTGCTTCCGCGGTTGCCAACAGTCCGCCCGGGTGCGATTTGGCCAGCTCGCACAGCCGGGCCGCCTCGTTCACCGGTTCGCCGATCACGGTGTATTCGAAACGCTCCTGCGCGCCGACATTACCGGCGATTACCCGACCGGCCGCCACGCCGATGCCGGCCTCGAGCTCGGACATCTCGTGCGCCAGCCGGTGGCAGATCGCGCGCGCCGCGGCCAGCGCCTCGTCTTCGGGACGGTCGAGATGATTCGGCGCGCCGAAAATGGCCAGCGATGCGTCGCCCTCGAACTTGTTGACCAGGCCGTGGTATCGGTCGACTTCCTCGACGACGATCGCGAAGAACCGGTTGAGCACCTGAACGACTTCGGTCGGCGGCCGGCTGGTCACCAACTGGGTGGAGCCGACGATGTCGATGAACACGACCGCCACGTGGCGCTCTTCGCCGCCCAGTTTCGGCTTCTCGCGTTCGGCGGCCAGGGCGACCTCGCGCCCGACGTGGCGGCCGAAGAGATCCCGAACCCGCTCGCGCTCGCGCAGCCCATCGACCATTGAGTTGAAACCGCGCTGCAGCTCCCCGAGTTCGGTGCCGTCGAACACCACCAGCTGGCCCCGCAGATCGCCCTGCTCGACGCGTTTGAGGGCCGCGCGCACCACCCGAACCGGTGTCGCCGTCAACCAGGACAGGATCCACATCAGGATGAAGCCGAAGATCAGCGTCACGGTCGCGACGATCAGCACCGCGACGCTGAGTTGGGTCTCGCTCAGATTTCCCAGCACCAGCGCGAAGAAGGCGATCATTGCGATGCCGAATACCGGCACACCGGAACCGAGCAGCCAGACCGTCAGGGTCCGGCCCATGATGCCCGGCGCCAGCCGCTGCGGGGCGCGCCCGGCCTCGAGGGCCTGGGCGGCCACCGGTCGCAAGGCGAACTCGGTGAACAGGTAGCAGGCGGTGGCCACCAGAATGCCGCAGATGCTCACCGAGAAGCCCACGATCGGGATGAACAACGTGTTGATCAGCCCGTAGAGCGTGGTCAGTAGTGCCGTCCCGATGCCCCACAGCACGAGCACCCCGATCGCCAGCCAGAACGGGACCAGGAAGGTGTTGCGCTCGTCGTCGAGGGTGGGCGTGCGCTCTTCGATCGCCCACCGCAGGGCGGCCATCGTTCGGTTGGTGATCCAGAACGTGCCCAGCGCCAGCGCGACGGCGACGTATCCGGGCCCGACGACCCAGGTGATCCAGCCGGGCGCGTCGGAAAAGATGCTGGGCGAGGGCAACGCGACGGCCAACAGCAGCACGGCCACGCCGATCCCGATCAGATTCGTCGCGAGGATGAAGATGGTCAGGATGAGCTGGATGCGGACCCGCCGGCGGGCCTGACTCTCGGTCACCCGCCCGAGCAGCAAGGAACCGTAGGCGGGCGTCTCCTGCAGCCGGCCGCTCTGGCGGGTGACCCTTTCGAGAACCCGTCCCAAGCGTTGGGCCATGCTCTGGTTCGCCGACATGGTGGCGTCAGCCTAATTCGTTGACGACGCTCTAAGGTGAGTCGGGTGCGTCTAGTGATCGCCCAGTGCACCGTTGACTACGTTGGCCGGCTCACCGCGCATCTGCCGTCGGCGCGCAGGTTGCTGCTCTTCAAGTCCGACGGGTCGGTCAGCGTGCACGCCGACGACCGCGCTTACAAGCCGTTGAACTGGATGAGTCCGCCGTGCTGGTTGACCGAAGAGGTTATCGGCGAGACGCCGGTGTGGGTGGTGGAGAACAAGGCGGGCGAACAGCTGCGCATCACCGTCGAGGAGATCGAGCACGACTCCAGCCACGATCTCGGTGTCGATCCCGGGTTGGTCAAGGACGGGGTCGAGGCGCACCTGCAGGCGCTGCTCGCCGAACACGTCCAACTGCTGGGTGACGGCTATACGTTGGTCCGCCGCGAGTACATGACCGCGATCGGACCCGTCGATCTGCTGTGCCGCGATGCCGACGGTGGCTCGGTCGCGGTGGAGATCAAACGGCGCGGCGAAATCGACGGCGTGGAGCAGCTCACCCGCTACCTCGAATTGCTGAATCGCGACACCGTTCTCGCGCCGGTGAAGGGCGTGTTCGCCGCGCAGCAGATTAAACCTCAGGCGCGAACTTTAGCCGCCGACCGCGGGATACGTTGCCTCACATTGGATTACGACAAGATGCGCGGAATGGACAGCGACGAGTACCGGCTGTTCTGACTCGCCCGATTAGACTTGGCGCCATGGCTCGGCGCCGCACACCGCCTCGCCGGCAACAGCTGCCTTCGCTGTCGCCGGCACTGCGACGGGTGGAAACCGGGCCCGACGGTCACGAGTACGAAGTGCGCCCGGTTGCCGCCGCGCGTGCCCTGAAGACCTACCGCTGCCCCGGCTGCGATCACGAAATCCGTTCCGGCGTAGCGCATCTGGTGGTATGGCCGGCGGACTCAGTTGGGGGCGGCTGGCAAACCAGGGAAGACGATCGCCGGCATTGGCACACGCCATGCTGGACGAATCGGACAAACCGCAGCCCGACCCGAAAGTGGTCGTGAAATCTTGAGACCGGCTAGGAAGCCGGCTCGACCAACTCCATCAGTACCCCGCCGGCGTCCTTGGGGTGGATGAAGTTGATCCGCGAGTTCGCTGTGCCGCGGCGCGCAACCTCGTAGACCAGCCGAACACCCTGCGACCGCAGGTGCTCGCAGAGAGCGTCCAGATCGCTGACGCACACGGCCATCTGCTGGATGCCTGGCCCGCGCTTGTCCAGGAACTTCGCGATCGTCGAGGACTCGTCGATCGGGGCCATCAACTGGATCTGCGCCGTGCCAGGCTCGCCGTCCTGCACGGCGATCATGGCTTCGCGGATTCCCTGGTCCTCGTTGACTTCCTCGTGCACCAGCACCATTCCGAGGGTGTCGTGGTACCACTCGATGGCTGCGTCGAGGTCGGCGACTGCGATGCCGACGTGATCGATCGCAGTCACCAGCGAGGTGGCCAGGATCTGACGGGCGTCAACTTGATCGGTCGTCATCACATAAAGGTAACCTGGCGGCAAAGATTGCGCTTCTCCGGGAGGCCGAATCGGGCGTCCAAGCGTCGCTAGGAGGTTGTTATGACGACATCGGTGATCGTTGCTGGAGCACGGACCCCGATCGGCAATTTGATGGGTTCGCTGAAGGATTTTTCGGCGAGCGATCTAGGTGGTATCGCGATCGCCGGTGCGCTGGAGAAGGCGCAGGTTCCGGCGTCTTTGGTCGAGTACGTGATCATGGGCCAGGTCCTGACCGCCGGCGCCGGCCAGATGCCCGCCCGGCAGGCCGCCGTGTCCGCCGGAATCGGTTGGGACGTCCCGGCGCTGAGCATCAACAAGATGTGCCTGTCCGGTATCGATGCCATTGCGTTGGCCGATCAGCTGATTCGGGCCGGGGAGTTCGACGTGGTGGTGGCCGGTGGCCAGGAGTCGATGACGAAGGCGCCCCACCTGTTGATGGACAGCCGTGCGGGCTACAAGTACGGCGACGTCACGGTGCTCGACCACATGGCCTACGACGGCCTGCACGACGTGTTCACCGACCAGCCGATGGGCGCCCTGACCGAGCAGCGCAACGACGTCGACAAGTTCACCCGCGCCGAGCAGGACGAGTTCGCTGCGCGGTCACACCAGAAGGCGGCCGCCGCGTGGAAGGACGGCGTCTTCACCGACGAAGTGGTGCCCGTGAGCATCCCGCAGCGCAAAGGCGATCCGCTGCAGTTCACCGAGGACGAGGGCATTCGGGCAAATACCACCGCCGAGTCGCTGGCCGGCCTCAAGCCGGCGTTCCGCAAGGACGGCACCATCACCGCGGGCTCGGCGTCGCAGATCTCCGACGGCGCCGCCGCTGTCGTGGTGATGAGCAAGGACAAGGCGCAGGAACTGGGCTTGTCGTGGCTGGCCGAGATCGGTGCGCACGGGGTCGTGGCGGGGCCCGACTCGACGCTGCAGTCCCAGCCCGCCAACGCGATCAAGAAGGCACTCGGCCGCGAGGGCATCACGGTTGACCAGCTCGACGTGGTGGAGATCAACGAGGCCTTCTCGGCGGTGGCGCTGGCCTCCACGCGCGAACTCGGCATCGACCCCGAGATCGTCAACGTCAACGGCGGCGCCATCGCCGTCGGACACCCGATCGGCATGTCGGGCGCCCGGATCACGCTGCACGTCGCCTTGGAACTGGCACGGCGCGGTTCGGGCTACGGCGTCGCCGCGCTGTGCGGCGCCGGCGGCCAGGGCGACGCACTGATCCTGCGCGCCGGCTAACCGAGGCTGACCACTGGTCAGGGTTGCTGGGACGCCGGTTTCAGTGCTCGTTGTGATGTTGCTCTCATGAGCCGAGCGGCGGCCCGATCGGCTCCGATTTTCGCCGGGATTTTCCCGCGCGCCATCGCCCGCGACACCGGGTGGCTTGGTCGTCGGCGCGCATGACAGACTTGACGGCGTGACGCGTCCGAGATCCTCGATCGGGCCTGCGCTGGCTGGTGCGGTCGACCTGTCAGGTCTGAAGCAACGTGCTCAGCAGAGCCCGCCGGCCGCCGGCGCCGCGACCCGGTCGACATCGGCGGGGTCGGGAACCATCGAAGTCAGCGAGGCCAATTTCGAAGCCGAGGTGCTGATCCGGTCCGACGAGGTGCCCGTCGTGGTCGCCTTGTGGTCGCCGCGCAGCGAGACCTGCGTCGAGCTGGTCGACACGCTGTCCGGGCTGGCCGCCGAGGACGGCGGCAAATGGGCGCTGGCGACGGTCAATGTCGATGTCGCGCCCCGGGTGGCCCAAATCTTCGGTGTCGATGCGGTTCCTACCGTCGTGGCCCTGGCCGCCGGTCAGCCGCTGTCCAGTTTCCAAGGCTCGCAGCCGGCCGATCAGTTGCGCCGCTGGCTGGATCAGCTGCTGTCGGCCACGGCCGGAAAGCTCAAGGGCTCAACCGGTTCCGAGGACGATGCCGAGGTTGACCCGGCGTTGGCCCAAGCGCGCCAGCAGCTCGAGGCCGGCGATTTCGACGCGGCCAAGCAGTCCTATCAGGCGCTGCTGCAGACCAATCCGGACAGTGTCGAGGCGAAGGGCGCGATCCGTCAGATCGATTTCCTCACCCGCGCAACCGCACAGCGTCCCGATGCCGTGGCCGTTGCGGATGCCGCTCCTGGCGACATCGAAGCGGCCTTCGCGGCCGCCGATGTGCAGATCCTCAACCAGGACGTCACCGCGGCATTCGAACGCTTGACTGCGTTGGTGCGCAGCACATCTGGTGACGACCGCACTCAGGTACGAACCAGACTGATCGAGTTGTTCGAACTCTTCGATCCCACCGACCCCGACGTCATCGTCGGTCGGCGAAACCTCGCCAACGCGCTCTACTGATACTCCTCGACTGATACTCCTCGAGCCGAGCGCGTTAAATCCGCGCGGTCGCGACGATGCTGCGTCTGCTGCTCGCGGGGGCTGGCAGTTATCTACTCAGGTTCTAGCCACAGCGCCGAGTTGGGCGGCAACACCAGCTGCGCCGAGGCCGGGCGGCCGTGCCACGGGTCCTCGGTGGCATCCACGCCGCCGAGATTGCCTATCCCGGAACCGTTGTAGTCCGTCGCGTCGGTGTTGAGCACCTCGCGCCAACGACCGGCGCGGGGCAGACCGAGCCGGTAGCCGCTGTGCTCGGAGCCTGCGAAATTGAAGACGCACGCCATCACCGAGTCGTCCTTGCCATAGCGTAGGAAGCTCAACACGTTGTTGCCGGAGTCGTTGGCGTCGATCCAGGAATAGCCGTCGGGCGTGGTGTCGCGGCTCCACAGCGCCGGATGTTCGCGGTAAATCGCGTTGATGTCCCGGACGAAACGCAGCACCCCGTTGGAGAAGCCCTGCTCGTCGAGCTGCCACCAATCCAGACCGTTTTGCTCCGACCACTCGGCGCGCTGGCCGAATTCCTGTCCCATGAACAGCAATTGCTTGCCGGGGTGGGCCCACTGATAGGCCAGCAGGCTGCGCAGTCCGGCCGCTTTCACGTGATTGTTGCCCGGCATCCGGCTCCACAGCGTGCCCTTGCCGTGCACGACCTCGTCATGGCTGAGCGGCAACACGTAGTTCTCGCTGAACGCATAGAGCATCGAGAAGGTCATCTCGTGGTGGTGGAAGCTGCGGTAAATCGGGTCGCGGCTGATGTAGTCCAGTGTGTCGTGCATCCAGCCCATGTTCCACTTCATCGAAAAGCCAAGGCCGCCAAGGTTGGTCGGCCGCGTCACGCCAGGCCACGAGGTCGACTCCTCGGCGATCGTGACGATGCCCGGTGCGGCCTTGTGTGCCGTGGCGTTCATCTCCTGCAGGAACTGCACTGCTTCGAGGTTTTCTCGCCCGCCGTAGATGTTGGGTGACCAGCCGTCCGCGGGCCGCGAGTAGTCCAGGTAGAGCATCGAGGCCACCGCGTCCACTCGCAGGCCGTCGATGTGGTACTCCTCGAGCCAGTACAACGCGTTGGCGACCAGGAAGTTGCGTACCTCGCGGCGGCCGAAGTCGAAAACGTAGGTGCCCCAGTCCAGTTGCTCACCCCGCTTGGGATCGGAGTGCTCGTAGAGTGGGGTGCCGTCGAAGCGGCCCAGCGCCCACGCGTCCTTAGGGAAGTGCGCCGGAACCCAGTCCACGATCACGCCGATGCCGGCCTGGTGCAGTGCGTCGACCAGCGCCCGGAAGTCGTCGGGAGTGCCGAATCGCGATGTCGGGGCGTAGTACGAGGTGACCTGGTATCCCCAGGATCCGGCGAACGGGTGTTCGGCCACCGGAAGCAGCTCGACGTGCGTAAACCCATGCTCGACAACGTAATTCGTCAGCTCGGTGGCGAGCTGGCGGTAGGTGCGCCCGGTTCGCCACGATCCGAGATGCACCTCATAGGTGCTCATCGGTTCGAAGACCGGATTGCGCTGCGCCCGCTGCGTCATCCAGTCCCCGTCGGTCCAGCTGTAGCTGCTCGTCGTCACCCGCGATGCGGTGTGCGGGGGCACCTCGGTGGCGAAGGCGAACGGGTCGGCGCGTTCGGTGACGACGCCGTCGGCGCCGTGCACACGGAACTTGTACAGGCCGTCGGCCGGGAATCCGGGCCAGAACAACTCCCACACCCCGGTGGAGCCCAGCACCCGCATCGGGGCCTCGGTGCCGGTCCAGCCGTTGAACTCGCCGATCAGGCTGATGCCCTTGGCGTTCGGCGCCCATACCGCAAACGACACGCCGTCGACGACGCCGTCGGCCGTGGTGAACGAGCGGGGGTGGGCACCGAGCACTTCCCAGAGTCGCTCGTGGCGGCCCTCGGCGAACAGGTGCAGGTCGACCTCGCCGAGCGTGGGCAGGAACCGGTACGCATCGGCGGTCACGTGCGCGCCGGAACCGTAGTCCACCTTCAGCCGGTAATCGATCAGGTTCGCGAACGGCAGTGCGACGGCGAACAAACCGGATTCGAGATGCTGCATTGCGAACTCGTCGTCACCGACGAGCGCGACGACTTCCTGCGCATGCGGGCGGAATGCCCGGATGACGCTGTGGTCGCCGTACTCGTGGGCGCCCAGGATGCTGTGCGGGTTGTGGTGTGTGCCCGCCACCAGCCGGGCCACGTCGCCGGGGTCGGGCGCCAGGCGCGTTTGATCTGTTCGGCTCTCGGTTCGACTCATGCTGGTATCCCCTTTCGGGTCCTCTTACCTCCTGCGCAGCAACGTGTTTCGAGACTCCTGCGGGATGATTGGCATATTGATGACGTGCGCGACGGCCTGCCCGGGGTCGATGCGAACGTAGTTGGACTGCCCCCATTGGAATTCCTGGCCGGTTATCTCGTCGCGCACCCAGAACCGCTCATAGGACTCCATACCCAATGCCGCCATGTCTAACCACAGATTGCCTTCCTCGGGCCCGAATGCGTTGAGCGTCACCACCACCAGCACGCAGTCGCCGGTGGCCGGGTCGAACTTGCTGAAGGCCATCAGCGCGTCGTTGTCGACGCCATGGAAGTAAATAGTGCGCAACTGCTGCAGTGCGGGATGGACGCGTCGAATTGCGTTGAGTTGCTTCAGGAACGGTTCGAGCGACCTGCCCTCGGCGAGCGCTGTCGCGTAGTCGCGGGGACGCAATTCGTACTTCTCCGAGTCGAGGTACTCTTCGCTGCCCTCCCGTACCGCGCGGTGCTCGAACAGCTCGTAGCCCGAGTAGACGCCCCAGGCCGGGCTCATCGTCGCGGCCAGCACCGCCCGGATGGCAAACATGCCCGGGCCGTTGTGCTGCAGTATCGCGTGCAGGATGTCGGGCGTGTTCACGAACAGATTCGGCCGCCGGAAATCGGCGAGAGCGGAGATGTCATTGCCGAATTCGGTGAGCTCCCATTTGGCCGTGCGCCAGGTGAAGTAGCTGTAGGACTGGGTGAAGCCCAGCTTCGCCAGTCCGTACTGCCGAACCGGCGGGGTGAACGCCTCGGACAGGAACAGCACGTCGGGATCGGCATCCTTGACCTGACCGATCAGCCAGGCCCAGAAGTCGGGTGGTTTGGTGTGCGGGTTGTCGACCCGGAAGAACTTGATACCGTGGTCGACCCAGTGCCGGACCACGCGGAGCACTTCGTCGTATAGGCCGGCCGGGTCGTTGTCGAAGTTGATCGGATAGATGTCCTGGTATTTCTTCGGCGGATTCTCCGCGTAGGCGATGGTGCCGTCCGGCAATTCGGTGAACCACTGCCGGTGTTCGCGCGCCCAGGGGTGATCCGGGGCGCATTGCAGTGCCAGGTCCAAGGCGACTTCCATGCCCAGATCGCGTGCCGCGGCGACGAATTTGTCGAAGTCCTCGATCGTCCCGAGCTCTGGGTGGATCGCGTCGTGGCCGCCCTCGTCGCTACCGATGGCCCAGGGCGAGCCCACATCTCCGGGCGCCGCGGTGGGCGAATTGTTGCGCCCTTTGCGGTGTACCTTGCCGATCGGATGGATCGGCGGCAGGTACACGACATCGAACCCCATGTCGGCGATGCGCGGCAGGTCCGCGGCCGCCGTCGCGAACGTGCCGTGCACGGGGTTTCCGTCGGCGTCCCAGCCGCCGGTCGAGCGCGGAAACATCTCGTACCACGAGCCGAAGCGGGCCAGCGGTCGGTCCACCCAGACCCCGTACTGCTCGCCGCGGGTGACGATCTCCCGCAGGGGATAGGTGTCCAGGATCTCGTCGACCTCGGGTGCCAGCGCCAGCGCGCTGCGTGTTACCGGATCTCCCGGGGCCCGCAACGCCGCGGCGGCCGCGAGCACCGGATCACGATTCGTGCGCGGCACTCCGGTCGCCGCACGCTCGAGCAAACTGGCGCCGACCAAGAGATCGTTGGACAATTCCTTCTCGCCCTGGCCGGCATCCAGCTTGGCCAGCAGTCCGTGCCGCCAGCTGTGGATGGGGTCGCCCCAACCATCGACGCGGAAGGTCCATAACCCGACCCGGTCGGGCGTGAACTGGCCATGGAAGACGTAAGGTTCCAGGCCCATCGTCATCGGCAGCTGCAGCGGTTTGACCCGCTCGACGGGCTTACCGTCGACCGGGGAGGCCAATCGTTCCGGGGCCTGCACCGCCGTGACGCGGCGGGTCTCGGTGACCTGCGGATAGCGCGGCCCGAGGTAGCGGACTACCAGGGTCGCCGCGACCGCGTCGTGGCCTTCTCGCCACACCGCGGCGCTGACTGGGACCGTTTCTCCGACTACCGCCTTGGCGGGGCATGCGCCGCAGGAAACGACGGGTGCGACGTTATCGATCTCGACACGACCGGGCACCACCACTCCGTTCCATCCGATTGATTGCGGGCAAACCGCGGATTGTGGTGCGGCGCGGAATGCCTGCCGTCTCAGGAAACATCGTCTTGTGGGGAAAGTTCCTGTACCGGGGAAGCGTCTTTGCGGCCCCGATAACTACCCGTACCCACCCTAGTGTCTGGTCACACACGCCCGGCGGCGAACGGTCGAACACCGACCTGCGCTGCCGGCAATCCTCAGTAAGGTGGTCATGTGTGAAAGCACTCCGTCGCTTTACCGTCCGCGCCCATCTGCCCGAGCGGCTCGCCGCACTCGAACAGCTGTCCATCAATCTGCGATGGTCCTGGGACAAGGCGACGCAAGACTTGTTCGCGACCATCGATCCCACGCTGTGGGCCAATTGCGGTAGCGATCCGGTGGCGCTGCTGGGCGCGGTCAAGCCCGCGCGCCTCGACGAATTGGCGCTCGACGAGGACTTCTTGCGCTGGCTCGACGAGCTGTCCGCCGACTTGAACGACTACCTGAGTCGGCCGCTGTGGTACCAGCAGCAGCAGGAAGCCGGTGTCGAGATGCCGACCGCTATCGCGTACTTCTCGATGGAGTTCGGCGTCGCCGAGGTGTTGCCCAACTACTCCGGTGGCCTGGGCATCCTGGCCGGCGACCACCTCAAGTCCGCGTCCGATCTGGGCGTGCCGCTGATCGCCGTCGGCCTGTACTACCGCTCCGGGTATTTTCGGCAGTCGCTGAGTGCCGAAGGCTGGCAGAACGAGACCTATCCGTCTCTGGATCCGCAGGGGCTGCCGCTGCGATTGCTCACCGACGCCGCCGGGGATCCGGTGCTGGTGCAACTGTCGCTGCCCGACTCGGCGCAGCTGACCGCCCGCATCCTGGTAGCGCAGGTGGGCCGGGTCCCGCTGCTGTTGCTCGACTCCGATGTGCCGGAGAACGAGCACGATCTGCGTAGCGTCACGGACCGGCTGTACGGCGGCGACCAGGAACACCGGATCAAGCAGGAGATCTTGGCGGGCATCGGCGGGGTGCGGGCAATCCGTGCGTTTACCGCCGTCGAAGGCCTGCCCGCGCCCGAGGTGTTCCACATGAACGAGGGGCACGCGGGGTTCCTCGGCGCCGAACGCATTCGGGAGCTGATCACCGACGCGGGCCTGGACTACGACACCGCCCTGACCGTGGTGCGGTCCAGCACCGTATTTACCACGCACACGCCGGTGCCCGCCGGCATCGACCGCTTCCCGGTGGACATGGTGCGGCTCTACTTCGACGACCATTCCGACGAGGACCTCGACGATCAGGAGCTCGCCTTGCTGCCGGGCGTGCCGCTCGATCGGGTGATCGCGCTGGGCGCCGAGGAAGACGAGACGAAATTCAATATGGCGCACATGGGTCTGCGGCTCGCGCAACGCGCCAACGGCGTCTCGCTGCTGCACGGCCGGGTGAGCCGGACCATGTTCAACGAGCTCTGGCCGGGATTCGACCGTGCCGAGGTGCCGATCGGGTCGATCACCAACGGTGTGCACGCCCGCACCTGGGCGGCGCCGCAATGGTTGCAGCTGGGCCGCGAGCTGGCCGGGCCGGACGACTCGGCGTTCAGCGACCCGGGCGTGTGGCTGCGGCTGCGAGAAGTCGATCCCGGTCACCTGTGGTGGATCCGCTCCCAACTGCGCGCGCTGCTGGTCGACGACGTCCGGCGCCGTCTGCGTCGCTCGTGGTTGGAGCGCGGCGCATCGGACGCTGAATTAGGCTGGATTGCAAAGGCTTTCGATCCGGACGTGCTAACGGTCGGTTTCGCCCGCCGGGTGCCGACCTATAAACGGTTGACGTTGATGCTGAGCGACCCCGATCGGTTGGAACGATTGCTGCTCAACAAGGAACGGCCGATCCAGCTGATCGTCGCCGGGAAGTCGCACCCGGCCGACGACGGGGGCAAGGCCCTGATCCAGCAGGTGGTGCGGTTCGCCGACCGGCCCGAGGTGCGTCACCGCATCGCGTTCCTGCCCGACTACGACATGTCCATGGCCCGGCTGCTGTATTGGGGCTGCGACGTCTGGCTCAACAATCCGTTGCGGCCGCTGGAGGCTTGCGGCACTTCGGGAATGAAAAGTGCGCTCAACGGCGGGTTGAACCTGTCCATCCGCGACGGCTGGTGGGACGAATGGTATGACGGCGAAAACGGTTGGGAGATACCGTCGGCCGACGGGGTGAGTGACGAGGAACGCCGCGACGAGCTGGAGTCCAGCGCCCTGTACGGCCTACTCGAACAGGCGGTGGCCCCGAAGTTCTACGAGCGCGACGAACACGGGGTGCCGCCGCGCTGGATCGAAATGGTCCGGCACACCCTGCAAACGCTCGGGCCTAAGGTGCTGGCTTCGCGGATGGTGCGCGACTACGTCGAGCAGTACTACGTGCCGGCGGCGCAGTCGCTGCGCAAGACCGTCGCCGACACCGGTGAGGGCGCGTTCGGCGCCGCGCGTGAGCTGGCCGACTACCGGCGGCGCGCCGTACAGGCGTGGCCCATGGTCAAGATCACCGACGTCGACTCCACCGGTCTGCCCGATACGCCGGTGCTCGGCTCGAAGCTCACCCTCACCGCGACCGTGCAGCTGGCGGGGCTGGCACCCGACGAGGTCACCGTGGAGGCGGTGGTGGGCCGGGTCGATTCCGGTGATGTGCTGCAGGACCCGGTCACCGTCGAAATGTCTTACACCGGAACGGCCGAAGGCGGCAACCAGGTGTTCTCGACGACGACCTCGCTGCCGGTGGCCGGGGCGGTCGGGTACACCGTCCGGGTGCTGCCGCATCACCCGATGCTCGCGGGCGGCA
Source organism: Mycobacterium stomatepiae (assembly GCF_010731715.1). Classification (NCBI taxonomy): domain Bacteria; kingdom Bacillati; phylum Actinomycetota; class Actinomycetes; order Mycobacteriales; family Mycobacteriaceae; genus Mycobacterium; species Mycobacterium stomatepiae. The sequence goes on from NZ_AP022587.1 coordinate 5,509,270, forward strand.
ACGAGCTCGGCCTGGTCGCCCTCGCCGGTTAGCCCGCCTCCGACAGGCCGTCGGTCGCGGTGCGCAGTCGCCGCAGCGCGCCGCGGACCTGCTCGGCGTTGGTGGTCTGCCAAAACGGCGGCAGCGACGCGCGCAGGTAGCCTCCGTAGCCGGCGGTGACCATCCGCGAGTCGAGCACCGCGACCACGCCGCGGTCGGTGACGCGGCGCAGCAGCCGCCCCGAGCCCTGCGCCAGCAGCAGCGCCGCGTGACTGGCCGCGACGGCCATGAAGCCGTTGCCGCCGCGGGCGGCCACCGCGCGCTGCCGGGCACCCAGCAGCGGATCGTCCGGCCGCGGGAACGGGATGCGGTCGATCAGCACCAGCGACAGCGACGGCCCCGGCACGTCGACGCCCTGCCACAGCGACAGCGTGCCGAACAGCGAGGTCTCGGGATCGGCGCTGAACTGCTCGACCAACGCCGAGGTGCTGTCGTCGCCCTGGCACAGCACCGGTGTGGACAGCCGTTCGCGCATGGCGTCGGCGGCGGCCCGGGCGGCGCGCATCGACGAGAACAGACCCAGGGTGCGCCCGCCGGCGGCGGTGATCAGTTCGGCGATCTCGGTCAGCTGTTCGGCCGAGCCGGTGCCGTCGCGGCCCGGCGGAGGCAGATGCGCCGCCACGTATAGGATTCCGGCCTTGGCGTGCTCGAACGGCGATCCGACGTCCAGGGCACGCCACGCTGGGCCGTCCGTTGCCTCGTCTGGTCCTTTGAGTCCCCATGCCGAGGCCATCGCGTCGAAGGAGCCGCCGACCGTCAGTGTGGCCGAGGTCAGCACGGTCGTCGACCGCGTGAACACGTGATTGCGCAGCAAGCCGGCCACCGTCAGCGGTGCCACCCGCAGCACGGGTCGCGGCGAGCCCCGGTTGTCCTCGTGGTCCAGCCACACCACCTCGGTACGATCGGGGATCGCGGGCCCGAAAGACGTCAGGATCCGCGACGCGGTATCGGAGATCTCGCTCAGTGCCGCAATGGCTTCGGCGCGGGCCGCGGCCGCCTTGGAGTCGCTGGTGGTGTCGATGTCGGCGCGCGCCGCGCCGGCCACGTCGCGCAGCGCCCGCAGGTAAGTCGCCAGCTCGTCGTCGAGATGATCGATGCGGCCCGGCGTGGCGTCATGGATCGCCGCCGCGAAGGTCGCGGTCGTCGCCTCCAGTCGTTGGACCAGTTCTGGATTCACCAGTCGGGTGATCCGCCGCGCCGCGACCCCCAGGGCGGCCGACGTCAACTCCGCGGTGGCCACCGACGTCACCCGGTCGACCAGCTCGTGCGCCTCGTCGACGACCAGCAGCGAATGTTCGGGCAGCACTGCGGATTCCGAGACGGCGTCGATGGCTAGCAGGGCGTGATTGGTGACGACGACATCGGCCACACCGGCGCGGGAGCGCGCGCGTTCGGAAAAGCACTCAGTGCCGAACGGGCAGCGCGCCACCCCGAGGCACTCCCGGGCGGAGACGCTGACCTGTGACCAGGAGCGGTCCGGCACACCGGGTTTGAGGTCGTCGCGGTCACCCGAATCGGTCGTCGAGGCCCAGGCGGTGAGCCGTTGCACGTCGCGGCCCAGGGCGCTGGCCGCCATCGGATTGAACAACTCCTCCTGCGGCCGTCCCTCGTCGGCATCCGGTTCCTCGGTTGAGCCTAAAACACCTCCGTGAATCTTGTTCAAACACAGATAATTTCGTCGTCCTTTGAGCAGCGCGAACTGCGGGGGATGGGGCAGCGCGTCGGCCAGCGAGTCCGCCAGCCGCGGCAGGTCGCGGTCGACCAGCTGGCGCTGCAAGGCGATCGTCGCCGTCGACACCACCACCGGTGTCTCGTCGGCGATCGCGTGCACGATCGCGGGAATCAGGTAGGCCAGCGACTTGCCGGTTCCGGTGCCCGCCTGCACCGCGAGGTGCTCACCAGTGTCGAATGCTCGCGCGACCGCGGTCGCCATCTCCAGCTGGCCACTGCGCTCGGTGCCGCCGAGTGCGGCCACGGCGATGGCCAACAGCTCGGGTACGGATGCGGACACGTCGTCGACGTTATCTGCAATCGGGCGCTCAGACCGGAAAGTGCATCGTCGGAATCGCCGGTTCGCCGTGCGCCAATTTCAGGCCCTCCCAGGGCAGGCTGTGCAACCCGGACGCGACCAGCTCCCGGGCGGCGGCCAGGGCCGCGTGTCCTGTGCCGGCCACCACTTCGCCGCCGCGAACGAGCGGCGTGGTCAGCACCCGGGACGGTTGGCTGATCGACGGTGGCCGGCCCGCCGGATGCACGACCTCTTCGGTGATCGTGCCGGTCGGCCGCGACAGTCGCAGCGCTTCCTTGTGGCCGCCCTGGGACACCTTGTGGCTACTGCGTTTCTGTACCGGTATGCCGTCGACTTCGACCAGCTTGTAGACCATTCCCGCGGTCGGCGCGCCCGAGCCGGTGACTACCGCGGTGCCGGCGCCGTAACTGTCCACCGGCTCGGCCCGCAGCGCGGCGATGGAGAACTCGTCGAGATCGCCGGAGACCACAACGCGGGTGCCGGTGGCGCCCAGCTGGTCGAGTTGTTCGCGCGTCCGGCGGGCCAGCACTCCGAGTTCGCCGGAGTCGATCCGCACCGCCCCGAGTGTCGTCCCGGCGGCGGCCACGGCATTGGCCACTCCGGTCGTCACGTCGTAGGTGTCCACCAGCAGCGTGGTGTCCACCCCCAGCGCGTCGACCTGGGCGCGAAAAGCCGCCAGCTCGTCGGGTCCGTCCGCGCCGGTGTGCAGCATCGTGAACGCGTGCGCGGCGGTGCCTTCGGTCGGTATGCCGTAGCGGCGCTCGGCTTCCAGGTTGGAGGACGCGGCGAATCCGGCGATATAGGCGGCGCGGGCCGCGGCGACGGCGGCGTGTTCGTGGGTTCGCCGCGATCCCATCTCGATCAGCGGGCGACCGTCCGCGGCACTGACCATGCGTGCCGCTGCGGAGGCGATCGCCGTGTCGTGGTTGAAGATCGACAGCGCCAGCGTTTCGAGCACCACGCATTCGGCGAAACTGCCGCGCACCGTCAGCACCGGCGAGCCGGGAAAGTACAACTCGCCCTCGGCGTAGCCGTCGATATCGCCGGTGAACCGGTAATCGCGGAGATAACGCAGGGTTTCAGCGTCGAGGAATCGCGCCAACAGCTCGCACGCGTCGTCGTCGAACAGGAACCGTGGCAACGCTTCCAGCAAACGGCCGGTGCCGGCGACCACACCGTAGCGCCGCCCCTCGGGCAGGCGACGGGCGAACAGTTCGAACGTGGTTCGGCGCCCGGCCGTGCCGTCGCGCAGCGCCGCTGCCAGCATGGTCAACTCGTACTTATCGGTCAACAGCCCGGCCAAGGCAGGCTCGTTCATTCCGCAACGGTAACGGCCGGCGGCCGGTGGCGGGTCTCTCGGTATCCTGGAGGCCATGGTTGTTGCGTCAGCGCCTACCAAGCCCGGCACCACCGGGCAGCGCGAGTCCGCTCCAGTCGAGGTCACGGCCAGTCCATGGGTCACCGTCGTGTGGGACGACCCGGTCAATTTGATGACTTACGTGACGTATGTGTTCCAGAAGTTGTTCGGCTACAGCGAGCCGCAGGCCACCAAACTGATGTTGCAGGTGCACAACGAGGGCAAGGCGGTGGTGTCGGCGGGTAGCCGCGAGTCAATGGAAGTCGACGTGTCCAAGCTGCACGCCGCCGGTTTGTGGGCGACGCTGCAGCAGGACCGCTGAGATTCGAGGGGTATCCGGGATTTCCTGTGCGCAAATGGAAGCGGGTTGAGACCGCAGGTGGTCCCCGTTTCCGGTCCTCCTTGGCCCCGCACGAGGCCGATCTGCTCAAGAATCTGGTCGGCGCGTTGATCGACCTGCTCGACGAACGCGAATCTTCTTCTCCCTCAGATGAACTCGAGGAAATCACCGGCATCAAGACCGGTAACTCGGAGCCGCCCGGAGATCCGACGCTGCGGCGGCTGCTGCCAGACTTCTACCGGCCCGAGGGTGAGGGCGCATCGAGCGTCGGAAGCGAAACGCCCGAGGCTCTCAACGCTGCGCTGCGCAGTCTGCACGAGCCGGAGATTATCGACGCCAAACGTGTTGCGGCACAGCAGTTGTTGCACACAATTCCGGACGGTGGCGGACGGTTCGAGCTGAGCGAGGACGAGGCCAACGCCTGGATCTCGGCCGTCAACGACATTCGGCTGGCGCTGGGGGTCATGCTCGAAGTCGGGCCGGAAGGGCCGGAACGGCTGCCCGCCGACCATCCGATGGCCACCCACTTCGACGTCTACCAGTGGCTGACCGTGCTGCAGGAGTACCTGGTCCTGGTGCTGATGGGAAAGCAGGCCGGATGAACGCGATCACCGACGTCGGCGGCATCCGCGTCGGTCACTTCCAGCGGCTGGATCCCGACGCGTCGTTGGGCGCCGGGTGGGCCAGCGGTGTCACTGTCGTGCTGACACCGCCGGGCACTGTCGGCGCGGTCGACTGCCGCGGCGGCGCGCCCGGCACCCGGGAGACCGATCTGCTGGACCCGGCCAACACGGTGCGCTTCGTCGACGCGGTGCTGCTGGCCGGCGGCAGCGCCTACGGTTTGGCGGCCGCCGACGGCGTCATGCGATGGCTGGAGGAGCGCGAGCGCGGCCTGGTGATGAAGGGCGGATTGGTGCCCATCGTGCCCGGCGCGGTGATCTTCGACCTGCCGGTCGGCGGCTGGGATTGCCGGCCGACGGCGGAGTTCGGCTTTCAAGCCTGTGAAGCAGCGTGCGAGGCCGCCGGCGCGACGGCGGTCGGCACGGTCGGCGCCGGCGTGGGTGCGCGGGCCGGCGTGCTCAAGGGCGGCATCGGAACGGCGTCGACGACGCTGCCGTCGGGCGTCACCGTCGGCGCCGTCGTCGCGGTGAACTCCGCGGGCGATGTCGTCGACCGGGCCACCGGCCTGCCGTGGATGGCGGACCTGATCGAGGCGTTCGCGCTGAGGCCACCGCCGGCCGACCAGATCGAGACGCTCGCGCAGCTCCGGTCGCCGCTGGAACCGCTCAATACGACGATCGCGGTGGTCGCCACCGACGCGGCCCTGAGCTCGGCGGCCTGCCGGCGCATCGCGATCGCCGCCCAGGACGGCCTGGCCCGCACCATCCGGCCGGCACACACCCCGCTGGATGGCGACACCGTGTTCGCACTGGCGACCGGGGCGGTCGAGGTGCCGCCACCGGCCGACGCACCCGCGGCGATGTCTCCGGAGACGCGGCTGGTCACCGAGGTGGGTGCCGCCGCCGCCGATTGCCTGGCGCGCGCGGTGCTGGTCGGTGTGCTGGCGGCCGAGTCGGTCGCCGGAATACCGACCTACCGCGACACGTTGCCCGGCGCATTCGGAATAGGGGGCTGACGTGCCGCTGACGGGCGCGGATGCCGGTAGCCTGGATGATGCCGAGGACACTCGAGAAGGGCAGTTACGGGCATGAGCCGCGCTGGCGACGACGCCGAGCGCAGCGATGAAGAGGAGCGGCGCGCATGAGTGGTGCACAGCAGCGCCTACCCGCTACGCATCCGAAAAAGCGGCCCGACTGGATGGTCGGCGGGGCCACCATCCTCACCTTCGTCGCGCTGCTGTACCTGATCGAGCTGTTCGACCAGCTGTCGCGACATTCGCTGGACGCCAACGGCATCAGGCCGCTGGAAACCGACGGCCTGTGGGGGATCGTCTTCGCGCCCGTGCTGCACGCCAACTGGCAGCACCTGATGGCCAATACCGTCCCGCTGCTGGTGCTCGGTTTTCTGATGACCCTGGCCGGCTTGTCCCGGTTCGTGTGGGCCACCGCAATCGTGTGGATCCTGGGTGGCTTCGGCACCTGGTTGATCGGCAACTGGGGTAGCAACTGCGGGCCGACCGATCACATCGGGGCGTCCGGCCTGATCTTCGGCTGGCTGGCTTTCCTGCTGGTCTTCGGGATCTTCGTGCGGAAGCTCAGCGATATCGTCATCGGCCTGGTGGTGCTGTTCGTCTACGGCGGCGTGCTGTGGGGTGCCATGCCGGTGCTCGGTCAATGTGGCGGGGTGTCGTGGCAGGGCCACCTCTGCGGTGCCGTCGCCGGCATCGTGGCCGCGTATCTGTTGTCCGCTCCCGAACGCAAGGCCCGGGCGAAGCGCAAGGCCGGCAACGCGCCGCGGCTCAAGACATGAGTTCAGCACTGGCGCCCGTCGGGGTCTTCGACTCCGGCGTCGGGGGATTGACCGTCGCCCGCGCGATCATCGACCAACTGCCGGACGAGGACATCGTCTACGTCGGCGACACCGGCAACGGCCCTTACGGTCCCCTGACCATTCCCGAGGTGCGCGCCCACGCGCTGGCCATCGGTGACGATCTGGTCAGCCGCGGCGTGAAGGCGTTGGTGATCGCGTGCAACACCGCCTCCGCGGCCTGCCTGCGCGACGCCCGCGAGCGCTACGACGTGCCCGTCGTCGAGGTGATCCTGCCGGCCGTGCGCCGCGCCGTCGCGACCACCCGCACCGGCCGCATCGGTGTCATCGGTACCCAGGCGACCATCGCCTCGCACGCGTACCAGGACGCGTTCGCCGCCGCCCGCGACACCGAGATCACCGCGGTGGCCTGCCCGCGCTTCGTCGACTTCGTCGAGCGGGGCGTGACGAGCGGGCGTCAGGTGCTGGGACTGGCCGAGGGCTATCTGGAGCCACTGCAGCGCGCTCAGGTCGACACGCTGGTGCTGGGCTGCACGCACTACCCGCTGCTGTCGGGGTTGATTCAACTGGCGATGGGCGAAACTGTGACGCTCGTTTCCAGCGCCGAGGAAACCGCGAAGGAAGTGCTTCGGGTACTCACCGAACAGGATTTGCTGCGCCCGCATGACGCGCCGGCGGCCACCCGCGTCTTCGAAGCTACCGGCGACCCCGAGGCCTTCACGAAACTGGCGGCGCGATTCCTGGGGCCCGCCGTCGGCGGCGTCCGGCCGGTGCAACACTCGCCCATCGGCTAGGCCGCAGAGAGATTCTCATCACATCAATCGTGCGATGTTTTTCTCATGGTGGTTCCGGGCATGGCACAGTAGTGCCTGTGCGAATAACCGTGCTCGGCTGCTCGGGCAGCGTGGTCGGTCCGGACTCGCCAGCGTCGGGTTATTTGCTTCGGGCTCCGGACACTCCGCCGCTGGTACTGGACTTTGGCGGGGGTGTGCTAGGCGCCCTGCAGCGCCACGCCGATCCGGGGACCGTGCACGTGCTCTTGTCGCATCTGCATGCCGACCACTGTCTCGATATGCCGGGGCTGTTCGTGTGGCGCCGCTACCACCCGTCGTCGAAGCCCCTCGGCAAGGCGATGCTGTACGGCCCCAGCGACACCTGGTCGCGGCTGGGCGCCGCGTCGTCACCCTACGGCGGTGAAATCGACGATTGCTCGGACATATTCGACGTCCATCACTGGGTCGACGGCGAGCCGGTCGCGGTCGGTGCACTTACCGTGACGCCACGGGTGGTGGCACACCCCACCGAGTCCTACGGCTTGCGGATCACCGATCCCGGCGGAGCGTCGTTCGTCTACAGCGGCGACACCGGGGTCTGCGATCAGCTCGTCGAGCTGGCGCGCGACGCCGACGTATTCCTCTGCGAGGCGTCCTGGACGCACGCGCCCGACCGTCCGCCCGCCTTGCACCTGTCCGGCACCGAGGCGGGCCGGGTCGCCGCGCAGGCCGGCGTTCGCGAGCTGCTGCTGACCCACATCCCGCCGTGGACCTCGCGTGAGGACGTGATCAGCGAAGCCAAGGCCGAGTTCGACGGTCCGGTGCACGCCGTGGTGTGCAACGAGACCTTCGACGTTCGGCACTCCGAACGAGTCTGATTCGACCGACCGGTTCCCCGACGCCCCGCCGGGCCGGGGTGGCTAGGGTGATTGGGTGTCGAAACGAGAAGACGGTCGCAATGACGACGAGCTTCGCCCGGTAGTCATCACCCGGGGCTTCACCGAGAATCCCGCGGGTTCGGTGCTGATCGGATTCGGTGGAACCAAAGTCCTGTGCACCGCGAGTGTCACCGAGGGAGTACCGCGCTGGCGCAAGGGGTCTGGCCTGGGCTGGCTGACCGCGGAGTACGCGATGCTGCCGTCGGCCACCCATACCCGCTCCGACCGCGAATCGGTGAAGGGCCGGCTGTCCGGGCGCACCCAGGAGATCAGCCGGCTGGTCGGGCGCTCGCTGCGTGCGTGCATCGACCTGGCGGCGCTGGGGGAGAACACCATCGCCGTCGACTGCGATGTGCTGCAGGCCGACGGTGGCACTCGCACCGCCGCGATCACGGGTGCCTATGTGGCGCTGGCCGATGCGGTGACCTACCTGTCGGCGGCGGGCAAGCTCTCGGATCCACGACCGTTGTCGTGCGCGATCGCGGCGGTGAGCGTCGGTGTGGTCGACGGCAGGATCCGCGTCGACCTGCCCTACGAGGAGGATTCGCGCGCCGAGGTCGACATGAACGTCGTCGCCACCGACACGGGCACCCTGGTGGAGGTCCAGGGCACCGGCGAGGGTGCGACGTTCCCACGCTCGACGCTGGACAAGCTGCTCGACATGGCGCTCGGTGCGTGCGACACACTTTTCGCCGCGCAGCGTGCGGCGCTGGAGTTGCCGTACCCGGGCGTGCTGCCCGACGGGCCAACCGCGCCGAAGGCGTTCGGCAGCTGACCGTGCCTGATGGTGACGACCCGCCGCGCCCGGCTTCGCCACCCTCGCGATCGTCACGGCTGCTGGTCGCCAGCCGCAACCCCAAGAAGCTGGCCGAACTGCGCCGAGTGCTCGACGGTGCCGGGCTGTCGGGGCTGACGCTGGTGTCGCTCAACGAGGTGGCGCCGTTCGACGAGGCGCCCGAGACCGGTGCGACGTTCGAGGACAACGCGTTGGCCAAGGCGCGGGATGCGTTCGCCGCTACCGGGTTAGCGACCGTGGCCGACGATTCCGGCCTGGAGGTGACTGCCCTCAATGGGATGCCCGGCGTGCTGTCGGCGCGCTGGGCGGGCACCCACGGCGACGACGCCGGCAACACCGCGCTGCTGCTTGCCCAGCTCCGCGATGTGCCCGACGAACGGCGCTCCGCGGCGTTCGTGTCGGCCTGCGCGCTGGTGTCGGGCAGCGGGGAAGTCGTCGTCCGCGGCGAGTGGCAGGGCGCGATCGCCCGGGTGCCACGCGGCGACGGCGGGTTCGGCTACGACCCGGTTTTCGTTCCGGCCGGCTCCGAGCGATCCGCGGCGCAGTTGAGTCCCGCGGAGAAGGACGCGGCCTCGCATCGGGGTCGCGCGCTGGCCCTGCTGCTGCCCGCCTTACGCGAGCTGGCCTAGCCGCGCGGCAGCGAGCTCACAGCCCGTAGCGGGCCTTGATGTCCTTGGTCTGGAAGTGCTCGACGATGATGCCCAGCAGCGGGATCGTGCCGGCCAACAGCACGCCGATGGTCTTGCCGATCGGCCAGCGGACCTTGATGGCCAGGTTGAAAGCCGTGAGCACGTAAGCGAAATACACCCAGCCGTGCACCACTTCGATCCACCGGATCTCGTGGTGGAACGCGAGGTGCGAGACGATCTCGTAGCACAGTGCGATCAGCCACAGACCCGTCGTCCACGCCATGATTCGGTAGCCGAGCAAGGCTGGGCGGATGCGGTCGGCGGAGACGGCTTCGCTGGTCTCGGAGGGTGTCTCGGGCGTGGTCATGCAGTGGTCCTGTTCTGCTTTTCGGCATCGTTGGCTGCGAGCTGCGCTAGGTAAGCGTTGTACTCCCGCAGGGCGGGGTCGTCGGCGGGCTGCTGTGCGGGCGCGGGCCGCTCGGGTAACAGCCCGTCCGGGATCTCGGTGACCGCGCCCTGGTTGCGCGGTTTCGGCGGAGCCTCTTCGTAGCGGACGAAGTTGCGGTACGCGTAGAGGCAGAACCACGCGAACAGCGGCCACTGCAACGCGTAGCCGAGGTTCTGGAAGGTGCCCGACGCCGATTGAAAGCGGGTCCACTGCCACCAGCCCAAGGCCAGGCAGCCGCAGGCCGAAGCGATCGCCAGGACGATCAGCGCGGGCCGGTGATGGCGCCGCCGAGGGGCTTCGCTGGACACCCCTCGACGGTACCGCGCGGGGGCCTACGCAGCGCCGGCCGCCGTCCATTTCAGCGAACAACTGTTTATTGAATGCTGTCGTGGGGAAGCCGACTGACAACCGTGTTCTCAGCCGACGCACGGAAACCTTAATAGACCACAGGGACAAATGATGGGTTCTACCCTGCGCAGCCTCACTCGATGGAGCACGGCGCCGGCAAGGGGCGTCGAGACCGCCAAGTCCTGGGTCAACGTGCCGCGCGGGCTCGCAGCCCGTGCGACCACGCCGTTGCTCCCCGATGACTATCTCAAAATGCTCAACCCGCTGTGGTCGGCTCGCGAACTGCGCGGCCTGATCGTGGATGTGCATCCCGAGACCGCGGACTCGGCAACCGTGACGATCAAGCCGGGGTGGGGCTTCTCGGGTAAGTACCGGCCTGGCCAGTACGTCGGTATCGGGTTGCGGATCGACGGCCGGTGGCACTGGCGCTCGTATTCATTGACGTCTATTCCACGGCGCGACAACAAGAACATCACGATCACCGTCAAGGCCACCCCCGAGGGTTTCTTGTCGACCCACCTGGTGAACGGTGTGGAGCCGGGGATCATCGTGCGCCTGGCTTCGCCGAAGGGGGAGTTCGCGCTACCCGACCCGCCGCCGGCCAAGATCCTGTTTGTCACCGCGGGCAGCGGCATCACACCGGTGATGGCCATGCTGCGGACGCTCAATGCCCGAAAACAGCACGCCGACATCGTGCACATTCACTCGGCACCCAGCGCTGACGACGTAATCTTCCGCGACGAGTTGCGAGAGCTGGACGAATCCCGGGACGGGTATCGACTCCACTTGCAGCTCACCGAAACCGAGGGTCACCTCGACTTCAACGAACTCGCCGACATCGTGGCCGACTGGCAAGAGCGGTCGGCATGGGTATGCGGCCCCACGGCCCTGCTGGACGCCGCGGAAGACGTTTGGAAAAAAGCGGACGCCGGCGATCTGCTGCACATGGAGCGCTTTACCATTGCCGCTACCGATAAGGGCGGCGAAGGGGGCACCGTCACCTTCGCGATTTCCGACAAAGAAATCGAAATCGATGGCGCCACTTCACTTTTGGAAGCCGGAGAAAAGGTGGGCATTCAGATGCCGTTCGGATGCCGGATGGGCATCTGTCAAACCTGCGTGCTGCCGCTGGAGTCCGGGCACGTGCGCGACTTCAGGTCCGGGACCGAACACGGTGAAGGCGACCGGATCCAAACCTGCATTTCCACCGCATCCGGCAACTGCACACTGAAGATCTGAGGGGGAAACTGATGGCAATCACGGACGTAAAGCGATATGCACACCTGAGCGCCGAGGACGTCGAAGCGCTCGGGCGGGAGCTCGACGCCATTCGTGCCGACATCGAAGATTCTCGCGGCGAGCGCGACGCCCGCTACATTCGACGCTCGGTTCAATTGCAACGCGCTCTGGTAGTCGGCGCTCGAATCGTGTTGATGGCCAGCCGCAATAGGTACGCGTGGGCCGTGGGGACGGCGATGCTCGGCACCGGCAAGATCATCGAGAACATGGAACTCGGACACAACATCACCCACGGTCAATGGGACTGGATGAACGACCCGGAGATCCACTCCACCGAATGGGAATGGGATACCACCTCGCCGAGCGTCCATTGGAAGAAGTCGCACAACTTCATTCACCACAAGTACACCAACATCGTCGGCATGGATGACGACGTCGGCTACGGCATCATGAGGGTGACCCGCGACGAACCCTGGGCGCGGTGGATGATTGGCAATCCGATCTACAACCTGTTGCTGGGCACGCTGTTCGAATGGGGCGTTGCGGCACACGGATTGGAGCTTTCGGCGGTCCGTCGGCATGACAAGGCCTGGGCGCAAGTGCGCAAGGACCTGCGGATCATCGCTAAGAAGGTCGGTAAGCAGGTCGGCAAGGACTATGCCGTATTTCCGGCGTTGGCCGGACGCAATTGGAAGCACACCCTGCGGGCCAATATGGTCGCCAACCTGATCCGCAACTACTGGTCCTACATGGTGATCTTCTGCGGCCACTTTCCGGACGGTGCCGAGAAGTTCACGAAAGAGGAATTCCAGAACGAGTCGCAGGGCGAGTGGTATCTGCGCCAGATGCTGGGGTCGGCGAACTTCAACGCTGGGCCCCTGCTGGCATTCATGAGCGGAAATCTCTGCTATCAGATCGAGCACCACCTCTTTCCGGACCTCCCGAGCAATCGCTACGCGGAGATCTCGGTGCGGGTGCGCGAGCTGTGTGAGAAGTACGACCTGCCCTACACCACGGGATCCCTTGGCCGGCAATACATGCAGTCGTTCTGGACGATCCTCAAGCTCGCGTTGCCGGACAAACTGCTCAAAGGGACGCCGGACGACGCCCCGGAGACCAACTCCGAGTTGAAGTTCCGTGTCCGCGAGGGCCTGCGAGAGAGCTTCGTCGACCCTGCGACGGGGCAGCGCCGGGGCCTGCGAACCGCGCTGCGCGAATTGCAGTCCAGTTCGCACGCGGCATGAGTGGCGTAACTCTCAGCTCGGAACCAAGGCTAGCCTTGCCTTAGCTGACCGTGTAAGGTCCCTCGCCATGGCCTCCTCTTCTTCCGCGGTGACCAGTGCGCTGCAAAGCATTCTTCGCGACGACCTCAACGTCGACATGACCCGGGTCACCCCGGAAGCCAGACTGATCGACGATGTCGGCTTGGACTCGGTCGCCTTTGCTGTCGGCATGGTCGCCATCGAGGAGCGGCTTGGTGTCGCGCTCTCCGAGGAAGAGCTCCTGACCTGCGACACCGTCGGCGACGTGGACGCGGCGATCGCGGCGAAAACACCGTAATGAGCGAACTGGCGGCAGCGGTTACGCGGTCGATGCGGGCCGCGACCTCCGAATTGGCCGTCTTCGACAAGGAGACCTCGGGGTGGCACCGGCGCTCCTGGCCGGAAGTGCACGGGTTAGCCGAGGCAATTGGGGCCTGGCTGCTCGACCATGAACGACCCACCGCGGTCGGTCTCGTGGGCGAGCCGACGATCGAGTTCGTCGCCGCGATCCAGGGTGCGTGGCTGACCGGCGCGGCCATCTCGATCCTGCCGGGGCCGGTGCGTGGCGCCGAGTTACGGCATTGGGCGGAGTCGATACTGGCCCGGTTTGCCGAGATCGGGGTCGGTGCTGTCCTGAGCCATGGCTCGCAGCTGGAAAGTCTGCGAGCGGAAGCGCATCCGGGCATCACGGTCGAAGACCTCGCAACCGCGGCGCGCACCCACCGCTCGGCGTCGGGTCTGCCCCACGCGGAATCCACCGGCTACGCCATTCTGCAAGGAACGGCGGGATCGACCGGATCGCCCAAAACCGCGATGCTGTCGCCGGGAGCCGTGCTCAGCAACATGCGCGGAGTCGATCAACGATTCGGCTTCGACGTCTCCCGTGACGTTGTGTCCTCATGGCTGCCCATGTTTCACGACATGGGGCTCACCTGCGTGCTTTCCTCGATGCTGGCCGGGTTGCCGCTGTGGCTGGCGTCGCCGACGGCGTTCTCCGCGTCGCCCTTCAATTGGCTGAAGTGGCTGTCGGAAAGCCACGCGACGCTTACCGCCGCGCCCAACTTGGCGTACAACATCTTGGGCAAGTACGCCTCGCTGGTGTCCGACGTCGATCTGGGTGCCATGCGGGTGGCGATCAACGGCGGGGAGCCGATCGACTGCGAGGGATTTGGCCGGTTCGCAGAAGCCATGGCGCCGTTCGGATTTGACGCCGGTGCACTGGCGCCGTCATATGGCCTCGCCGAGGCCACCTGCGCGGTATCGCTGCCCGCGGCGGGCACGGGCTTGAACTTCGCCATCGTTTCCGACGACACCGGTTCGCGCAAATACGCTGTCTTGGGCCAGGCGGTGCCCGGCATGGAGATACGGGTCGTGTCCGCAGATCGCTATGCCGGCACGGCCGACCGCGAGATCGGCGAGATCGAGATTCGCGGTACGTCGATGATGGACGGCTACCGGGGTCACCCGGCCATCGATCGCGACGACTGGTTCCCCACCGGCGATTTGGGCTTCTTCGATGACGGTGGCCTGGTCGTGTGCGGCCGGGCCAAGGAAATCATCTCGATTGCGGGGCGCAACATTTTCCCGACGGAGATCGAGCTGATCGCCGCTCAAGTCGACGGCGTGCGGGAAGGCTGTGTGGTTGCCCTGGGCACCGGCGAACGATCTGCGCGCCCCGGCCTGGTCGTCGCGGCAGAGTTCAAGGGCGATGACGAGGGCCAGGCGCGCAGCGAAGTGATTCAGCGCATCGCGTCGGTGTGCGGAATCGTGCCGGCCGATGTGGTTTTCATGTCGCCGGGGTCCCTGCCCCGCACCTCGTCGGGCAAGTTACGGCGGCTGGAAGTGCGGCGAACACTGGAGCTGGTGGACTGAGATGACCTCGACAAGCCAGACCGTCTTCGACGCCGAGTATCGGGCGCTACTCTTCGACGCGTTCGACGACCGCGTAATCGAGTGGACGTCGGAAGCCGAAGCACAGCAACGTTTTCCGCGTAAGCTGATCGAGCACTTGGGCGCGAGCGGTGTCTTCTCCGCGAAGTGGACCGACCAGACTCAGCCCGATGTCAACAAGCTCATCGAGCTCGCACTCGCCCTGGGGCAGCTGGCCTCCGCCGGTATCGGCGTGGGCGTCAGCCTGCACGACTCGGCGATCGCACTGCTGCGCCGCTTCGGCAAGTCCGACTACCTGAAGGACATCTGCGAGAAGGCGATTCGCGGCGAGGCGGTGCTCTGCATCGGTGCCTCGGAAGAATCCGGCGGATCGGATCTGCAGATCGTCGAAACCGAGGTTCGTTCGCACGACGGTGGTTTCGCGGTCCGCGGCATCAAGAAGTTCGTCTCGCTCTCACCCATCGCCGATCACATCATGGTGGTGGCGCGCAGCGTCGACCACGACTCGTCCAGCCGGCACGGCAACGCCGTGGTAGTGGCGGTTCCGACCACGCATGTCAAAGTGCAGCAGCCGTACAACAAGGTTGGTGCCGGGCCGCTGGACACCGCGGCGGTCCACATCGATACCTGGGTTCCGGCCGACGCGATGGTCGCGCGGGCCGGCACCGGGCTGGCGGCCATCAGCTGGGGACTGGCGCACGAGCGCATGTCGATCGCCGGCCAGATCGCGGCTTCGTGCCAGCGGGTGATCGGAATTACTTTGGCCCGCATGGTGACTCGGCGCCAGTTCGGCAACACGCTGTTCGAGCATCAGGCGTTGCGGTTGCGGATGGCCGACCTGCAGGCCCGGGTCGACCAGCTCCGCTTCGCGCTGCACGGCATCGCCGCTCAGGGGCGGCTGGATCTGCGCGCGGCCGCGGGGATCAAGGTCACCGCGGCACGGCTGGGCGAAGAGGTCATCGGCGAGTGCATGCACATCTTCGGCGGGTCAGGCTATCTCGTCGACGAAACACCGCTGGGCCGGGTGTGGCGTGACATGAAGCTGGCCCGGGTCGGCGGTGGCACCGACGAAGTCCTCTGGGAATTGGTCGCGGCCGGCATGAAAGCCGACCACGCCGACTACGAGGACTGGGTCGGACGCTCCAACGCGTAGAGCACCATCCGCCGGTTCGGCGCGTCGTGCTCACCGAGCGAACGGCATCCGACGTACTCGCACAGTCGGCGCACCGTGGTGTTGCGGTGATCGGGGTCGAACATGATCCGGCCGCAGCGTGGTTCCTGGGCGAACGCACTGGCCACGATGCGCGGCAGCAGTCGCGGACCGAAGCCACGGTTGACCAGCCTCAGGTCGGCGATGGCCGCATGCAGGCCGATATCGTAGGGATGCGCGTCGTAATGGTGCGAGATCATGTCCTTTGCCGCCCAATAGATCTCGAGGTAGGCGCATTCTTCGCCGCGCAGGGTTGCGATCAACGGCAGCGAATAGGTCCCGTCGAGCTGCGCCTCGATGTGTTGGCGCCAGCGCGCTGCCGGCCAGGCGTATTCCCACGTCTCGGCGAGGTGCGGGCGGTTCATCCACTCCGCCACCATCTCCGCGTCATCGCTTCTCGCGGCGCGCATCTCGTATGGCGGGTCCAGCGCGGGAACCGGAAGGGGGCCAACGCGCCGTACCTGTTCGGACAGGTCCCTGCGTTCGCGCTTCAGTACCTGGGTCGACGCGTGGTCGGTCTGGGCGCTTGAGGCTCCATTCATCGGTTGCTGACCTTACCCGAGCCCCTTTTCGAGGTTAGGTTAGGCATGCCAAATACTGGTGCGACCAGCTCGCTGACTGCTGCCGACGTAGGACGCACCTATCAGCCGCGTCGGGTGAGCGCCCGCGGGGTTCGGTGTGCGCCGCGGGCGAGAACACGCCGGCCAGGGGCGCCGAAGACGCACGCTCGAATGACCGCGGCACGCGTGCAAGATGCCGCCTAACTGTGGTGGTCGCCCGGGGTGCCCGCCGCAGGCCGCGGCAGTGCCGTTTGCCTGGCCGCCGGAGCGGTAATATCGCAGGGCCCAGGCGCGAGTGGCGGAATTGGTAGACGCGCTGGATTTAGGTTCCAGTGTCTTAGGACGTGGGGGTTCGAGTCCCCCCTTGCGCACTCCGGTGTTTCAGCCGCGAATCTCGTGCACCCCACCATCGCGCCTCGACCGCCCGCCGAACTGTCAGCTATGGTAAGGCAACCCTTAGCTCAGGGGTAATTGGTCGTGGCGGACTTCTCCCGCCGCGGGAGAGGACCACCGATGGCACGCGGGTTCCAGGGCGCGATATTGCGTGGCTTCGGCGCACGCGATCACACCGCAACGGTGCTCGAAACCGTGCAGATCGCACCGCATTTCGTGCGAGTCCGGATGGATTCGGCGACCCTGTTCGAGGACGTCGAGGCCGAGCCCGCCGCGTGGCTGCGGTTCTGGTTCCCCGACCCGGCCGGGTCGGATACCGAGTTCCAGCGCGGTTACACGATCTCCGAGGCCGATCCCGCGACCGGTCGTTTCGCGGTCGACGTCGTGCTGCACGAACCCGCCGGCCCGGCGTCGACGTGGGCGCGCACCGTCGCGCCCGGCACCACGATCGCGGTGATGTCGCTGATGGGCTCGTCGCGGTTCGATCCGCCCCGGGAGCAGCCGGCCGGCTATCTGCTGATCGGCGACTCGGCGTCGATCCCCGGGATGAACGGCATCATCGGCACGATTCCCGACGATGTGCCGATCGAGATGTACCTCGAGCAGCACGACGACAACGACACGGCGATCCCGATCACGCAGCATCCGCGGCTGCGGGTGCACTGGGTTCGTCGCCGCGACGAGAAGTCGCTGGCCGACGCGATCGAGACGCGCGACTGGTCGAACTGGTATGCCTGGGCGACGCCCGAGGCCACCACGTTGAAGAACGTTCGCAAGCGGCTCAAGGAAGCGTTCGGCTTCCCCAAATCCGAGGTGCACGCGCAGGCCTATTGGAGCGCCGGGCGCGAAATGGGCACCACGCGCGGCGGTGCGACGCAGACCGTCGACACCCCCGCCGATGCGAGTGTGCCGGAAAGCGTTGCGCCCCAGCCGCAGACATCGCCGACCGTCGTCGACGAAGCCCCGGCGAACCGCGGCAACTGGCGCGCGCAGGCGGCCGGCCGGTTGCTCGCGCCGCTGCGCTCGGCGCTGATCATCTCCGGCGTATTGCAGGCCGTGATCACGCTGGTCCAGCTCGCGCCGTTCGTGCTGCTCGTCGAGCTGGCGCGGCTGCTGATGTCGGGCGCCGACGCGTCGCGATTGTGGGACGTCGGAATCGCTGCCGTCGCGCTGCTGGGTCTGGGCACCCTGCTCGGTGCGGCGCTGACCCTCTGGCTGCACGTCGTCGACGCGCGGTTCGCGAGCGAGCTGCGCTCGCGACTGTTGAGCAAGATGTCGCGGCTGCCGCTGGGCTGGTTCACCGCCCGCGGATCGGGTGCGATCAAGCAACTGGTGACCGACGACACGCTGTCGCTGCACTATCTGGTCACCCACGCGATCCCGGACGCGGTCAACGCGATTGTCGCGCCGGTGGCGGTGCTGGTCTATCTGTTCACGGTCGACTGGCGGGTGGCATTGGTCTTGTTCGGGCCGGTGCTGGTCTACCTCGTGATGGCGTCGGCGCTGTCGATCCAATCGGGCCCGAAGATCGCGCAATCGCAGCGCTGGGCCGAACGAATGACCGGAGAGGCCGGCGCCTACCTCGAGGGCCAGCCGGTGATCCGCGTCTTCGGCGGGGCCGCGGCGTCGAGCTTCCGGCGCAGGTTAGACGAGTATGTCGGGTTCCTGGTGGCCTGGCAGCGCCCGCTGGCCGGCAAGAAGACCGGGATGGATCTGGTCACCCGCCCGTCCACGTTCCTGTGGCTGATCTCGGTCATCGGCACCCTGTTGGTCGTCACCCACCGGATGGATCCGGTCAACCTGCTGCCGTTCCTGTTGCTGGGCACCACCTTCGGCGTCCGACTGCTCGGCATCGCCTACGGCCTCGGCGGTATCCGCAGCGGAATGCTCGCCGCCCGGCGTCTGCAGATCGCACTCGACGAGCAAGACCTCGCCGCGCAAGCACGGCCGGGTGGTGATGCGACGGCCACGGTGGTGTTCGATCGCGTCGGCTTCAGTTATCGTCCCGGGGTTCCGGTGATCCAGGACGTCTCGCTGGAGCTGCGCCCGGGCACGGTGACTGCGCTGGTCGGCCCGTCCGGATCCGGGAAGTCGACGCTGGCGGCGCTGCTGGCCCGCTTCCACGACGTCGAGCACGGGGCGATACGTGTTGCGGGACAAGATATCCGGTCGCTGACAGCCGACGAGCTCTACACACGGGTCGGCTTCGTGCTGCAGGAAACCCAACTCGTGCACGGCACCGTCGCGGAGAACATCGCGTTGGCCGTCCCGGATGCCACCCTCGAACAAATCCAGGCCGCGGCCCGCGAGGCGCAGATTCACGACCGGGTGCTGCGGCTGCCACACGGCTACGACACCATGCTGGGCGTCAATGCCGCGCTATCCGGCGGTGAGCGGCAACGCCTCGCCATCGCCCGGGCAATCCTCGCCGACACCGCAATCCTGATCCTCGACGAAGCCACCGCGTTCGCCGATCCGGAGTCGGAATACCTTGTGCAGCAAGCACTTAACCGGTTGACTCACGATAGGACCGTGTTGGTGATCGCTCACCGCCTGCACACCATCACCCGAGCCGACCAGATCGTCGTGCTCGATCACGGCCGGGTCGCCGAACGTGGCACGCACGAGGAGTTGCTCGCCGCCGACGGGCGGTATCGCCGGATGTGGGATACCGGACGGGGCAGACCGGTGGCCGTGACGGCGCAAGAGGGCCGGCGATGATCCGCACCTGGATAAGCCTCGTTCCGGCGGACAGCCGCCCGAAGGTGACCGGCTACGCGGTGCTCGCGCTCGTTTCGGTCGTCGTGCGTGCCGTCGGTGCGGTCCTGCTCGTCCCGCTGGTGGGGGCGTTGTTCAGCGACGCACCGCAGCGCGCGTTGGCGTGGCTGGGCTGGCTGTCCGTCGCGACGGTGACCGGATGGATCGTCGACGCCGTCACCGCTCGTACCAGCTTCGATTTGGGCTTCGCGGTGCTCGACCAGTCGCAGCACGACGTGGCGGACCGGCTTCCCGGCGTTCGGCTGGACTGGTTCACCGCCGAAAACACCGCGATGGCCCGTCAGGCGATCGCGGCAACCGGTCCGGAACTCCTCGGGCTGGTGGTCAACCTGCTGACGCCGCTGACGACTTCGGTGCTGCTGCCCGCGGTCATCGGGCTGGTGCTGTTGCCCATCTCCTGGCAACTCGGCGTGGCCGCGTTGGCGGGTGTGCCGCTGCTGCTGGCGGCGCTGTGGGCCACGGTTGCGCTGACGCGGCGGGCCGACGCGGCGGCGGGCGAAGCCAACAGTGCGCTGACCGAGCGCATCATCGAGTTCGCGCGGACCCAGCAGGCGCTGCGCGCGTCGCGGCGAGTCGAGCCGGCCCGCAGCCTGGTCGGCTCCGCGCTGGCCGAGCAGCACAGTGCGATGATGCGGCTGCTCGGCATGCAGATCCCAGGCCAGCTGCTGTTCAGCATTGCCAGTCAGCTGGCCCTGATCGCGCTGGCCGGCGCCACCACGGCGCTGACCGTGGACGGCACGCTGACCGTCGCCGAAGCGGTCGCCCTGATCGTCGTGATCGCCCGCTACCTGGAGCCGTTCACCACCGTCAGTGAGCTGGCGCCCGCGCTGGAGAGCACCCGCGCCACCCTCGACCGCATCCGCGGCGTGCTCACCGCACCGACCGTCGCGGCGGGAGCCGGTGGCTTGCCGGACGCCGTGGTCGCCCCGCGCATCGAGTTCGACGACGTCGTCTTCGGCTACGACGGCGCCAGCACGCCGGTGCTGGACGGGGTCAGCTTCGTCCTGGAGCCGGGAAGCACGACGGCGATCGTCGGGCCGTCGGGCTCCGGAAAGAGCACGATCCTGTCGCTGATCGCCGGGCTGCACCAACCGACCCGCGGCCGCGTCGTCATGGATGGCACCGACGCCGCCGACCTGAACGCCGAGGCGCGCCGCGCGGTCAGCAGCGTCGTCTTCCAGCACCCGTATCTGTTCCACGGGACGATCCGCGACAACATCTCCGCCGGCAACCCCGCCGCCGGTGACGACCAGTTCGGCCGGGCCGTCGCGCTGGCCCGCGTCGACGAGCTGATCGGCCGGTTGCCCGACGGGGCCGACACCGTCGTCGGCGAGGCCGGCTCCGCGTTGTCCGGCGGCGAGCGGCAGCGCGTCAGCATCGCGCGAGCCCTGCTCAAGGCCGCGCCCGTGCTTCTGGTCGACGAGGCGACCAGCGCCCTGGACACCGAGAACGAGGTTGCGGTGGTCGACGCGCTCACCGCCGACCCGCAGGCGCGGACCCGCGTGATCGTGGCGCATCGATTGGCCAGCATCCGGCACGCCGATCGCGTTCTGTTCGTCGACAACGGCCGAGTCACCGAGGATGGATCGATCGACGAATTGCTGGCCGCGGGTGGCCGATTCAGCGAATTCTGACGTCAGCAGCACGAGGCCGCCGACTGGCACATAGTTGCTGAGTAAGCCGCCGAATAGGCCATCGCGGGTGGCTCTTGCCGAATGCCTTACAGTTGATCGGTCGGTCAGCTGGTTGAGTCCCGAAGGCGTGGGTTGCTTATGAGTGCTGTGGTGTCGATTCCGCGATACCCCGGCGATGTGACACCCGCCTGGTTATCCGCGGCACTGAGCGAACGAAACCCGCCGGTCGAGGTGTCCGGAGTCGACGTGGTGGCCATCGGCACGGGCCAGACGGGCGCGACGTATCGCGTGACGGCCCGATACGCCTCGGATCCGGGGGAGTTGCCACAGACCTTCGTGATCAAGCTGCCTGCCCAGGACGACACCGTGCGCGACCGCGTCGCGATCGGCTACCGCAGCGAATGCGCGTTCTACACCGCGGTGGCCGACCGTGTACGGGTGCCGACCCCGAGCTGCTTCTACTGCCAAATCACCGACGATGCAATGGAATACGCGTTGCTGCTGGCAGACCAGGCGCCCGCGGTGCAGGGTGACCAGATCGCGGGCTGCGGCGAGCAGGAGGCGCGGCTGTCGGTGGTGGCGCTGGCCGGCCTGCACGGGCCGAGTTGGTGCGACCCGTTCTGGCTGGACCTGCCGGGGTTGGCGTTTCCGCGTCCGGATGACGACATGGCCAAGGGTCTCGGCGAGGTGGCGAAGATGAGCGCCGACATCACCCTGGAAAAGCTGGGTGACCGGATGAGTGCCGAAGACCGCGAGACCTTCACCGCGACAATGGGTGTGGTCGCGCCGTGGCTGTCGACCCAGCGAGACCGCTTCGCGCTGCTGCACGGTGACTACCGGCTCGACAACCTGCTGTTCGACCCGGCGCACACCCGGGTGAGTGTGGTCGACTGGCAGACGCTCGGCGTGGGACTGCCCACCCGGGATCTCGCGTATTTCACTGCGACGAGCCTGAATTCGGAGCTGCGGTCGGCAATCGAGAAGGACCTGGTCGACGACTACCATCGAGCGCTTCTGGGTTACGGCGTCACCGGCTACGACCGCGAAACATGTTGGCGTGACTACCGATTCGGGATGCCGCAAGCGCTGGTGATCTCCGCCCTGGGATTCGCCTTCGCCACCTCCACCGAACGCGGTGACGATATGGTGCTCGCGATGCTCAGCCGCGGCTGTCAGGCCGTCCGCGATCTGGGGACGCTGGATCTGCTGAGCTGAGTCCGGTCAGCGGTTGAACCGGCCGTCGAGATACTCGGCCCGGCAAGCGTTGCGGGCGAGTTTGCCGCTGGTGGTGCGGGGAATCGTACCGGCGGCAACGAGGCGGATGTCGGCCACCCGCACCTGGTGCTCACGTGCGACCGCGGCCCGCACGGCCGCGGCGATCGCTTCGGGATCCGCGCGCCCGACACCCGCGGCGCGTTCGGCGACGATCACCAGCTGCTCGGGCGAGCCGCCGTCGGAAGCGTCGGCCGGAACCGAGAACGCCGCCACGTAGCCGGTCCGGATGGCCGGCGACGAATGACTGACCGTGGTCTCGATGTCGTGCGGGTAATGGTTGCGACCGTCGATGATGACCAGGTCCTTGATCCGTCCCGTCAGGTACAGATCGCCATCGATGTACACGCCGAGATCGCCGGTGGCCAGCCAGTAGCAGTTGTCCGGCGCGCCCTCGGCATGGCTGCCCCGCTCCAGCCGGGACTGCAGCTTGTTGCCGAACGTGCGTTGCGAGTCTTCCTCGCGTCCGAAATAGCCGCGGGCGATGTTGTTGCCGTGCAGCCAGATTTCCCCGACACCGTTATCCGCTAACTCGGCACCGTCCGGGCTGGCGATCACCGCCCACAGGTCACGGAACGGCTTGCCGCAGGAGACGGAGGCGACCGCGCCGTCGACGTCCGGATCGACGACCACGGCGTGCCCGGCGGCGAGCTGAACGCGGTCGAGGTACACCCAGCGAGCCCCGGCGTCAAAGGGGGTACTCGCCACGCCCAGGGTGGCCTCGGCCATCCCGTAGGCCGGTTTGACCGCGGTCGCGGGCAGACCGAACGGTGCGAACGCCTCGGTGAATTTCTCGATGGCCGCAATGGTCACCGGCTCGGAGCCGTTGAGCAGGCCGACCACGTTGTGCAGATCGATGTTGACGCCCTCGGGGGGCAGCCCGCGCTCGGCGGCCAACTCGAACGCGAAGTTGGGTGCCGCCGCGAACGTCGGGCCGTTGGCGGCCTCCGCGCTCAGTTCCTTGATCCACCGGAACGGCCGGCGCACGAACGCCATCGGGTCCAGCATCGTCAGGTATTCGCCGCCGCACAACGCCGGGAACATGATCATGATCAGTCCCATGTCGTGGTACAGCGGTAACCAGCTGACGCTGTGGGTGTTTCGGTGCAGGTCGGCCGCCAGGATCATCTGCAACACATTGGTGCAGACGGCGCGATGCGTGACCTCCACGCCGGCCGGGCTGCGGGTGGACCCCGACGTGTACTGCAGATACGCGGTGTCGTCGGTGCCGATCGTCGGCTCGGCGAACATCGCGGC
This sequence comes from Mycobacterium stomatepiae, assembly GCF_010731715.1. Classification (NCBI taxonomy): domain Bacteria; kingdom Bacillati; phylum Actinomycetota; class Actinomycetes; order Mycobacteriales; family Mycobacteriaceae; genus Mycobacterium; species Mycobacterium stomatepiae. Next base: position 5,532,910 of record NZ_AP022587.1, read on the forward strand.
CAGCGACCCCGGTATCGCGTCGACCGCGATCAATCGTGGCCGCCCGACCACCGGGTGCGCCCGCAGCGATTCGCGCACGGACTCGGCGGCCGCCGTGGTCGTTAACACCACGGTGGGGCGTGCGTCGGCCAGCACCGCCGTCAACCGCTCGGTATGACCGGCCAGGGTTGGCGCGAACAGCGGGACCGCGATATTGCCCGCATGGACGGCGGCGAAGAACGACGCCACGTATTCGAGACCCTGTGGCGCCAGGATCGCGACGCGATCTCCGGGCTTGGCGACCTGCTGCAGACGGGCGCCGATCGAACGGACCTGGGTCCACAGGTCGTTCCAGCTCAGTTCGAGGACTCGGCCGTCCTGCTCTTTGGCGTAGTCGACGAATCGGTACGACGGACGGTCGCCGAACGAGGCGCGGTTCTGATCGAAGAACGAAGTGAGCGTCAAGCCGTCAGGCAGGTGGATCGTGCCGTCGGCGAGAACGTAATCGTTTATGTCAGCCGCTAGTGGCGTAACAGCATCTATCGACAGATGGGGCCGTCCCATGTTGAGAGAATAAGAGGGTTACTTAGTCTTTTGCTCCACCGGGTGGGTGTGTCGCATCCGACGTTCCATAACGATGTGATGTACCTCACATTACGGAACCGCTTTGCCCAGCGGATTTAGTCGGCGACAACCCGCTGCATCGGCCGTTGTCGGCGCGAAATGCGTTGGCGCGGCTCGTCGCTCGCGACGGTCCTGCGGGTGCTTGCCCGACGGCGTCCGGCATCGGCCGTCGGCGTGGTGCACATCATCGGGTGTACTCGGCCTCGCGTCAGTATTGGCTGGACCCCTGATCCACCCGGATCTGTGCCGCGGTCACCTTGCGTGACTCGTCGCTGGCCAGCCAGCAGACGGCGTCGGCGATCTCTTCGGGCTCGGCAACCCAGTCGGGCAGAAACGGGGTGAGGACGTGCGCCAGCTGGGGGTTGGTTTCCATCGCCCTGGCCACCGCCTCGACCATGTCGCCGGAGCCCATCGCCGTGTTCACCGGGCCCGGGTGCACGCTGTTGACCCGAATCGAGTGCTTGCCCAATTCGGCGGCGAAGGCCCGGGCCAGCCCGGTGACGGCGTGCTTGCTCGCGGTGTAGTGCACCATGAACGGCTGCTGTTTCGCGCCGGCCGCCGAGCTGATCAGGATGATCGAGCCGCCGCGCCCGCCCTCGATGATCTTGTCCGCGCCGGCCATCACGGTGTTCCAGGTACCCGTCACGTTGATGTCCAGCACGTCGCCGAAGTTCTCCGGCGTGATCTCGTTCCACGGCTGGGGAGCCGCGACTCCGGCGTTGGCCACGATGATGTCCAGGCGCCCCAGTGTGGCGACGCCGTCCTCGACCGCCTTGCGCAGCGCTGCCAGGTCACGGGTGTCGACGACCGAGGCGACGATGCGGCGGTCTGTCTCCTCGACCAGGCGAACGGTTTCGGCGAGGTCTTCCTCCGTCGCCGGGTCGTAGGGAACGCACGACGGGAGCTTGCCGGCGATGTCGACGGCGATGATGTCGGCGCCCTCCTGGGCCATCCGCACGGCATGGGCGCGGCCCTGGCCGCGCGCCGCTCCGGTGATGAAAGCCACCCGGCCCTCGAGCTTGCCTGCCATTAGCGCTCCTTCGCTGTCGCCCGCCCCGCCGCCTTGACGAGGTTCGACCCGATGATCAGACGTTGGATCTCACTGGTGCCCTCGTACAACCGCAGCAACCGCACGTCGCGGTAGATGCGTTCGACGGTAACGCCGCGTATGTAACCGCTGCCACCATGGATCTGGACCGCAAGATCCGCGACGTTGCCCGCCATTTCGGTGCAGAAGACCTTCGCGGCCGATGGCGCGATCCGGCGGTCCTCGTCGGCGACCCACAGCCGGGCGGCATCGCGCACCAGCGCCCGGCCCGCCATCACCCCGGTCTGCTGGTCGGCCAGCATCGCCTGCACCAACTGGAAGTCGCCGATCGGCGTCCCGCCCTGGGTCGCGGCGGCGGCATAGGCGACCGATTCGTCGAGGGCACGTGTCGCCGCGCCGACCGCGAGCGCGGCGATGTGGACCCGGCCGCGTGCCAGCGACGTCATCGCGGCCCGATAGCCGACGTCCTCGCTGCCGCCGACGAGCGCATCCGGCCCGACGCGGACGTCGGTGAAGTTGACGTCGGCCGTCCACGCGCCTTCCTGGACCATCTTGGCGTCCTTGGCGCCCACCTCGACGCCCGGAGTGTCGGCGGGGACCAGGAAGACGGCGATGCCCGGGCCCTGGTCGTCGGCCGGCCGGGTGCGCGCGAACACCACGAACAGGTCGGCCACAGGCGCGTTGGTGATGAAACGTTTCTGACCGGAGATCACCCAGTCGTCGTTGTCTCGACCGGCTTTGGTCCGCAGACCGGCGGGGTTGGATCCGGTGCCGGGCTCGGTGAGCGCGAAGGAGGCGACGACGTCGCCGGTCGCGATCGACTCCAGCCACCGGGATTTCTGCTCGTCGGTGCCGAACCCGACCAGAACCTGCCCGGCGATGCCGTTGTTGGTGCCGAACATCGATCGCAGGGCCAGCGACGTGTAGCCCAGCTCCATGGCCAGCTCGACATCCTGCGTCAGGTTGAGACCCAGGCCGCCCCACTCCTGGGGAATCGCGTAGCCGAACAGCCCCATCTTTTTGGCTTCGTCGCGAAGATCGTCGGGGACGCGATCCTCGTCGAGGATTTCCTGCTCGCGGGGGACGACGGCGGTCCTCACGAATTGTCTTGTCTGAGCGAGGATCTCACGGAAATCATCGGCCGAGACTTCCGTGAATTCGGCGGTGGCCATTGGCTCCACACTCCTCTCCGTACCCGGGACACCCCGGTCCAGGGCAGGATCCGATATCAAATATGATATTTGCCTGGAGCGGCCCGGTGGTAGCGAAAACAGTGAAGGATGTGGATTCAGGTGTCGTTGTTGACAGGTCAGACGGCGGTAATCACAGGCGGAGCGCAAGGTCTGGGTCTGGCCATCGCGGAGCGCTTCGTCGCCGAGGGCGCGCACGTGGTGCTCGGCGACGTCAACCTGGAGGAAACCCAGGTCGCGGCCAAGCAACTGGGCGGTGACGATGTCGCCGTCGCGGTCCGATGCGACGTCACCCAGTCGTCCGACGTCGAAACCCTGATTCAGACCGCGGTCGAGCGGTTCGGCGGCCTGGACATCATGGTCAACAGCGCCGGCATCACCCGCGACGCGACGATGCGCAAGATGACCGAGGAGCAGTTCGACCAGGTCATCTCGGTGCATCTGAAGGGCACCTGGAACGGCACCCGGCTGGCGGCCGCGATCATGCGGGAGAACAAGCGGGGCGCCATCATCAACATGTCCTCGGTGTCGGGCAAGGTCGGCATGATCGGCCAGACCAACTACTCGGCGGCCAAGGCCGGCATCGTCGGCATGACCAAGGCCGCCGCCAAAGAACTGGCCCACGTGGGTGTCCGGGTCAACGCGATCGCCCCCGGTTTGATTCGCTCCGCGATGACCGAGGCCATGCCGCAACGCATTTGGGATTCGAAGGTCGCCGAGGTTCCGATGGGCCGGGCCGGTGAGCCCAGTGAGGTCGCCAGCGTGGCGCTGTTCCTGGCATCCGACCTGTCGTCGTACATGACCGGCACCGTCATGGAGATCACCGGCGGCCGCCACCTATGAGCGCGCTCCGCGAGGTCGTCATCTGCGAGCCCGTCCGGACGCCGATCGGCGGCTACGGCGGCATGTTCTCCTCACTCAGCGCCGTCGACCTCGGCGTCACCGCGCTGAAAGGGTTGCTCGACCGGACCGGGCTGGCTCCCGATGCCGTGCAAGACGTGATTCTCGGCCACTGCTATCCCAACAGCGAGGCGCCCGCGATCGGACGCGTGGTGGCGTTGGACGCCGGGCTGCCGGTGACGGTGCCCGGCATGCAGGTGGACCGTCGCTGCGGGTCGGGTCTGCAGGCCGTCATTCAGGCGGGCCTGCAGGTGGGCGCCGGTGACAGCGACCTCGTCGTTGCCGGGGGATGCGAAAGCATGAGCAACGTCGCCTTCTACTCGACCGACATGCGCTGGGGAGGGGCCCGCAGCGGCGTCCAGGTGCACGACGGGCTGGCCCGCGGGCGCACCACCGCCGGTGGCCGCCACTACCCGGTTGCCGGCGGGATGCTCGAGACCGCCGAGAACCTGCGCCGCCAGTACGGCATAACACGCCAGGAGCAGGACGAGCTCGCCGTGCGCTCGCATCAGCGCGCCGTGGCCGCGCAGAAGGACGGTGTGCTGACCTCGGAAATAATCCCGGTGACCATCCCCGGTCGACAGGGCGACGACGTGATCGACACCGACGAGCATCCCCGCGCCGACACCTCCGTGGAGTCGTTGAGCAAGCTCAAACCGGTTCTGCGCAAAGATGATCCGGAAGCGACGGTCACGGCCGGCAACTCCAGCGGCCAGAACGACGCCGCGTCGATGTGTGTGGTGACCACGCGGGACACGGCGGTCGAGCATGGGCTGACCCCGCTGGTCCGCATCGTGTCGTGGGGGATGGCGGGGGTGGCGCCCAACATCATGGGTATCGGCCCGGTGCCCGCTACCGAGGTGGCGCTGGCCAAGGCCGGCCTGCAGCTGTCCGACATCGATCTGATCGAGCTCAACGAGGCCTTCGCCGCGCAAGCATTAGCGGTGACCCGCGAATGGAATTTCGGCACTGGCGATTTCGACCGAACCAACGTGCACGGCTCGGGCATCTCACTCGGTCACCCGGTCGGCGCGACCGGCGGACGAATGCTCGCCACATTGGCGCGCGAGCTCAACCGTCGCCAGGCGCGCTACGGGCTGGAGACCATGTGCATCGGCGGTGGGCAAGGGCTGGCCGCGATATTCGAAAGGATTGCCTGACGTGCGACCGCTCAGCGGGATTACCGTCATCGAGATATCCAGCTTCGTCGCCGCTCCACTGTGCGGTGTGACGCTGAATCAGCTTGGCGCACAGGTAATCCGCGTCGATCCGATCGGCGGCGCCTCGGACGTCAAGCGCTGGCCGCTGGCCGCGGACGGCACGTCGATCTACTGGACCGGGCTGAACAGGGGGAAGCGCTCGGCCACCATCGACGTCCGCTCGCCCGAAGGGCAAGAGCTGGTCCAACGTCTGGTCACCGACGGTGACGGCATTGTCGTGACCAACGCGGTGCTGCCCTGGCTTAGCCATGATGTGTTGGCGGCCAAACGTTCCGATGTCATCCACGTGCAGCTGCTCGGGCGCGGCGACGGGTCGACCGGGGTCGACTACACCGTCAACGCCGCCGTCGGCTATCCGCTGGTCACCGCTCCCGCCAACCAGGCCGGTCCGATCAATCACGTGCTGCCCGCCTGGGATGTGTGCTGTGGGCTGTATGCGGCGTTGGCGGTCGTCTCCGCGGTGCACCGCCGAGAGCGCTCGGGCGAGGGCGCGCGGATCACCCTCGCGCTGGAAGATGTCGCGCTGGCCACGGCGGGCAATCTGGGCTTGCTGACCGAGCCTCAGGTGATCGGTACCCAGCGCGAGCGGCTGGGCAATGCCATCTACGGCCAGTACGGCCAGGACTTCACCAGTTCCGACGGGGTGAGGTTCATGGTTGTTCTCTTGACTCCCAGGCATTTTCGCGACATGGTCGAGGTGACCGGAACCGGGTCCGCGCTGGCCGCGCTGGCCGAGGCGCTGGGTGCGGACTTCAACACCGAAGGCGACCGGTACCGATACCGCGACGTGCTGTCCGGGTTGTTCGCCACGTGGTTCGCCGATCATCCTGCCGAACAGGTCACCGCGGCGCTGTCGAAGACCACCGTGCTGTTCGAGCGCTACCGTACCTTCGCGCAGGTGGTCGAAGACCCGAAAGTGACTGACAATCCCCTGTTTTCCCGGCTGGACCAACCGGGCGTCGGCGAATATCTGGCCACCGGGCTGCCGGCCGCGTTCGACGGGGCTCATGCCTACAGCCAGCCCGCGCCCACGCTGGGCCAGGACACCGCCGATGTCCTCGGCCAGCGCCTGGGATTGACGCCCGCCGACATAGAGCGGCTCGCCAGCGCCAAGACGATCGGCTGAAGGGACCGCGCATGACCAGGCTCGCCCAAACCCTCGGGCTGACCGAGATTCAAACCGAAATCGTGACCACGGTACGGCAATTCGTGGAGAAGGAAGTCATCCCGCACGCGGCCGAACTCGAACGTGCCGATACCTACCCGCAGGACATCGTCGATCAGATGCGCGACATGGGCCTGTTCGGCCTGATGATCCCCGAAGAGTACGGCGGGCTGGGGGAGTCGCTGCTGACCTATGCGCTGTGCGTCGAGGAGCTGGCGCGCGGCTGGATGAGCGTGTCCGGTGTGCTCAACACCCACTTCATCGTCGCGTACATGCTGCGCCAGCACGGCACCGACGAGCAACGGCAGCGCTTCCTGCCCCGGATGGCGACCGGCGAAACCCGCGGCGCCTTTTCGATGTCGGAGCCGGAGCTGGGTTCTGATGTGGCCGCGATCCGTACCCGGGCCCGGCGCAATTCCGACGGCACCTACACGATCAACGGCCAGAAGATGTGGCTCACCAACGGTGGCAGTTCCACCCTGGTGGCAGCGCTGGTACGCACCGACGAGGGCGCCGACAAGCCGCACCGGAACTTGACCGCCTTTCTCGTCGAAAAGCCAACGGGCTTCGGCGAAGTCATTTCCGGCCTGCGAATTCCCGGCAAGATCGACAAGCTGGGCTACAAGGGCATCGACACGACCGAGATGATTTTCGACGGGTATGTGGCCAGCGCCGACGATGTGCTCGGCGGTGTCACCGGGCAGGGCTTCTTCCAGATGATGGACGGCATCGAGGTCGGTCGGGTCAACGTGTCGGCGCGCGCGTGTGGAGTCGGGATACGTGCGTTCGAGCTCGCGGTGCGCTACGCGCAACAACGTGAGACGTTCGGCAAGCCGATCGCCGAACACCAGGCCATCGCCTTCCAGTTGGCCGAGATGGCGACCAAAGTCGAAGCCGCGCACCTGATGATGGTCAACGCGGCACGGCTGAAGGATTCGGGCGAGCGCAACGACGTCGCCGCCGGCATGGCGAAATACCTGTGCAGCGAGTACTGCACCGAGGTCACCCAACAAAGCTTCCGGATCCATGGTGGCTACGGCTACTCCAAGGAATACGAGATCGAGCGGCTGATGCGCGACGCGCCGTTCCTGCTGATCGGTGAGGGAACCAGCGAAATTCAGAAGAGCATCATCAGCAAGCGACTACTCGCCGAATACCAGGTGTGAAGCGATGAGAGTTCCGGATTTCGCTGCGCGGCCTCAACTTTCCGAGGACGTCGCGCGGATTATCCGCGGGCGGATATTCGATGGCGCCTACGCCGCGGGGTCTTACGTTCGCCTGGATCAGCTGGCGGCCGAGTTGGGGATCAGTGTGACTCCGGTCCGCGAGGCGCTGTTCGCGTTGCGAGCGGAAGGGCTGATCGCCCAGCAGCCTCGCCGCGGCTTCGTGGTGTTGCCGGTCACCAGTCGAGACGTCACCGACGTCGCAAGCGTGCAGGCGCACGTCGGTGGGGAGCTGGCCGCGCGGGCCGCGGTCAACATCAGTCCCGAGCAGCTGCGTGAGCTCAAGGACCTCCAGGCTCAGCTGGAACGGGCCTATTCCGGCGACGACCACGAGCGGATTGTGCGGCTGAACCATGAGTTTCACCGGGCCATCAACGTGGCGGCGGACTCACCCAAGCTCGCACAGCTGATGTTGCAGATCACCCGCTACGCTCCCGAATCGGTCTTTCCCTCGATCGAGGGCTGGCCGAGCCAGTCGATCAAGGACCATCGGGACATCCTGGCCGCGCTCGAGATTCATGACGACAAACTGGCGCGCGCCGCGATGTCCGAACATCTTGCTGCCGGTGCGGTTCCGTTGATCGATCACCTCGTGTCCCGTGGTGTGGTGTCGGACGAGGGCCGCGCGACCCGTTGACCCGCTTAAGCGGAGCGTGTGCATCTGCTTTGGGAGGTTGTTGCGCAGACCGTCAAGGAATAGGCTGCGGATATGCCCCTCAGGTTCGCTCTGCGCGTGACGGCCGCGTTCGTGACCTGTGCCGTCGTGGTCTCGTTGGCGCCGCCGGCCTTTGCTGACCCGCTCGACCCGATCCCCGGCAACGGCGTCTTCGTCGTCGGTCCCGACATCGCACCGGGCCTGTACCGGACGGCCGGTTCGGCGTCGGTGTTCGGGGTTTGGATCAACAATGTGCCGACCCAGGACTCGATGTGTGCGTGGTTCACCTACAGCACGCCCGACGCGAACAAGGAGCATGTGCTCCAGACGAACATCTCTGTCGGCCCGATGTTCGCGAACATCAACACGTCGGTGAAGGCATTCGAGTCGCAGAACTGCCAACCCTGGACGCGGGTCCCCTAAGGACGGTTCGCTTCGGCCAGCATCTCGCGCAGCCGACGGATGTCGACCTTGCCGGTACCGCCGCGCGGCACGGCGTCCTCGGAGTCCAGCAGTAGCCACACCGTCGGCACCTTGAAGGCGCTCAGCACGGCCCGCGCGGAGTCGCGCACCTGCTCGGCGCTCAGCGCGTGCTGACGGCACACCACCGCCGCGCCCACCCGGTCACCCGCGGCGCCCGGCACATTGGTGACGAAGACGTTGTCGATGCCGTCGACCGTGCGCAGCGCGCGCTCGACCTCGCTCGGGTAGACGGTCGCGCCGCTGACCTTGAACATGTCGTCGGATCGCCCGTGATAGAACAGGAATCCATCCTCGTCGAGATGGCCGAGGTCGCCGGTCGGATAAAAGCCATCGACGGTAAACAGCTCTTCGCGGCTGCGGCCGCATATGCCGCGCAGCGTGTGCGGTCCGCGGAGCTGGATCATGCCGGCTGTTCCGGCGTTCACAGGCTCGCCGCTGTCGGTGTCGACAATGCGAACTTCCATGCCCGCGAACGGCTTTCCGCAGCTACCCCATGCCGACGCGGGCATATCCGTGTCCGCGGGATAGCCGCAGTACGGCCCGAATGTCTCCGTCATGCCGAATAGCGTCGCCCGCGCCCCGGGTTGGGCGCGCTGCTCCGGCGGCAGCAGGGCTTCCAGGCTGCCCGGCCGCAGTGCCGAGAGGTCGACGCCGGCCGAGCTCGCGTGCCGAGCCAGCGCCTCGGCCTGATCGGGCCAGCCGCGAAACAGGTTGACCCGCTCGCCCTCCGGTAGTCGCAGCGTGGTTTCGGGCCGGGGGATCTCTTCGGTGACCAGGGTTGCCCCGGCCAGCAGGGCGGACAGGATTCCGCTGCCGAATCCGCCCACCCAGAAGAACGGCATCGGCAGATACAGGCGGGTATCGGAGCTGATGCACCGTGCCGCGAGACCCGACTGCACGGCACCCAGCGCACTGCCGTGGGAGTGCACGACTCCCTTGGGTGTTCCGCTGCTGCCGGAGGTGAACATGATGACCAGCGGATCGGCGCGGGTGACGGTCGCGGTCATGGCGTCGATGATCTCGCGCGCGCGATCACTCGCCATGGCCTCGTCGAGCTGTCCTGTCGACCAAACCTGGCGCAGCGCGGGCAATTCGGATCGCCGTGGTGCCACTTCGTCCAGATAGCGGTGGTCGCGGAATTCGTCGGCACTCACTAGGAATTGCACGGCCGCGACGCGCAGCTGTGCGACGAGTTCGCCGGCCTGCAACAACGTGCTCAACGGAACCAATACCGCGCCAATGCGGGTCAGTGCCACGGCGACCTGTACCCAGCGGGAGCTATTGGGCATGACCAATCCCACTCGGGTGCCTTTGCCCACGCCGGCCTCGACGAAGGCGGCAGCCAAATCTCGCGTGGTCGAATCGAGTTCGCGGTAGCTGATCCGAGCCGTGGGGTCGATCACCATCGGTTTATCCCCGTCGTGGGCGGCTCGACGCCGCACCAACTGGTCGATGGTGCTAGGCATCGAAGAGCTTCCGCAGTCGCCTCATGTCGACCTTGCCGCTGGACATCAGCGGCACGTCGGCGCGGGCCACGGTGACGAACCGCCTGGGGATCTTGTACACGGACAGTTCGGATTTGAGTCGCTCGCGCAACGCCGCGTCGTCGTACGCCGCGGCACCGTCCGGGCAGACCAATACCGCGGCGACGAGGTGTCCGCGTCGCGCGTCGGGCAGACCGACGACGTAGGCCGGTACCCCGCCGGTGACCTTGGTGATGGCCCTCTCCACCTCGGCGGGCGAGACATTGGCGCCGGCCGTTTTGATCATCGCGTGCAGTCGGCCGACGAAATAGACGAATCCGTCGGCGTCCGTTCGCACCAAATCGCCCGTGTGCAACCAGCCGTCGGCGTCGAAGCACTCTTCCCGCGCACGCTTGTGGTAGCCCTGCATCACATACGGTCCGCGGATGCAGAGTTCGCCGACCTCGCCGATGGCGACTCGTCGACCCGTGTCGGTATCGACCACCATCGTGTCGAATCCGGGTGCGGGCTCGCCGAACGACCCACGTCGCACCTCGGGCTGGTCGGATTCATCGTCGCCAATCAGTACGACGCTGCCGGCCTCGGTCATGCCGAGCATGTTGTGCCGCAGTTCCGGGTCGGCCGGCCTGGTGTCGGGCGCCATGATCGGGTAGAGATTGCCGCGCCGCGTCGACGAGAGATCACGCTCGGCGTAGCTCAGGTGGTCGGCGAGGTGCGCGATGCCGGCCACGAATCCGTTGGTCATGGTTGGCTTTTCGGCTTCCAGCAGGTCGAGTATGGCGCCCGCGTCGGAGGCGTTGGAGCACACCAGTGTCGATCCCGCCACCACGGTGGCGAGCACCCCGAACGCGAACCCGCCGATCCAGAAGAACGGCGAATTGCAGAACAGTTTGTCCGCCGCGGTCAAACCGCGAATCATGTTGAGGTTGCGCTGATGTCCGAGCAGCGCGGTATGTGTGTGCACGACACCCTTGGGGGTGCTGGTGGATCCCGACGTGTAGACGATCGCGAGCGGATCGCAGCCGCAGACGTCGGACTCCATCGCATCCAGGAGTGCGGGATCGACGCTTCCGCCGCGCTCGTATACCGGCCCGTGGGAGATCGCGACGTGGCGCAGTTGCGGGGCGGCGGGGGAAAACACCCGGGACTCGAGATCCGCGTCCGAAAGAATCTCGGCCAGTCGCTGCGCATAGTCGTGGGAGCGAAACGACCTCGCGGCCAACAGGATTTCGGCATCGCTGTCGACCAGCTGCTCGCGCATCTCACGAGCGGTGACGAACGTCGAGAACGGGACCACCACGGCGCCGATTCGCGCGGCGCCCAGCATCGCGATGACGAAGTCGGGGCCGTTGGGATAGAGCACCCCGACATGGGTCCCCTTGCCCGCGCCCAGGGCGACCAGGCCGCGGGCCAGCTCCGCGGACCGGGCATCGGCGTCGGCGTAGCTGATCCGCTCGGCATCGCAGACGAGCAGGGGGTGGCTGCCGCGCGAGCGGGCTTGACGTCGCAGGACTTCGGCGACGGTGAAATCACCGGGCATGGTCGCGCCGTGCCGCTGACTCTTCGAAGAAGCGCCGGATCTCGCCCAGGTCGGCCTTGCCCGACGGGGTGCGCGGGATTGAGCCGACGATCGCGATCTCGGTGGGAATCTCGTAGCGGGCCAGCCGCGTTCGCAGATACCGCACCAACGCGTCGGTATCGGTGACCTCGCGCAGTTCGACCATCGCGACCGGCGTCTCACCCAGCCGGGCGTCGGGCCGCCCGATCACGGCCGCGCCCGCCACCGCGGGGCGGCCCTCCAGCGTGACACGGACGTCGTCGGGCATCACCTTGAACCCGCCCCGGATGATCGCCTGATCAGCCCGCCCGACAATCCAGAGGAAGCCGTCGGCGTCGATGCGCGCCAAATCCGTGGTCCGCATCCACTGCATCGATCGCCCCAGCTGTCCCGGCTTGACCTCCAGCAGCCCGACCCGGTCCGCCTCGAGTGGCGTGCCCGCGTCGTCGACCACTCGCAGCCGCGCGCCGGGGTTGGCCCGCCCGACGCTGCCGCGTTTGGAGGGCCAATACTTCCGGTAGTCGGCCAGGGTCCAGCCCGCCACACCGCCACCGAATTCCGTAGCGGCATAGGAGCTCAAGACGGGAATGCCGTATTTCTCGGTGAACGCGTCGGCGTCGTCGGCCGACAGCGGGGCGGTGCCGCAGGTGACCGCGCGGATGCCCTCCAGGTCGGCCCGCGACAGCTCGGAATGCAACACCGTCCGCAACGCGGCCGGCACCAGCGATACCGCCCGGGCCCGCGCGTTGAGCTCGAAGCGTTCCAGTAACACGAAGGATCTCGCCTCGGTGACACACTGCAGCACTCGGAAGACACCGCCGATGTGCACCAGCGGCGAGTTCATGATCGCAACACCGCGGCGCAGCTCCCGAGGGGGCGGTGCGTGATCGGGCTCCGGACCCAGCACGCTGCGCGCCAGCATGTCGTAGCTCAGGTCGATTCGCTTGGGCGGACCCGTCGTTCCGCTGGTCAGCATTCGCACCGCGACTTCCGTTGCGGCAGTTTGTCCGTCGTAATCGGTCAACGACTGGGCGTGGAGGCTCTCGGAAATCGGTAGGGTCTGCGTGCCGGGGCCGACCAGCGTGGCCAGGTCGTCGGGCTCGCCGACCACCAGGGGCAGTCGCAGCGCGGCGATATCGTCGCGGGTGCGCTCGTCGCCCCGCGCCGGGTTGATGGTGACCACGGTTCCGCCGGCCAGCAGCACGCCGAGGAACGCCGCCACCTGGCCCGGCCGGTTGCGCAGCAGCATCCCGATCGCGGTGTGGTCGCCGTGTTGGGCCGTCTCCGACGCCAGCGCCGGGCCGCATCGCCGATCTGCCCCCACGACAGCCAGCGACCTTCGTACTCGATCGCCGGTGCCCCCGGCTGCAGATCCAGCACCTGCCCGATGCGTCGACTCAGCGGATGACGGCCCATCAGCGGATCTTTGGTTCGGCGCCCTTGCCGTCGGCGGCCCGCTGCGCCGCCAGTTCGGCGGTGCCCAGCGGATTGCCCAGCCGGGTGTAAATCAGCCCCTGCTCGAGCGCGGCGCGGTAGGGCCTGTCCAGCGATTCCCAGATCGCCTTGACGGTGCCCTGGGTCGCCGACGGCGGCTTGGCCGCGATCGCTGCGGCGATCTCATGGGCGCGGCCCCACAACTGACCGGTCGCGACCACCTCGGACACCAAGCCGATCCGCAACGCGGTGTCGGCGCTGACCCGTTCGTCGTTGCCCATCAATGCAATGCGCAACGTCTCGCCCAGGCCGATGCGGCGCATCAGCCCGATCGGCTCCAGCGCGCACACCAGACCGGCCGAGACGTGTGAGTCGAAAAACGTTGCGTCCGCCGAGCAGATGACCACGTCGGATTCGTTGATGAAGTAGAACGCCCCCGCGGTGCACATGCCCTGAACCGCGCACACCACCGGCTTCCACAGCTTCTGCCACTTGGGGCTGAGCAATTCACCGGGATCCTAGTGATTCCACACGTTTTCGGGCTGCCCGTAGGGCGTCTTTATGTCCAGCCCGGCGCTGAAAGCCCGGTTGCCGGCGGCCCGCAGCACCACCGCATGCACCGACTGGTCGAGTTTGACGACGCGCCAGGCCTCGGTCATCTCCTCACACATGGTGCGGTTGAACGCATTGAGCTGATCGGGACGATTCAGCGTGATAGTGGCGACGTGGTCGCCCGCGTCGACGTCGAGGAGAATGGTTTCGAACGACGGGGTACTCAACGGCATTGCCAATTCGGTTGGCGCTTCTCAATGAAGGCCCTCGGCCCCTCGGCCGAGTCCTGGGTCCGTAGCACCCGCTCGCGAAACGTCTCGGCCATGATCTCGGCCTCGTGCAGCGGCACGTTCAGGCCCTTGATGATGGCCAGCCGTGTTCCCCGAACCGCCAGTGGCGCATTGGAGTTCACGATGTCAGCAATCTCGTGCGCCCGCTCCAGCAGGCGGTCGTGCTCGACGACCTCGCTGATCAACCCGAGTTCGTAGGCGCGCCCGGCGCTCATCCTTTCGTGCTTGCCCATCAACGCCATCCGCAGCGCGATCGAGCGGGGCAGCACCCGGGATACCCGCACCATTTCCCGTCCGGCCACCAGGCCGATGCTGACATGCGGATCGAAGAACTGTGCCTGCTCGGACGCGATGACGATGTCGGTGGTGGTGACCCAGTCCATGCCTGCGCCGCAGCACAATCCGTTGACCGCGGTCAGCACGGGCTTGGCCGCCGCGCGAAACGGGGGAGTGCCCTCCTGCGGTGCTTCCCATTGGTCGTAGGTCGACAGGTACGGCCGCTCGTAGATCACCTTGCCGTCCTCGGGGATGGCGCCCACGTCGGCTCCGGTACAGAAGGCGCGGCCGGTGCCGGTGACGATGGTCAGCCACACGTTGTCGTCGTTCTCGGCCTCGTCATAGGCCGACCGCAGTTCGGTGACCATGTGCGGGCTCAGCGCGTTGAGAGCCTGCGGCCGGTTCAGCGTGATCGTGGCGGTATGCCCGTGCACCTCGTAGGTGATCGTGTCGAAGGAGTCAGCAGGCATCCGTATTCCCTTCACACCGGTATGACCGAAAGCCTAGCCGGTCAACGTCCATCGAATTTCGGCGGGCGTCGTTGCCGAAATGCTTCCAAGCCGTCTTTGAAATCGTTTGTCCGACAAGATAATTCCAGGTTGAACAGCTCCTGCGTCATGGACTGGCTCAGCGACGCGTGCTGGCCGTACTGCAGGGCTTGCTTGGCCAGCCCGAGCGCGACGGTGGGACCTTCGGCGAGTCGCGCCAGCAGTCGCTCGACGGGATCGTCGAGTTCGGCCGGGCCGCGAGCCTGGTGAATCAATCCCCAGTCGGCAGCGTCGATCCCGCTCACCTTCTCGCCGAGCAACAGCATGCGCCGCGCGCGCCACCCCAGCCAGTCGGGGCAGCAGCCAGGTGGCACCCGAATCGGGGCTGAAACCCCGTTCGATGAACGGCTCCCAGAACACGGCATCGGTGGCGGCCACGGCGAAGTCGGCGACCAGCGCGAGACTGCAGCCCATCCCGACCGCCCAGCCCCGCACGGTGCACACCACCGGCAGTTGGATGGTTTGCACGAGCTCGATCAACCGGTGAGCGGCGTGTGGAATTCGGCGCACCAGATCACCGGTTCGCGGCCGCTGTCCGCTGCCGCCGTTGGTGGCGACCCAGTCGGCGCCCGCGCAGAAGTCGTCGCCCGCGCCGCGCAGGTGGATCGCGCGCAACGAGTCGTCGGCGGCGGCCTCGGTCAACGAACCGACCAGCGTATCGATCATCAAGTGGGTCAACGAATTACGCCGTCGCGGGCGATCGAGGGTGAGTTGCAGGATCGCGCCATCCCGGCGTGCGGTCACCGACCCCTCGGCGTCGGCCGCATCGGCGTCGTGACTCACCGTCGGATCCGGCCTTTCTCGGCGATACAGTTACCCATACAGTAGGCAATGCGATTGATACGCTGTATAAGTTATCAAGGAAACGCTGCCGACGGAACAACTCCGGTGATACCCGACGGAAGAGGGTCGCATGCCCGATCGCGCACCGGTACGCGCCGATGATGCGAAATTCGGCGAGCCGCCCCTTGCCCAGACGGTGGAGGCCGCCGGCGCGATGCGGCGGCTGAGCTCCCTGCTGCTCTCGCTGGAACATCCGCATCCGACGGTCGACGCGATGCTGGCGAAGTTCGGCGAATGGGAAGCCGAGCTGGCGTTGGTGGCCCCGCGAGACAACGCGCCCCGGATCGGCGACGTCGATGACGATCCGCGCCGGGTATACCTGAATCACGCGACCGATATCGGCGCCTATAACCCGTCCTTTCCCGAGTACTCCTTCGATTACCTCGACGCCGACAAGGCCGAGGGCGACGTGGTCTTCCCGCTCGTCTACGAGGGGCCGCCGGGCCTGGTGCACGGCGGCTTTCTGTGCGTCTTTTTCGACTGCGTGATCCAGCATCACAGTTGCGTGATGGGGCTGTCCGGCAAGACGCGATCGCTGCAGGTGACCTTCCGTCGGCCCACGCCGCTGCTGACCGAGCTGCGTTTCGACATCGCCCGATCGGAGGTCGAGCGCGGCATCGCCTCGACGGCGCGGCTGCGGCACGGCGACGACGTGCTGTGCATCGGCGAGGTCAACACCCTGGCCTCGCAGCCGGACAAGCTGACCGGATACAGATTCGGGAGCGGGCGAAAGGAATCGGCGACATGAGTGCCCCGCACGACGACCGGGTGCTTTTCGAAATCGATCCCGCGCATCGAATCGCGACGATCACGCTGAACAATCCCAAGCAGCGCAACTCCTATGACGCCGCCATGCGCGAGGCCGTCGGCCGCTGTCTGGATCAGGTGGCCGAAGACGACGATCTGACGGTGGTGCTGCTGCGCGGCGCCGAGGGAGTCTTTTCCACCGGGGCTGACATGAACAACGCATACGGCTGGTACGGCGAGAAGGCTCAGGCGCCCGAAGCGGCCAAGCGCCGGCCCAGTCAGCGCAGACGACTTACGGTGGACCGCAAGTCATTTAGCTTCTATCACAACTTCATGGGGTTTCCGAAGGTGACGGTGGGGGAGATCTCCGGCTATGCACTGGGCGGTGGATTCGAGATGGCCCTGATGACCGACATCTCGGTGATCGCCCGCGATACGAAGATCGGCATGCCGGCCACGCGCTTCCTGGGTCCGGCGTTGGGCAGCCTGCACATGTTCTTCCATCGGTTGGGGCCGGTACTGGCCCGCCGCCTGCTGCTGACCGGTGACGTCATCGAAGCGGGTGAGCTCGAGCATCTCGGAATCTTTACCGACACATGTGATTCCGGTGCCGTGACCGCGCGCGCCCGCTACTGGGCCGAGAAGGCGGCGAAGATGCCCGCCGACGGGGTTGTCATCGCCAAGGAGGCATTCCGCCTCGTCGAGCAGAGCCAGGCGTACAACGGTGAGGAAGTCGCGAGCTATCTCTTCCACGCCTACGGCACCAACTTGCAATTCGGGCCGGACGAGTTCAACTTCGTCAAAACCCGGGCACAGCACGGCACCAAGGAAGCATTCCGGCTACGTGACGAGCATTTCCGTGTGCCGAAACCCGAAACATAGCAACCGGATTCGCGCTAGCGGCGCGCGGTCGTCTTGGGTCGCGAAGATGACTTCGTCGCCTTGCGCGGCCGCGACGTTGTCGACTTGGCGGCTTTCGATCCCTCCTCGATCAACCGGCTGGCGTGGTCGAGGATGCAGGTGAGGCCGTACTCGAAATTGGTTTCATCCGGTGCGCCGATTCGGTGACCAATCCGGCTCACCTGGGCGAGCAGCGGGGTCTTTTCGGGGTCGATGGCAACGGTGTCTTCGATGGCGCGCGGGCCGACGTCGGAGGACTGGTTCTTTTCGTACAGCCGTTGCAGCACCACCGAGCCGCGGACGTGCACCGAAACCGCCGAATAGGTGTCGAAGGCGTCTTCGGGCGTGAGGCCGGCCTCGACCAGATTGGAGATCGCCTTCTCCATCTCCACGGCGCCCACTCGGGCCGCCTTGGGGCTCAGCGCGGCGCGAATCAAAATCAGGTCGCACAGAATTGGATTGCCCATGAACGTCTTACGCATCGAGCGCGCGTGATTGCGCAGGGTTTCGCGCCAATCGCTGGCCTCGACATAGGGAGTGGCGAACACATACTTGCTCAGGGCGCGGTCGGTCATCGCGTTGAGCAAGTCGTCCTTCTTGCGGAAGTACCAGTAAATGCTGGTAACGCCGACGCCGAGGTGTTTGCCGAGCAGCGGCATGCTCAAATTGTCGATCGAGACCTGCTCCGCGAGTTCGAATGCGCCGCTGATGATGTCGTCGGGGTTGATGGATCCGCGTTCACGTCTTTGACGCTTATCAGCGGTTGCCTGCTTTGCCACTACGGGCACCTCCATCAAAATGTATCCTGTGCGTACGGTCTGCAACGGTGCCACCGATTGAATCAAATCTACTCGGCAGATATGCTCCCACCTGCGTATATGTAGGCGTGTCGCCATTCTGGCGTGGCCTTCAACCGGCGCCTCGTACGCATTTCCATCTGTTACTGTAATACCTATCGTAGGCTTTTTGGTATATGAAGCTGGACGGGCAAAGATGACCGGACGCAAGCCATTGGCTGCCGCAGCGCATGAGCCGCGGATGTCGCCATGGATCTAGGCCTGGCGAATGCGACAGCGGTAGTTGTTGGTGGTAGTCGCGGTATGGGTTTGGCCGCGTCGCGTTGCCTGGCCGAAGACGGCGCGCGGGTGGCGGTGGTCGGCCGAACTCAAACCTCCCTCGACAGCGCAGTGACCGATCTCACCGACCGTGGCAGTCCGGAGGCCCTGGGATTCGCGGCCGACATCGGTCACTCCGCGGCGGTGGACAAAGTATTCGCCGAAATTTCCGCCCGATGGAACGGCGAACTCAACGTACTGATCAATACGGTCGGCCCGGGAGCGGCGGGCAGCTTCGAAGACCTCACCGACGACCAGTGGCGTCAGTCTGTCGAAGAAGGCGTGATGGGGATGGTGCGCTGCGTGCGCGCGGCGCTTCCCCTGCTGCGTAAAGCGCAGTGGGCACGCGTCGTCGACTTTTCGGCGCACTCGACACAGCGGCAAAAGGAGTGAACTGTGGCGACAGCTGCTGAGGCGCGCACCTGGGCGCGCGGAGCATTGCGCGGAATCGGCGACTCGCTCTACACACCGTTCTGCGGCACCGACGGCGAGGACATCGACTGGGATGCGTACCGGACTCTGGTGCGTTACTGCGTCGGTGATCTCGGGCACCCGATGCTGTGGTGTACCAGCGGAATCGCCGAATTCTGGTCGCTCACCATCGGCGAGCGGAAACGCTTGCTGGAAGTGGCGATCGAGGAAGCCCGCGCCATCAACCCCGACGTCGTGGTGCAGGCCTGTACGGCCGCCACGGCACCCAAGGACTGTCTGGATTTGACGCAGCACGCTGCGCAGGCGGGCGCCGATATCGCCTACATCCAGACCCCGATGATGGAGGCCCACGGGGGCGAAGGCGTGCTGCGATTCTTCAAATACATTGCCGCGCGGACGGATATCGCACTCGGGATGTTCAATTCTCCGTCGTCGGGCTATGTGTTGACCCCGGCCGAAAGCGCCCGGATCTACGAAGAGGTGCCCGCCGTGTGCGCCACCAAGGAGGGCGCCTTCCGACCCGAGGCCAGCCGCCGGCTGCACGAATTGGCGCCCGGTCTGGCGGTATGGGAATGCGACAGGACGGTGTATCGCGCCGGGTGGTTGCGGGCGGGAATCGTCTGCCCGGCCCAATTGGGCACCGCTGGTTATCTTTTCGAGACACCGCAGCGGCGGCAGTTCTCCGAGTATTGGGAACTGATCCTCAACGACAAGCTGCTCGAGGCAATGGACTACGGGCGCGAGTCCGGGATGGACCAATTCGATCTGGACATCGGATCGTGGTGGACCTGCTACCCGGGACGATCCGATTACTTCACTCACTGGGGCGGGGCTTTCAAATACGCCGCCTCGCTGCTGGGCCTGCCGATAGGCGCGTACCCGCATTCGCGGCCTCCGCAGGCGGAATTGCCGGCCGAGGCCAAGGCCCAGATCGAAACGGCATATCGCCGGCTCGGACTCGTCGGCGGGTAGAGACCTGCCGGAAAACCTTGTGCCGCACGCCCACGCGAAGGCCCGGCCACCCAGGGTGACCGGGCCCTGCGCAGCAGGCGCGTTGGCTAGTTTTGCTCGGCGCGCTGGCGTGCCTCGTGAATCTTCGCCTCGGCACGAGCCTTGTCGGCTTGAGCTTCCTTCTTCGTGGCATTGCGCAGCGCCTCGGCTTTGTCCTGCTGCGCCTGACCCTCGGTGATCCAGTCGTTGCGGCCCGCGACGGTGCCGACTACTTCCTTGGCCTTGCCCACGACGTCGTCCACCACGCCTCGGATGATGTCAACCATCGGCGTTTCCCTCCTCCTGCCTAGTGGGTGCCTGACTACCTCTTCCCGATCACCCGATCGCAGAAACCACGATCCGGACGTGGCGCTCGCCACAGAATCAGTGCGCATGCCCGTTGGCAGCGGCGTTCACCGGCGTTTTCGCCGTCGTCGCGGTCGCCTCGGCATCCGCGATGTGCGGCGCCGACTCATCCGTGGGCGCGCGCTCGCCGCTGTTTCGGCGCCGCCGCGCCCACCAGACGAGCGCGATCGCCACACCCGCCGGTCCCAGCGCCAGCAGGAACTGAACACCGGCCAGCGTCGCCTCGATTTTCATTACGGCTGACCGCGCCTGCTTCAGGCGATGCACAACCGCTTTTGCTGTCGACTTCACTAACAAACCCCTCAGCTCCCGGATATCGGCGTTCTGTTGTCGGTAACCCGGGGAGTCGCCATCCCAAACACGGGCTGCGAATTCGTTGCTGGGATTTCCGCAGCCAGTCGCCGTCGCCGATGGGCGTTCAGCATCGGTGAAATTCGCTGTTTGGCCTGGGTTCACGGGGTCGCACGAACAGTTGTGGAATGCAGTACCGATAGGTATACAGTATGGGTACAAAGCCCACTGAAATCCGTCGTCACAAGCATGAGGAGGTGTCGCGGAGAATGTCCGGCAACGACGGTGCCTCCCAGGACTGTCGAGCCGACGATGCGGTGCTCTACGAGGCCACGGACAGCGGCGTCGCGATCCTGACGTTCAATCGGCCGGACCGCCTCAACGCGTGGGGCCCCGACATCGCCGCCGGCTTCTATGCCGGTATCGACCGCGCCGAATCCGATCCCGCCGTCCGGGTGGTCGTGCTGACCGGTCGGGGCAGAGGGTTCTGCGCCGGTGCGTATTTGGGCGCACCGGGCGGCGGGGCGGCGAAGGTCAGCGAATCGATGGAGAATGCCGGGCAGACGAATCTCGCTGACTTGGTCGGCGAACGGCCGCCGCATTTTGTGACCACGTTGCGCAAGCCGGTCATCGCGGCCATCAACGGTGCCTGTGTCGGCATCGGCTTGACCCAGGCGTTGATGTGCGACGTCCGGTTCGCCGCCGCCGGGGCCAAGTTCGGTGCGGTGTTCGCGCGCCGGGGCCTGATCGCAGAATTCGGCATCTCGTGGATCCTGCCCCGCCTGACCAGCATGGGAATCGCGCTCGACCTCTTGCTGAGCGCGCGCACGTTTCTCGCCGAGGAGGCCGCCGAGCTGAGATTGGTCAAAGAGGTGGTGGCGGCCGACGACCTGATGAAGCGTGTCCTGGAGTATGCCGAGGACATGGCCGCCAACTGCTCGCCGGCGTCGATGGCGGTGGTCAAACGGCAGGTCTACGCCGACGACATCCGCGATGTCGTGGACGCGCACAATCGCTCCGAAATCCTGGTGCACGAAGCGATGTCGCGGCCGGATGTCATCGAAGGGATCACGTGCTTTCTCGAGAAGCGGACCCCGCAGTTTTCTGCGCTGCGCCCAACAGACGCTTAGCGCCTCCGAAGGGATGATCATGAGTAGCTTGAGCTACAAGGCGATTGACGTCGACAACCACTACTACGAACCGCTGGATGCCTTCACCCGCCACCTCGACAAGGCGTTCAAGACTCGCGGCGTGCAGATGGTCACCCAAGGCAAGCGCACCTTGGCCGTGATCGGAGGCCGGGTCAACAACTTCATTCCGAACCCGACCTTCGACCCGATCATCGTTCCTGGCTGCCTGGATCTGTTGTTCCGCGGCGAGATTCCCGAAGGCGTCGACCCGGCCTCACTGATGAAGGTCGAGCGGCTCTCCGAACACCCCGAGTACCAGAACCGTGACGCCCGCATCACGGTGATGGACACCCAGGACGTCGAAACGATGTTCATGCTCCCGACATTCGGGTGTGGGGTCGAGGAGGCGCTCAAGCACGACATCGATGCGACGATGGCGTCGGTGCACGCGTTCAACCTGTGGCTCGACGAGGACTGGGGTTTCGATCGGCCCGACCGCCGGATCATCAGCGCGCCGATCATCTCGCTGGCTGATCCGGCCAAGGCGCTCGAAGAGGTCGACTTCGTGTTGGCCCGCGGCGCCAAACTGGTGCTGGTGCGCCCGGCGCCGGTGCCCGGCGTGGTCAAGCCGCGGTCGTTGGGACATCCCAGCCATGACCCGGTGTGGGCGCGGTTGGCCGAGGCGGGCGTGCCGGTCGGTTTTCACCTCAGCGACAGCGGCTATTTGCACATCGCGGCGGCATGGGGCGGCAAGTCGACGTTCGAAGGGTTCGGCGCTAAGGATCCGTTGGACAACGTGCTGCTCGACGACCGCGCGATCCACGACACGATGGCCTCGATGATCGTGCACGGCGTGTTCACCCGCCATCCGGAACTGAAGGCGGTCAGCATCGAAAACGGTTCGTACTTCGTGCATCGTCTGGTCAAGCGGCTGAAGAAGGCGGCTAACACCCAGCCGCGCGATTTCCCCGAGGATCCGGTGGGGCAGTTGCGCATCAACGTGTGGATCGCCCCGTACTACGAGGACGACCTGCCGGAGCTGGCCGAGGTCATCGGTGTCGACAAGATCTTGTTCGGCTCGGACTGGCCACACGGCGAAGGCCTCGAGTCGCCGGTGTCGATCACCGGGGAACTGACCGCTTTCAGCGAATAGGATATCCGGAAGATCATGCGCGACAATGCGTTAGATCTGCTCGGCGCCAAAGCCGTCGTGGCGGCCTAGGCGGCCCCGCCAGTGAGCGAATGGACCGTCGGAGCGGCTTTCGACGCCATCGCCGACGTTATCGGCGACCGCGTGATGACGGTATGCGGGGCCCGTCGCAGCACCTTCGCCGAATCGGCGAGCCGAACCAGCCGGCTAGCAAACGTTTTGAGCGCCAACGGCTTCGGCGTGAACCGCGAGCGGGACACGCTGAACCGTTGGGAATGCGGTCAGGATCGTGTCGCGCTGCTGATGTACAACGACCTGTACCCGGACGCGGTAATCGCGTGCCTGAAAGCCCGGGTGGTCCCGGTCAATGTGAACTACAGCTATTCGCCTCGGGAGATCGCCGACCTGTTCTCCCATGTGCGGCCCCGCGGCATCATCTATCACTCCTCGCTCGGCGCGCGGTGTGCCGAGGTACTGCCGTCGGACGGTGCCGAATTGCTGATCTCGATCGACGACGGCAGCGGTGCAGCCGAACTACCCGGCGCGGTATCGCTGGAAGATGCTCTGGCGCAAGGCGGTTCGGGAAACCCGGCTCCGGGATCGCCGGACGACCTGATCATGGTGTGCACCGGCGGTACCACCGGCCGTCCCAAAGGAGTGTTGTGGCGCCAAGCCGACATGTACGTGGCGTCGATGGCCGCAGCAGATCATGCCAGCGTCGACGAGATCCACGCGAAGGTGCGCGGGGGCGGCCAGGCGTGGTTCGCGGTCTCGCCACTGATGCATGCCGCCGGCATGTGGACCGCGTTCTCGGCGATCATGAACGGATACACGGCCGTGCTCTACGACGGCCGGGGCAAACTCGACGTGCGCTCGGTGTGGCAGACCGCCGAGCGTGAACGGGTCGGCATGATGACGATGGTCGGCGATGCCTATGCCGGCCCGCTGGTCGCCGAGTTGCAACGAGGCACCTACGATCTGTCGTCGTTGTACGCGATCGGCACCGGTGGGGCCGCAACGAATCCGAAGTTCAAGCGTGCGTTGATGGACAAGCTGCCCCAGGTCACCATCATCGACGGCTACGGCTCGTCGGAATCCGGGAACATGGGGTTCGGGCACAGCCAGCGCGGTAAACAAAGTGAGACTTTCGTGCTTCGCGAGGGCGGAGCGGTGGTCTCGGATGATCGCACCAGGTTCTTGGCACCCGGTGATCCCGAGATCGGCTGGGTAGCGCGCAGTGGCCGGATTCCGTTGGGCTACTTCGACGATGCCGACGCCACCGAGCGCACCTTCCCCGAGATCGACGGTACCCGGGTGGTGATCGCCGGCGACCGGGCGAGCATCGAGTCGGACGGGTCCCTTCGCCTGTACGGACGCGATTCGTTGGTGGTGAACACCGGCGGCGAAAAGGTCTTCGTCGAAGAGGTCGAAGAGGTGCTGCGCAACCACCCCGGCGTCGCCGACGCGTTGGTGGTCGGGCGGCCCAGCGAGCGGTGGGGCCAGGAAGTCGTCGCGCTGGTCGCCGTGGCGCCCGAGGCCGGCGTCGTCGACGAAGTCGAGTTGGCCATCCTGTGCAAATCGCAGCTGGCTCACTTCAAAGCACCCAAGGCAATCCTGCTGGTCGACCAGATCCAGCGACTCGGCAATGGCAAACCGAACTACCGCTGGGCCAAACAAACTGCTGCGGGACAGCTTCCGGCTGCCGTGCTGGCCGGCGCCGAAGCAGAAGGATCCGCATGACCGACAAAGCGATTGACTGCCTGGTCAATGTGCACTTCGGTGAGGTCGACTCCCAGCCCACCTGGATGCTCAAGGTCCGCGACGACTATTTCAAGGGCCCACAGTCGATGTTCGCGCCCGCCGACCTGTCCGAGCTGCTCAACGAGATGGATGAGCAGGGAGTGCAGAAGGCCATCCTGATGGACAACCTGGCCAGCCCGTCGACCACCGCACGCAAGTTCGTCGAGGCCAAGCCGGAACGGTTCGCGCTGGCCATGGGGGGCGTCAATCTGCTGCGTCCGGTGGGGCCGTTGCGGGAACTGGCCGCCCTCGTGCGCGACCTGCCGGTCGCGTATGCCGTAGTGGGACCCAGCTTTTGGGGCGACGGCCAGTACCCGCCCAGCGATGCCGTCTACTACCCGTTGTACGCCAAGTGTGCGGAGCTGGGCTTGCCGCTGTGCGTGAACACCGGCATTCCGGGGCCGCCGATCCCCGGCGAGGTGCAGAACCCCATCCATCTCGACCGGGTGTGCGTGCGGTTTCCGGAACTCAAGCTGTGCATGATCCATGGCGCCGATCCGTGGTGGGATGTCGCGATCCGGCTGCTGCTCAAATATGCGAACCTTCGGCTGATGACCTCGGCCTGGTCGCCCAAGCGGTTACCCGAAAGTCTGCTGCACTACATGCGCACCCGCGGCCCTAACAAGGTCATCTACGCGTCGGACTGGCCGGTGTTGCGAATGCGTCGAGTGCTGCCCGAAGCGCGCGCTCGACCTGCCCGCAGAGGTGCTGGGTAACTACCTGTACAACAACGCACAAGAGTTTTTCTTCGGCGACCGAGCCTGAGATACGACAGGAGCAACTGAGATGGACCGCTTCGAGCTGCGCAGACTGGACTACAGCCTGTCCGATCATCATGTGGATCTGCAGAATGCGTACAAGCAATTCTTCAAGACCCACTGCTCCATCGAAACAGTCCGCGCCGCGGAGGCTTCCGGGTTCGACAAGAACCTGTGGGAGCGGTTGTGCGCGATGGGTGCGACGACGATGGCGCTGCCCGAGTCCTGCGGCGGCGACGGCGCGACACTCGTCGACCTCACGTTGGTGGCCGAGGAGATCGGGCGCTGTATCGCGCCGGTTCCGTGGGTCGATCACGTGTGCGCCGCGCGGCTATTGGGCCGCCTCGGAGCCCTGGGCGCCGACACCGCCGGCATCGCGGACGGCGAACAACTCGCGGGGATCGATGCGCGCATCGACGGCGCACCGGGCCTCCGCCTGATCCCGACCGGATCGATCGCCGACCACATCGTCGTTCGCGATGGTGACGAGGTGGCGCGCCTGACGTTCGGGACCCGGCCGACCAAGGTCGACAATCTCGGTCGGCTGCCGATGGCCTGGGTCGATCCGGCCAACGCCGACACCCGCACCGTCGTCGCGAAGGGGCCCGAGGCGATCGCGAACTATGAACTCGCGCTGGATGAATGGCGGTTGCTGACCGCGTCGGCCCTGGTCGGCCTCGTCGAGGAGACGATGACGATCGCGGCCGAATTCTCCAAGACACGTTACACATTGGGCGTCCCGATCTCGACGCTGCAGGCTATTTCGCATCCGCTGGCCAACATGGCCATCACCGTCCAGGGCGGACGCAACCTGGTCCGGCGGGCGGCCTGGTTCCTGGACAACGAACCCGGCGAGCGAGCCGAGTTGGCGCCGTCGGCGTTCGTGTTCATGGCCGAAGAGGCCGCCAAGGCGGCCACGATGGCAGTGCATATCCAAGGTGGGCTTGGTGTTTCGGCCGAAGCTGCAGCGACGGCCTACCTGGTGCGGGCCCGTGGATGGCCGCTCGCGGCCGGGGACCCGGGTGCCACCGCCAAGCGGGTCGCCGAGATCGTGACCGCGCGCGAGAGCGCGGCCGTGGGCGTCTAGGACAGGAGTAACACATGGACTTCTCCCGGGTGGAGCTATCCGACGAGGACACCGCGTTCCGCGACGAAGTGCGTGAACTTCTCAAAACCCTGGTGACCGAGGATGTTCGGCGCCGCGATCGCGAGACCGGTGACAACTTCGACGAGGGCGTGCACCTGGCCCTGGGAGCCGCGGGTTATCTGGCGTGCGAATGGAAACCGGAATCCGATGGCGGATTCACCCGGCTGCGCCGGCGCATCTGGGAACTGGAGAAGCGCCGCGCCCACGTGCCGTGGGTGACCTGGGGCACGACCGCCATGGTGGCGCGCTCGGTCGCGAGATTCGGATCGGCCGAGCTGCAGGACGAGGTGATGCCGCGAGTCTTCACCGGCGAGGTCCGGCTCTGCCTCGGTTACACCGAACCCGAGGGCGGCTCCGACGTCGCGACCTGCAAGACCCGCGCAGTGCGCGACGACTCAGGAGATGGAAGCTGGGTGATCAACGGTTCGAAGATGTTCACCACCGGTGCGCACAACTGCCAGTACGTTTTGCTGATCACCAACACCGCTCCAGATGCACCAAAGCACAAGAGCCTGACCATGTTTCTGGTGCCGTTGGACTTGCCGGGCATCGAGATCCAGGGCATCCGCACTGTCGACGGCGATCGGACCAACATCGTGTACTACAGCGATGTCCGCGTCGACGACAAGTACCGGCTGGGCGAGGTGAACGCCGGCTGGACCGTGCTGCGCGAGCCGCTCAACACCGAGCACGGCGCGGTCGCCGCCGCGCCCGACGGATTGCAGGACACCTCGATCATGATGCACCAGGCTGGTTCGATGTCGACAGCCGTCGACCACGCCGTGGCGGCCGTGACCCGGCAGGATCCCAACGGGCGCAAGCTGGTCGACGATGGTTCGATCGCGTATCGGCTGGGTCGCAGCATCGCCCGCTTGGAGGCGGCGTTGTCGTCGCCGAACATCTACGGGCGGGTGGCCATCGCCCAGACGATGCGCGACATCTCCCCGGACCTGATGGACATCCACGGCGCGGCATCGACACTGCCGTTCGGCACCGACGGGGCCGCCGATGACGGCAGCGCCGAATACGCCTACCGTTTCGCGCCTCTGGTCGGAATCTACGGCGGCACCCTCGAGGTGTTCCGGAACATGATCGGGCAGTACACGCTCGGGTTGGGCAAGCCCAACTACTCACCGCCGGTGAAGCAGGTCTCGTAATTTCCTACCCTGGTGCCGAACGTGCACTGCTGGCGGTGTTGTCCGGCGTGCCCCGCCACCAGTGCACGCTCGGCGACATACGGCGTCCGGTGCCGGGTGTGAAGCCGCGACGACCCGGCGTCCGGAAATACCCCCAGGGGGATAATGCTCTATATTGTGGTGTAACAGGTAAGGGGACGGTAATGGTTGGTGACGAAGACAGTATTGCCGCGGTACTCAATCGGTTGCGCCGTGCGCAGGGACAGCTGGCGGGCGTGATCTCGATGATCGAGCAGGGCCGGGACTGTAAGGACGTGGTCACGCAGCTCGCCGCCGTGTCGCGCGCGCTCGATCGCGCCGGATTCAAGATCGTCGCCACGGGTATGCGCGAATGCACAACCGGGAAAGCCGCAAAGGGCAAAAAGCCGTTGACGGAAGACGAGCTGGAGAAGCTCTTCCTCGCGCTGGCCTGACAAATCCATCGATTAGCGCAGCCGTGTGACGTCCGGACGTCACACGGCTGCTTGCTGCGCGTCAGGGTGTGCTAGGTCCATCCATTGATGTGTCGACGGCGACCGGCGATTGCTATACTATACCCCGTAGGGTATAAATGGCTTCTGATCTGCGGGTGAGCGAGGAGGTTGACGTGCGTGGGGCCCGGAGTTTTCGCTTCCCGCCAGTTGCGCGCGGGTACGGCGCCGTCTCGATGGACCCGAAAGACCATTCAAATCGAGGCCGAACGGCCCTGCTTGCTGCACCGACCCGGCCCGAAACTGATAGCACGCGGCAATGAGAGCGAAGACACCGATGTTGACCTTTCTGAAACGAACGTGGGTACCGATCGTCGTCGTGGTCGCGATCGCGTTCGGCGGCATCGCCGTCGAGCGCCTGCGCGGGGTTTTCGGCTCCGACGCGATTTTCGGGGAAACGGGTCGTAGTGCCGAGCCCCTGGAGCCATCGCACGTCAAGCGGGTGACCTACGAGGTCTACGGACCCAGCGATGCGTCGGGGAGTGTGAGTTACCTCGACAACAAGGCCCAGCCCGAACGGGCGGACTTCACCAGCTTGCCCTGGACCGTGGCGATCACCACGACGGTGCCGGCGGTGCTCGCAAGCGTGGTGGCGCAGGGCAACAGCGACAACATCGGGTGCCGCATCACGGTCAACGGCGAGGTCAAGGACGATAAATCCGCTACCGGGCGCGACGCACAAACATCCTGTTTGGTGAAAGCCGCATGAGCGCCGATAGCGATACTCGTCCGAGATTCATGCGGTTCGTCCGCAGGTTTGCCTGGCCCATCATCATCGGATGGCTACTTCTGACCGTCGCGCTGAATGTGCTTGTGCCGCCGATCGAGTCGGTCGCGCGAAACCACGCGGTGACCATGTCCCCCCAAGATGCTCCGGCGATGATCGCCGCCAAGCGCATCGGTGCGACGTTCCACGAGTCGGACTCCGATAGCATCGTGATGATTGTCCTGGAGAGCGACAAAGATCTCGGCGACGAGGCGCACCGCTATTACGACGGCTTGGTGAAAAAGCTGCAGGCCGATCCTCAGCACGTGCAGCATGTCCAGAACGTGTGGGGAGATCCCCTGACCGCCGCCGGAGTCCAGAGCCGCGACGGCAAGGCCGCTTACGTCCAACTCAATCTGGCCGGCAACCAGGGCAGCACCCTGGGCAACCAGTCCGTCGACGCGGTGCGGAAGATCGTCAATGGGTCAGAGCCCCCCAAGGGGCTCAAGGTTTACGTCACCGGCCCGGCACCGCTGACGACGGACATGAACGAAGCCGCCGACAAAAGCATGTTCAAGATGATGGGCGTCACGGGTGTGGTCATCATGATCGTGCTTTTCATCGCCTACCGCTCGATCAGTACGGTGCTTCTTGTTCTCGTGATGGTCGGTTTCGAGATGGGCACGGCCAGAGGGCTTGTCGCACTGCTCGGGAACAACGAATTGTTGGGATTCTCGACGTTCGTCGTCGCCATGCTGTCTTCGTTGGCGATCGCGGCGGGAACCGATTACGCGATATTTCTCATCGGGCGGTACCAGGAAGCGCGCCAAGCAGGCCAGGATCGAGAAACGGCCTGGTACGCGATGTTCCGCGGGACGTCTCACATCATCTTGGGCTCGGGGTTGACCATCGCTGGAGCTACCTTCTGTCTCTACTTCGCGCGGCTGTCGTATTTCAAGGCGCTGGGCATTCCGTCCGCTCTGGGGCTGCTCGTCGTCGTCGCTGGAGCCATGACCGCCGCACCGGCCGTGGTTGCCGTGGCTTCCCGGTTCGGTTTGCTCGACCCGAGAAGGATGATCAAGACGCGCGGGTGGCGGCGCATCGGCACCGCTACCGTGCGCTGGCCCGGACCGGTGTTCGCGGCCTCGCTGGCCGTCGCAATCGTCGGCATCCTAATCATGCCGAGCATGAAAATCAGCTACAGCGACCGCTACTACATACCCGGAAACCTGCCGTCGAACGTCGGGTACGCGGCCGCAGAGCGCCATTTCAGTGCCGCGACAATGAATCCCGACATCCTCATGATCGAAAGCGGCCACGACATGCGGAACAGCGGCGACATGATCATCCTGGACAGGCTCGCCAAAGACGTCTTTCGTTCGCCCGGTATCGCGATGGTGCAGAGCATCACCCGGCCGTTGGGTGGGCCGATCGAGCACACCTCCATACCGTTCCAGATCAGCGCCCAGTCGATTACGATCCAGCAGAACATTCAGTTCATGAGGGACCGCACGGCGGACATGCTCAAGATGAGCGACGATCTCGGCGCCATGATCGTCTCGATGCAGCGAATGCAGGGCTTGCTTGCGCAGATGAGCGGCGCGACTCATCACATGATCGGCGACATGCACGAGATGCAGGCCACCCTGGACGAGATGCGCGACCACCTGGCGGACTTCGACGATTTCGCGAGGCCGTTTCGCGGCTATTTGTATTGGGAGCCACATTGTTTCAACATCCCGGTGTGCTGGGCTTCCAGGTCGGTGTTTGAGGCGATCGACGGTGTGGACAAGTTCAGCGGGAACATGAGCACGCTGATCAACGACATGGGCGATGTCGACGCGATAATGCCACAGATGCTGGCGCAGTTCCCGCCGATGATCGCCGTCGCGACGTCCATGCGGGGCAC
This sequence comes from Mycobacterium stomatepiae, assembly GCF_010731715.1. NCBI lineage: Bacteria > Bacillati > Actinomycetota > Actinomycetes > Mycobacteriales > Mycobacteriaceae > Mycobacterium > Mycobacterium stomatepiae. The sequence continues at coordinate 5,563,489 of NZ_AP022587.1, forward strand.
TCTGCTCACGATGCACAGCAGCTTCTCTGGTCTGGTCACACAGATGGCGCAGATGACTGATACAGCGAGCGCGATGGGCCAGGCCTTTGACGCTTCCAGGAGTGGCGACTACTTCTACCTGCCGCCAGAAGCGTTCCAGAATGCCGACTTTCAGCGCGGATTGAAACTCTTCCTGTCGCCGGACGGCAAGGCGGCGCGCTTTATCATCACCCACGACGCCGACCCGGCAACCCCGGCAGGCATTGCCGCGGTCAAGCCTGAGCTGAATGCCGCGCATCAGGCGGTGAAGGGCACGACGTTGACCGACGCCAAGTTCTCCCTCGCCGGGACCGCGGCGATATACCGTGACATCCAGGCGGGCTCCCGGTATGACTTGTTGATCGTCGGAATCGCCGCTCTGACATTGATTTTCGTAGTGATGGTGATTATCACTCGAGCCCTGGTGGCGTCGCTGGTGATCGTCGGGACGGTGCTGCTGTCGCTGGGCGCCGCGTTCGGACTGTCGGTACTGGTGTGGCAACACCTCTTCGGCCTGGACTTGAACTGGATCGCTCCGGTGTTCGGATTCATCATCCTGCTGGCTGTGGGATCGGACTACAACCTGCTGCTGGTGTCACGGTTCCAGGAGGAGATCGGGGCGGGGCTCAGGACCGGCATCGTCCGGTCGATGGGGGAGACCGGCGGTGTCGTCACGGCGGCGGGGCTGGTTTTCGCCTTCACCATGATGTCGATGGCCGCCAGCGACCTGCGCTCGATCGGCCAGGCCGGCACCACGATTGGCCTCGGCCTGTTGTTCGACACGCTGGTCGTCCGCTCGCTCATGACACCGTCGATTGCGGCGCTGCTGGGGCGGTGGTTCTGGTGGCCGCACATAGTGCGCCCACGTCCGGCCAGCTCTATGCTGCGGCCTTTCGGACCGCGTCGCCTGGTTCGCTCTCTCCTTCTGGGGGAGGCCGCCGACGCGCCCAAGTGCCAGGAACGTATCGGGGTGGCAAAGACGCCGGTCCCGGCGATGGGGAGCAGTTTTAGGGCCGATGGTCCCTACCGTGAAGACGCAACCGTGCGCCATCATTCGAATCATGACGGATGAATCTGAATTGGAGGCCGGGCGCGGCGCCAGCGCGACGGACCACCTTCATCCCGCTGATCGGCACGACCGGCCCAGCCGGCTTGGTCAGGCCGCTGCCTGGGTACTCATCGCTGCCGGTGTGGTTTTCGTCGTTGCGGTGATTTTCTTCTCGGGCGTCATATTTGGTTGGTCCTCGGGCCGCGATCACGGCTGGGACCGTGATGGATGGCCGATGCATCCCGGGACGACGGGGTGTCCCATGATGGGGCCGGGCGGGATGATGGGCCCGGGCGGCATGATGCGACCCGGCGGCCCGGGTCCGTCCCTGCCGCCATCCGCACCCGTTTTGCCACACCCGTAGCGCGCCGCCTGGGGCATACCCCTGCGGGTATAGGAGTCGCACCCGAACATGAGCGATCACAACCACTATCACGATGTGCTGGATGACCTGAACCCGCGGCATCGTGCGCTGCGGAACATGATCCCGGGCGTGTACCGGGGCTTTGGCGAGGTGAGCAAGGCGGCATTGATCTCTGGCTGAACTCAGCCATCGAATGGTCCCGTCAGGTCGTCAGGATGGTCGCCGCGGCGGTGCCGGGGGCGCCGTACAACTGGGTGAAGCCCACCTTCGGATTTCCGGGCACCTGGCGATCGCCCGCCTCACCGCGGAGTTGGCGGACGATCTCGTGGACCTGTCGCAGACCAGAGGCGCCGATGGGCTCGCCGTTGGCGATCAGCCCGCCGTCGGTGTTGACCGGCATCGGGCCGTTGATCTCGGTGGCGCCGTCGGCCAGCAGCTTCTGCTGGTCGCCGTGCTCGCAGAACCCGCACTCGGCCATGTGGATGATCTCGGCGCCGGCATCGGTGTCCTGCAACTGGATCACGTCGACGTCGCCGGGAGCCACACCGGCCTTCTCGAATGCGGAGCGGGCAGCGTAAACCGTTGGTGCCACGTCCTCTTCGACCGGGGCGCAGGTGGTGTTGACCTCGTAGGCGCCGTAGCGGCGGGTGCGGACTTCCACTGCTCGCAGATAGACCGGCTTGGCGGTATAGCGGTGCGCGATGTCGGCCCGACACATCACCGCCGCCGCGGCGCCCTCGTCGGGCGCGCAGAACATGTACTGCGTCAGCGGATAGTTGAGCATCGTCGAGTTGAGGATGTTCTCTTCGGAGATCGGCTTGCGGCGAAATGCGTTCGGGTTCAAGGCTCCATTGCGGAAGTTCTTGGCTGCCACCTTGGCCAGCGTCTCCTGGGAGATATTGTGGTCGTGCAGCTAGCGGTTGGCCTTCATGCCGAAGAACTGGGTGGTCAGATATTGTCCGTTCTCCGCGTACCAGGTCGGCATGCCCACCAGTGCCGGGTCTTCGGTGAACGCTCCGCGCGGGTGCTTGTCCAAGCCGATCGCGATACCGATGTCGTAATCGCCTAACCGGATCCCGTCGGCGCAAGCCTTGACAGCACTGGCTGCTGTCGCGCAAGCGTTGAACACATTGGTGAACGGGATGCCGGTGAGCCCGACCATCCCGACGATCGCGTCCGGATTGGCGACCGTCCAGCTGCCGCCGGTGGCGAATTGGACGTCTTGCCAAGCGATACCGGCGTCAGCGACCGCGGCGAGGATGGCGTCGACGCCCATCTGCATGGCCGACTTGCCCTCGAATCGGCCGAACGGATGCAGGCCCGCCCCGATGATCGCCACGCCGTTGGTCATGCAATGGCTCCTGCGTTCTTGAGTTCTTCGATGCGGTCCCAATCCATGCCGATCTCCATCAAGACGATCTCGGTGTGCTCGGAGGCCTGCGGTGCCCGGGTGGTTTTCAGCGGCTCGTGGTTGAACTGGACCGGCCCGCGCACGACCTTGAACGGTGCACCACCCGCGGCGACCTCGACCTCGGCGATCATGTCGTTGGCGATGGCCTGCTCGTCGCTGGCCAGGTCGATCAGGCTCTGGAACGGCGCCCACTGGCCCTTCATCGTCTTCAGATGCTGGCGCCAATACTCGAAGGTCTTGACGGCGAAGGCTTTCGCGATCAGCTCGGCGGCCGCGCTGGCGTTCTGAATCAACGGCAGCACCTCGGAGAAGCGTTCGTCGTCGGCGGCTTCGGGGATGCCGAGATGCTCGAAGGTGTCGCGGATCAGGCCCGTGGGACTGATGATGCACAGGTTGATCGTGCCGCCGTCCGACGTCTCGTAGTTGCCCATGAACGGATTCACCGATATCGCGGAGGCAGAACCCGGCATCGGCGTACGCATCACCTCTCCGGTCTCCATGCCTTGGGTCATGCTGGCGCCCGCGGCCCACCAGGCGGTGCTCAACAGCGACACGTCGAGTTCAACCGCCTCCCCGGTGCGTTCGCGATGCAATAGGGCGGCCGAGATGCCGCCGGCGATGAACATGCCGCCGATGGAATCGCCGAATGCGGGAATGCCCTGTCCCAGTGCGCCGCCCAACTCCTCCGGAGTCAACGCATAGCCGATGCCACTGCGGGTCCAGAACGCGGTCCCGTCGTAGCCGCCGACATTGCGTTCGGGGCCCTTGTCCCCGTAAGCCGAACCGCGAGCGTAGATAATGTTCGGGTTCACCGCGCGAATGTGCTCGACGTCGAACTTGTGTGCCTGTCGCTGAGATGGCTTGTAGTTGGTCAGAAGCACATCGGAGGTTTTGGCCAGTTCGTAGATCACTTCCTGACCGCCCGGCGTGGACACGTCGATGCCGACGCTGCGCTTGCCGCGGTTGGGATGCTCCATCAGCGGATGCCGGTCCGGGTTGACCTGAATGCCGCCCATGTTCAGGAAGCCGCGCTGAGTATCGCCGCGCAGCGGGTGTTCGACCTTGATCACGTCTGCGCCCCAGTCGGCGAGGATCGCGCCCGCCGCCGGGACGAAGGTGAACTGAGCAACCTCGAGGACCCGAAAGCCCTGCATTACCTTGACCATTTCTCCCACCAACTCCGTCTTGACGTTTCTTAACCGCGGACGCTACTTGGCCCCGAACGTCACGGGAAGGGCCGTCGGCGAGCGGAAGGGCTGGCCGAAGATATGCGGGTCGTCGTCGGTGAGCAGGTTGATCTCGGCCAACCGATTCAGCAGGCATTCGACCGCGACCCGGGTTTCCAGCCGTGCCAGGTGCAGACCCAAGCAGGTGTGCTCACCGGCGGCGAAGGAGATGTGCGGCGTGGACTTGCGGAAGATGTCGAATTCCTCCGATCGTTCCCACCGCGCCTCGTCGCGATTGGCGGAGCCGACGCACACTCCGATCACCGAGCGTGCCGGTATCGTCACGCCTTCCAGAACGGTGTCCTCGGTGGTGAACCGCTGCACGGTGGTCAGCGGCGTCTCGACGCGCAGGCCTTCCTCGATCGCCAAGCCGATCAGCTCGCGATCGGCTTGTAGCGCGACGAACTGCTCGGGATGGGTGAGCAGCAGATACAGCAGGTTTCCCGAGGAGCGGTAGGTAGTTTCCAGCCCCGCGGGCAGCAGCAACCGCAGGAACGAGTAAATGGCCTCGTCGCTGAGCTTTTCGCCATCGATCTCGGCGGTCACCAGATCGCCGATGATGTCCTGGGTGGGTTTGGATTTGCGCTTGTCGATCTGTTCGACGAAGTAATCCTTCAGCGCCGCCGACGCCTCGAACGCCTTCTCGTAGTTGACGTGATAGCTGATCAACTGCACGGCGCGCTTGCGGAACATCGGCAGATCTTCGTCCGGCAATCCCAGCAGCCGGGCGATCACGCGGGTGGGGAATTCGAAGGTGTAATTGCGGACCAGGTCGGCGGTTCCGGCATCGATGAATTCGTCGATCAACGCGTTGCAGATCGGACGGACGATCTCGGGCTCCCAGCGGGCCAGCGCTCTGGACTTGAATGCCGCCGACACCAGGTTGCGGTGTTCGCGGTGCTTCTTTCCCTCCATCGCCAGGATGGTTGGACCCATGAACAGGCCGATCGTCTTGTCGTACGGCTCGGAGCTGAACACCCGTCCGTCCCGGAACACCGTGTTGACCGCGTTGAACGACACCGCGGAGTATTCGTTCTTGGGCAGCAAGGACTCGGGAGTCTTGGTGTAATCCATGACTGTCCCGCGGAACACGCCGGACTGACGACGCTTGTGTGCGAAGTACGGATAGGGGTCACGCAGATCGACGGTTTCCTCGCCGGTACCGGCGGTGTGAACGTCGGTTGTCACCTAAATCTCCAGCATCTGCGCGCGAACGGGCGGTCGTTACATGAGATCGTACTGTAATTATTACAGTAGACAACATGGGGCTTAGGATCCGCATCAGCACAGTCGAACACGCGTGGACCCCGCAGCCGGTGGAATCATCTGCGCGGCAAAGTCGCCCGCTGTTGCCTAGCGGGAGTGCAGATACGCCGCGAGGCGGTGAGACCGCTCGATGATCTGCGCGTAGCTGAATCGCCGATCGCCCTGGATCAGCAGGTCGCGGTCGCCGATCGTCGCCGCGACGGCGTTCGCGACGGTAGGGATCGTGAATTGTGTTGCACTATCAGACATTATGCCTCTCACGGCTGGTGGGGTAGCAGACGGACCATCAGGCCATTGGCCTCGGTCAGCAGCGATCCGTCGGCCGCGGTCATTGTCGCGGAGATGAAGACTTTCCTGCCGTCGATCTCGGCGATGCGGCCCTGGGCGGTCAATGGCTCGTCGATCGGCGTGATCTTGCGGTAGTCGGCGTGGAGGTACCCGGTGCGTGTCAGGCGAATTCCGGCGCTGGTGACCACCATTCCGAACAGCCAGTCGTAGAGCAGCGGGATCATCCCACCGTGCACGGCGTTGTTGCCGCCCACGTGAGACCGGGTGAAGTGACCGTTCATCGTGACGCCGTGGGTTCCGGCGTCGGTCACCGTCCACGGCGGCATCAGCGGATGGGCCAATCCGGGCAGGCTCAGTACTCGGCCGGCTTGGACCTCGGTTTCGGGAACCTGATGACCGTCTAGTAGCGCGCAGGCGCTGTCGAGGTGCGCGGTCGCGGCGGCCCACAGCGAGCTGTCCGGGTTGGTGGAGACGGTCAGATCCTGTAAGCGGCGCAGTGCCGCCACGAATGGGCCCAACTCTTCGGGTGCGTCTTCGACCGTCCTGACGTCGGGAAATCCTCCGCGTGTTCCGGGCGCCGTGTCGGTCATGACGTCCTCCAAGCGGTCAACAGATCGTCGGTCGTGGTGATCGTCGCCAGTGACGACAGCGTGCTGGCAATCACCGCGGCACCGTACTCGGCGGGATGCCCGCCGCGGCGTCGGCGGGGACGACGACGCGGTAGGCGGGGTTCACCGCAGCTTCTCACAAGTTCTGCTAGATACTAAACCCGTTACAGTATAGATTTCAGCAGGTCCGCAGAAGTTGTTCCAGGGATCGGCAGGGAGCGTGATGACGCGAGCGGGTATCTCGGCGGCCGACGAGCTGGAAGAGCTTGGGAAATTGAAGGCGCGGTACTGCTGTTTGCCGGACACCAAGGACGTCGAAGCCTGCGTGTTCACCACCGACATGGTCGTCACCCCGGAGCCGACCCTCACCTCGGCCACCACTGCGACCGGTAGCTGGGCGATGCAAGATCTGCCGATCTTCGCCGGCGGCCGCGAGATGCACGGCGCGGAGATCGCCGTCGGCGGATATGCCGGTTTCAAGTTGGCTTAGGGTGAGCGCCATGTCATGGGCGACACGCGGGATTGACATCGGCCGTGAATTGGGCTTGGTGCTGCCGCGCACGGTGGCCGGCCTCAACGAATCGACGGGCTGGGTCCCGGCGTCACCGCGGGGACTGCGCCAGTTCGGCGAGGTCATGCTGGACGAACTTGTCCTGAGTGGCTTTTCGCTGCTGGGCGGAAACCTGAGCGAGCGGGTGCGTCCGCTGAGCGAATGCGAGCCGGCCGCCGAGCAGTTGTCGACGCTGGGTGTCGACGGCGCGCACGCCGCACCAAAACCCTTGCATGCGACATCGATACGGCGACACCGCATCGGCGGACTGGCCTACGAGCGGATGACGTTCGAACACGATCCGGAGCTGCCGGAGGCGCTGGCGGCCGGGGGCCTCGGTGGTCCGGCCAGGGCGTTGGTGCACCTGTGTCGCCACCGCGACCGTCCCCGTCCGTGGCTGGTCTGGGTGCACGGAGCCGGCCAGGGCGGCACCGAAGATCTGCTGCTGTCCCGCATCGGCCGCATTCACCACACGCTGGGGTTCAACGTGGCGATGCCGGTGCAACCGGGTCACGGGTGCCGTCGCCGCGAATGGCCGGCCTATCCGGACCTGGATCCACTCGGCAACGTCGCGGGCATGATGCGCTCGGTCTCCGAGGTGCGTGCGGTCGTGCGCTGGGTGCAGCCGCAAGCGAGTGCCGTTGTGGTGTCCGGTATTTCGATGGGAACACCCGTTGCCGCGCTGGTTTCACATCTTGAGCGGCAGATCGACGCGGTAGCGCTCTACACCCCGATCCTGGGCCTCAACGGGATGATCGCGCGGCACGTGTCACGCTTCGGGACCGGCCGCGGCGAATTCCGCGAGCTGCTGGGGTCGCCGGTGGTCGCGCGGCTGACCTCGGTGATCGACCCGCTGGCGGTCGATCCGGCGCCGCCGCAGCGAAGGCTGATCGTCGGGGCATGGCACGATCGGATGGCGATGCGCGAGCCAACCGACGCTTTGCAGCAACGCTGGGGCGGCCAGCTCTATTGGTACGACGGCAGCCACGTCGGCCACATCTTCTCTCGCCGCGTGCAGAAGGTTTCCGAGCGTTTCCTGCGCGAAGTGGTCTGGCAAAACGGGCCAGAAAAGGTGTCTCGGCGATGACGGCCATCCGGACGGCACGCGAAGTCGTCGAACTGTACAACCTGGCGGCGAAGTCGAAATCGCCAGGATGGAGATCTTCCGCGTCGTCGCCGGGAAGATCACCGAAGTCTGGAATTGTGGCTACCAGCAAGGAGTCTGGAGTTGACCAACACACTTGACGAATTGGGCTACTACCTGCTGGCCGGGGCCGGAGGTGATGGTCCGGCGACCTTGATGGACGAGGCTCGCCGCGGCGAGGAGCACGGCTTCGGCACCGCCTGCATCTCCGAGCGCTGGAACGTCAAGGAGGCGTCGTCTCTGGTCGGGGCGGCGTGCGCGGTGACCAACCGGATGCAGATCGCCACCGCCGCAACCAATCACAACACGCGGCATCCGCTGATCACCGGATCGTGGGCGACCACGATGCACCGGCTCTCGCGTGGACGGTTCACCTTGGGCATCGGCCGGGGCATCGCGGCGATCTATGGCGCCTTCGGCATCCCCGCCGTCACGACCGCGCAGATGGAGGATTGGGCCCAGGTAATGCGTCGTCTGTTCCACGGCGAGCTGATCTTCAACCATGAAGGTCCGATGGGTAAATACCCGCTCCTCTTCCTCGACCCGGACTTCAACGAGGACATCCGATTGGCGCTGGTCGCGTTCGGGCCCAACACGCTTGAGCTCGGTGGCCGCGCCTTCGATGACGTCATCCTGCACACCTACTTCACTCCGGAGACTTTGCAGCGCTGTGTCGCAACCGTCAAGAACGCAGCGGAGAAGGCCGGCCGTGACCCCGGCAGCGTGCGGGTGTGGTCGTGCTTCGCCACGGTCGGCGACCACCTTCCCGAGCAGCTACGGCTGAAGAAGACCGTCGCCCGGCTGGCCACCTACCTGCAGGGTTACGGCGACCTGATGGTCAAGACCAACGACTGGGATCCCGCCGTGCTGCAACGGTTCCGGGCCGACGCCGTCGTCACCTCGATTGCCGGCGGGATCGACCACAAGGCCACGGCCGAGCAGATCGAGCACATCGCGACGCTGATTCCCGACGAGTGGCTGGAACCGTCGGCGACCGGGTCGGCAAGTGCGTGTGCGGACCGTATTCGCAAGGAATTCGAGTACGGCGCCGACGCGTTGATCATGCACGGCGCGACACCCGACGAGCTGGAGCCGGTGGTCACCGCCTATCGCGCTTAGGGCAGGATCGCCGTCCGGCTGACCGGCTCGGCGGCGGCCTGCCGGGCCGACAGGCTTCGAAGCAGGGAGGCCAGCAAGGCGTCACGGGTCTCGCGGGGATCGATTAGTTCGTCGAATCCCATGCTTTCGGCCGAGCGATACGACGCCTGCAGCTCGGCGTCACGCAACTTGGCGGTGACGTCCTCGCCGGCGTGCGTCGCCCGGCCCAGCGCGGCCGCGCTCATGGCACCCATCGTCGCGCCGGGGTAGGCGAAGGTTGCCGATTGGCTGTCGAAACCCAACAGCGACATGACCATCGAGCCGAACCCGTACGCCTTGCGCAGCGTTACGTGCAGCTTGACGGTGGTGGCCGCGGTCTGGGCAGCGAACATCCGCGCGCCGGCGCGCAGCACGCCGCTGCGCTCGGACCGGCTGCCGGGCAGCATGCCCGGATTGTCCGCGAAGAAGATCAGCGGCAGGTGGAACGAGTCGGCCACCATGATGAAATGCGCCGCCTTGTCCGCGGCGTCGGCATCGATCGAGCCGGCCAGCACGTTGGGTTGGTTCGCGACGACCGCGACGGGGTGGCCACCGAGATGGGCCAGCGCGCAGATGATCGCCTTGCCGTACTGCGGCTGCACCTCGAACCAGTCGGGCCGGTCGAAGACCACGTCGAGCACGGCGCGCATGTCGTAGACGCGGCGGTTGTCGCGCGAAACGATGTCGAGCAGTTCCGGTGTCGGCCGTGGCTCGCTGTACTCGTCGGGGGGCAGCGGCGACGGATACGACCATGCGCTGGCCGGGAAGTAGGACAGGTAGCGGCGGATGTCGGCAATGACGGCCCCGTCGTCTTCGGCGACGTTGTGGATGACCCCGCTGGGCAACGCGGTGACGGGGCCACCGAGGTCCTCCTTCGAAATGTCTTCTCCGGTCGACTCTTTGACGACCGGCGGCCCGGCGGTGAAGATGGCGCCCTGAGTGCTCATGATTCGGAAGTCGCACACCGGTGCCACCAGCGCGCCGTGTCCGGCCGACGGGCCGAGCACGGCCGCGACGGTCGGCACCTTGCCCGAGCATTGCGCCTGGGCGAGCAGGTCGGTGGGGGCGCGCCCGTAGTGCCCGCCGCCGGGGCGAAAGCCCGCACCTTCGAGCAGCATCACCAGCGGCGTCTTGTCGCGCAACGCCAGCTCCGCGATGCGGTAGCGCTTGGAGTTGCCGCCTGGGCCGATGCTCCCGGCCAGGGTGGTGAAGTCCTCGGCGCCCAGCATCACCGGTGAGCCGCTGATCGAGCCCGAGCCGACCACCAGCCCGTCGGCCGCGATTTCGCCCCGACGAGCGTGCCGATTTCGCGGAAGGTGCCCGGGTCGAGAAGTAGGTCGATGCGTGCGCGGGCGTCGAGCTTGCCCTTGCCCCGATGTTTGTCCAGCCGCTCCGGTCCGCCCATGCCCCACGCGTGCCGACGCCGACGGTCGAGGTCGGTGAGCGTCTCCTCCCAGTCCGGGGGTTTTGTCATGCTTCTTTCCTACCTCTGTGGGGAAATGGTCGCGCGTCCAGATCAGCAGGGTCACATACTGGATTGCTTACTGTAAAGTTACCCGCATGCTTGACGGCCCCCGCCTCAAGATCGACGGCGGCATCCCCAATCGACTCGATCGCGTGGTCGAAGCCGTCGGCAACCTGGAACATCAGGGGTATGACGGTGGCTGGACCGCCGAAACCAGCCACGACCCGTTCCTGCCGCTGCTGCTGGCCGCCGAGCACACGTCGCGACTCGAGCTCGGCACCAACATCGCCGTGGCGTTCGCGCGCAATCCGATGATCGTCGCCAACGTCGCCTGGGACTTGCAGGCGTATTCGCAGGGCCGCTTCATCCTGGGGCTGGGCACCCAGATTCAGCCTCATATCGAGAAACGATTCAGCATGCCGTGGAGTCATCCGGCTCGGCGGATGCGCGAATTCGTCTCCGCGCTGCATGCCATCTGGTCCGCCTGGAACGGCGAGGCCAAGCTGAGTTTCGAGGGCGACTTCTATACCCACAGGATCATGACGCCGATGTTCACCCCGGAACAGCACCCGTATTCGGTGCCGAAGGTGTTCGTCGCGGGGGTCGGCGAGGTGATGACCGAGATGTGCGGTGAGGTCGCCGACGGCCACCTCGGTCACCCGATGGTCTCGAAGCGCTACCTCAACGAGGTGACGGTGCCGGCGCTGTTGCGCGGGATGGCGCGCAGCGGCCGCAGCCGCGGCAACTTCGAGGTGTCGTGCGAGGTGATGGTGGCGACTGGAGAAAACGACGCCGAGTTGGCGGCGGCCATGACGGCCGCGCGCAAGCAGATCGCCTTCTACGGATCCACGCCCGCCTACAGCAAGGTGCTCGCGCTGCATGGCTGGGGCGACCTGTACGCCGAGCTGAATCGCCTTTCCAAGCAGGGGGAGTGGGACGCGATGGGCTCGCTGATCGACGACGAGATGCTGTCGGCCTTCGCCGTCGTGGGCCCCGTGGACCAGGTCAGCGCCGCCCTGAAAAGCCGGTGTGAGGGCGTGGTCGACCGCGTGTTGCCGATCTTCTACAACGCTTCCCGGCCCTGTATCACCGCAGCAATGAAGGAGTTTCGCCAGTGAGCACAGCGACGATGGACGACGCCGGAAGGGTGCTGGGGGATCCGTTGGCGTACACCGACGAGAAACGGCTACACGAGGCGCTGACTCATTTGCGCGCCACCGCGCCGGTAGCCCGGGTCGAGGTGCCGGACTACAAGCCGTTCTGGGCGATCACCAAACACGCCGACATCATGGACATCGAGCGCGAGAACATGTTGTTCACCAACTGGCCGCGGCCCGTCCTGACAACCACCGTGGGCGACGAGCTGCAAGCCGCCGCCGGGGTACGCACGTTAATCCACCTGGACGACCCGCAGCACCGGGTGATACGCGCGATCGGTTCGGACTGGTTTCGGCCAAAGGCGATGCGCGCGTTGAGGATGCGCGTCGACGAACTCGCCAGGATCTACGTGGACAAGATGCTCGCCGTCGGGCCGGAATGCGACTTCGTCCAGCAGGTCGCGGTGAACTACCCGCTGTTCGTGATCATGTCGCTCCTGGGCATCCCGGAAGCCGACTTCGCCCGGATGCTCAAGCTCACCCAGAAGCTATTCGGCAGCGACGACTCGGAGTTCAAACGCGGCAGCACGAATGAGGATCAGATTCCGGCGTTGCTCGACATGTTCGGTTACTTCAACGGCGTGACCGCGGCCCGCCGCGAGAATCCGACCGAGGATCTCGCCTCGGCGATCGCCAACGCCCGCGTCGACGGCGAGCCGCTGTCCGACATCGACACCGTGTCCTACTACCTGATCGTGGCGACGGCGGGCCACGACACCACCAGCGCGACCATCTCCGGCGGCCTGCAGGCGCTGATCGAAAACCCGGACCAGCTGGACCGGCTACGCAACAATCTCGACCTGATGCCATTGGCCACCGAGGAGATGATCCGCTGGGTCACCCCGGTCAAGGAGTTCATGCGGACCGCCAACGAGGACACCACCGTGCGCGGAGTACCGATCGCCGCAGGGGATTCCGTGCTGCTGTCCTACGTGTCGGGCAACCGCGACGAGGATGTCTTCGGCGACCCGTTCCGCTTCGACGTATCGCGTGATCCCAATAAGCATCTCGCCTTCGGCTACGGCGTGCACTTCTGCATGGGTGCCGCGCTGGCCCGCATGGAAGTCAACAGCTTCTTCTCAGAGTTGGTGCCCAGGCTCAAATCGATTGAGCTGACCGGTGATCCGGAATTGATCGCCACGACGTTCGTCGGTGGTCTCAAACACCTGCCGGTGCGCTACTCGCTGGTCTGAGTCACTAGGGTGTGAGCACCACCGATCCGACGGTCTTGCGCGCCTGGAGGTCTCGGTGCGCGTCGGCCGCTTGCGCAAGCGGGTAGCGGGCGCTCACCGTCACCGTGATGACGCCGGCGGCGATTGCCTCGAACAATTCCCCTGTTCGCCAGGCGAACTCGGCGCGGCCGCGCACGAAGTGGGCCCGCGACGGCCTGGTGAGGTACACCGAGCCGGCCGCGTTCAGTCGCTGGGGATCCAGCGGCGCGACCGGCCCGCTGGCGGCGCCGAAGAGTGCGAGTGTTCCGCGCACGGACAGGCTGGCCAGGCTGGCGTCGAAGGTGGATTTGCCGACACCGTCGTACACGGCCTCCGCACCGCCGTCGGTCAGCGCACGGACTTTCGCGCCGAACTCCTGCGGGTCGTCGGGATAGTCGAGCACCTCGACCGCGCCGGCTTGGCGCGAAAGCTCCGCTTTGGCCGGGGTGGACGCCGTGGTGATGACGCGCCCGCCCAGGCTGGTTGCCCACTGCGTCAGGATCAGGCCGACCCCGCCCGCACCGGCGTGCAGCAACACGGTGTCGCCGGGCTGCACTGGATACACCGACTTGACCAGCAAGTGCGCCGTCATGCCTTTCAGCAAAGCCGCGGCCGCGACATCGGAAGCAACATCGTCGGGCAACACGGCAACGAGATCTGCTGGCGCAATGCAATATTCGGCGTAGGAGCCGATGGCGTCCGCGGTAGCGACCCGGTCGCCCACCCGAAATCCGGTGACGCCGGAACCCGTTGCTGCCACGGTGCCGGCCACCTCCGCGCCTAGCACGAATGGCAACTCGTGCGGATACAACCCGGTCCGGAAGTAAGTGTCTATGAAGTTCACGCCGATCGCCTCGGCCTTGATCAACACCTCACCGGGGCCGGGGGAGGGTGGTGAGATCTCAATGTAGGAAAGAACTTCCGGCCCACCCAGCTCTCTGACTTCGATTGCATGCATGGCCACAGTGTGCGTCACGGGCGTGAGCCTGTCGACGTGGTTGTGATCGAGTACACCGGACGCCGTCCCACGCTGCGCAGGATTTCCCAAAGTCGGCATGGGGCCTCTTTCGATACTGATTAGTATCTAATCGATACCGAGGAGTATGCTGCTGGACATGTCGCCGGTCAAGCCACCTCGAACGCGCCCCACTCGTGGCGAGGTGCGCGACCGGATCCTGGATGCGGCCTCGAAAGTATTCGCCGCTGACGGATTCGCGGGTGCCACCATCGATGCGATCGGTCAGGCGGCGGGCTTCACGAAGGGTGCGGTCTACTCGAACTTCGAGTCGAAGGACGAACTGTTCCTCGCCCTGGTCGACCGCGAATTCGAGCTACGCGGCGAGCAGATCGCGACGGTGCTGGACAACAGCGGCGGTGACACCGGCGCGGCCGCAAACGAGTTGAGCCGATCGGTGCTCGACTCGGTTCGTGACCATTCCGACTATTACGTCCTGCTGGTCGAGTACTGGCTGCGCGCACAACGCGATCCGCAGCTTCGCGAGCGACTGATCGAACGCCGTCGTTCCGCCGCCGACCAAGCGGTTCACATAGTCAGATCGACCGACACCGGGCCGTCGGACCGGCGGCTGGCCGACGTCGCCCAGCTCGTCGTCACCCTTAATTTGGGCGTCGCGATGGAAGAGGTCTTGCGCCCCGGAACCATCAACGCTGACCTGCTCACGCAACTGATCACCGCGCTGCTGGAATCGGTTCCGGATTCTGGCGATTAGGAGAGCCCACATGGATACGACAGACGAGCCGGACGCCGCTGAACCGGTGATCACCGCCGCCGGATTGGGGGTCGACGGCGAGCACGGACCCTTGTTCTCGGGCGTTGATCTCACGCTTACGCCGGGCTTTCACGCGATTCAGATGCCTGGCGGACCGGGACAGACCACGCTGCTGTTGACCCTCGCGGGGCGCTTCAAGCCCAGCCACGGCTCGCTGACCGTGCTCGGCGAAACGACACCGCACGCGATTCGCCGGCACTGTTCCATCGCCGCCTTCGACGATATCGACGACCTGGAGGAGTCGGTGACCGTGGCGACGGTGCTCGCCGAACAATGCCGGTGGTTGGCGCCGTGGTATTCGCTGGTGCCGCCGCAGGCCGGCCAGGCCGAGCTGACCGAGGTCTTCGGTGAAACGCCGCCGCCGCCCTCGGGTGCCTACATCGTCGAATTGTCCGATCTGGAACTGCTTTTGCTGCGCATCACGTTGGCCGTGCTGTCGAACCGACCAGTGCTGGTGGTCGGCGACCTCGAGCAGGTTCGTGACAATGCGCGGCGGGCGATCGCGGTGCAACGGCTAGGCGCTCTCGCGAAGCAGCGCACTGTCGTCGTCGGCGTCACCAACCCGCTCGGCACCGACGCACCCGACCACGAACTTCACGATCACCGGATCTTGACCGAAGGGGATTGACGATGCTGGCTGGACTCGCATTCGGTTCGGAGCTAAAGCGTTTCGGTCGCAACCGGCTGACGCGGGTGGCGATCGTCGTGCTGATGCTGTTGCCGTTGGTGTATGGGGCGCTCTACCTGTGGGCATTCTGGGATCCTTTCGGCCACACCAACAAAATGCCGGTGGCACTGGTCAATTCGGACCGTGGCGCCATGATCAACGGGGAGCAGTTCAACGCCGGCGCAGAGATCGCCAAAAGCCTGACCGCGGACGGCGGCTTGGACTGGCACGTCGTGGACTTATCGGAGGCGCGCAGGGGGGTCGACCACGGCAAGTACTACTTCATGGTCGAATTGCCGCCCGACTTCAGCGAGTCGATCGCGTCGCCGGTGACCGGGCAACCCAAGAAGGCCAACCTGATCGCCGTCTACAACGACGCCAACAACTACATCTCGACGAGCATCGGTCGCACCGCGATCAGCCAGGTGCTCAACGCCGTGTCCGACCGGATCTCCGGACACGCAGTCAATCACATGCTCTCGGTGGTGGTTTCGTCCGGGGCGGGTATCAAGCAGGCAGCCGACGGGGCGGCTCGACTCGACGACGGCGCGGGTCAGCTGTTGAGCGGTCTTGACTCCGCGAGGTCGGGCTCGGCGAAGCTCGCCGACGGCGCCCGGCAACTCTCGGACGGAATCAACCAGGCCACCGACCCGCTGCTCGCGATAACCGGTGCGCTGTCGCAGATCAGCGGCAATACGCAGCAACTGCAACAGGGTGCCAGCGCGCTGCAGCAGGCCAACGATCAGATCGGTGCGATCGCCACCGCGCAGGACGCCGCCGCCAACTCGCTGTCGTCGGTGATCGATCAGCTTTCCGCGCGACAGGATCCGCTGGCGAACAACCTGCGCGGCGTTCAGGATCAGCTTCGGGGACATCAGTTCACGCCGCAGATCCGCCAGCAGCTCACCGACGCGCAAAACGCCGCGATCGCGATGACCTCGGCCCTGCGCGGACCGGGCAGCCCGCTGGGGTCGGCCCTCGACCAAGTCGGCAATCGGGGGCGGGAGCTGACGAGCAAGCTCACCCAGCTCCGCGACGGAGCTCAGCAGCTCGCCGCCGGTAACGCCGAATTAGCCGGCGGCATAGCCAAACTCGACGACGGAGCACGGCAGCTCAAGGCGGGATCGGCCGAGCTGGCGACCAAACTTGCCGACGGGGCCAAGCAGTTACCCAACTGGACAACCCAGCAGAAGGACGCGGTCGCGGACACCATCGGTGGTCCGGTGCAACTCGAAGCTTCACACGAGAACGCCGCGCCCAACTTCGGTACCGGGATGGCGCCGTTTTTCCTGACGCTGGCCCTGTTCTTCGGCGCGTTGGTGCTGTGGATGGTGCTGCGGCCCTTGCAGAGTCGTCCGATCGCCGCAGAGGTGCTCGCGCTCCGCGTGGTGCTGGCCAGTTACCTTCCTGCGGCTGCCATCGCGCTTTTCCAGGCGGTCATTCTGTATTGCGTGGTTCGATTCGCCCTCGGGATGCACGCGGTGCATCCGGTGGCCATGTTGGGTTTCATGGTGCTGATCTCCGCGGCATTCGTGGCCGCGACGCAGGCGATCAACGCGCTGGTCGGTCCGGCGGTGGGCCGGGTGCTGATCATGGCCCTGCTGATGCTGCAGCTCGTCAGCGCCGGCGGCATGTACCCCGTGGAGACCACGTCACGGCCCTTCCAGATTTTGCATCGCTTCGACCCGATGACCTACGGCGTCAACGGGCTGCGGCAGCTCATCCTCGGCGGTATCGACGTCCGGCTCTGGCAGGCGATCGTCGTGCTGGTGGTGATAACGGCCGTCTCCCTGGCGATTTCATCGGTGTCCGCACGAAGAGACCGAACCTGGAATGTCAGCAGGCTGATCCCGGCGATCAAGATGTAGCTACTGACCTATTCGATGCCGAAATCGATGACGCCCCGGACGATCTTGCCGTTGCGCAGATCGTCGTAGGCTTCGTTGATGTCGTCGAGCCGGTATCGCCGGGTGATCATCTCGTCGAGCTGCAGCTGGCCGGTCTGGTAGAGCCGGGCCAGCCGGAAGACGTCGGCCCTCGGGTTGCACGAACCGAATACGGTGCCGGCGAGCGACTTGTTCGACAGGATGAAGTCCTGCAGGTCGATGTTCACCGAGCTGGTCAACTGCGAGGTCATGCCGGTCAGCACGCAGGTTCCGCCCTTGCGGGTGAGTCGCACCGCGTCGCGGACATCCTCGGGCGTGATCAGTGACGGCGAGACCACGACGGCGTCGGCCATCACGCCGTAGCTCAGCTCGCGCACCAGATCGATTGCCTCGACCGCGGTTGCGGCGGTGTGAGTGGCGCCGAACCGCAACGCCGACTTCTGTTTGAATTCCACCGGATCGACCGCGACGATGTGCGCGGCACCGCCTACCCGGGCGCCCTGGATCGCGCCCGTACCGATTCCACCGACACCGATCACGACGACGGCGTCACCCGGTCGCATGTTGGAGCGGTTGGTCACCGAACCGAACCCGGTCGGTATCGCGCAGGACAACAGCGCGCTGGGCACCAGCGGCAGGTGTGGCTCGATCTTCACCAGCGAATTCATTGACACCACAGTGTGTTTGGAAAACGCTCCCACCTTGGCCAGGTGGCCCAGCGGCTTACCGTCGGCGGTGTGATGGCGGTAGGTCCCGTCGGTCGGCATGCCCGGCGTCAGCACGCTGGCACCCATGTCGCAGATGTACTCCATACCGCTCGCGCACCAGCGGCATTGGCCGCACACCGCGACGAACGACATCACCACGTGGTCACCCGGCACGAATTCCGTTACGCCGTCCCCCACTTCGCGCACGACACCCGAACCTTCGTGACCGCCGATCATCGGGAACATGGTGGGCAATCCGAGCGAGCGCAGCATCTCGTTGGGCGCCGACATGTCGCCCTTGAGTATGTGATCGTCGGAGTGGCACATCCCGGCCGCGGCCATCTCGACCAGAACCTCGCCCGCGCGCGGCGCGTCCAGTTCGAAATCCTCGACAGACCAGGGCCCGCCGACGTCGTGCAGGATCGCCGCCCGGCTTTTCATGCGGCGGGGGTGAACGTGACGGGGAGCTTGTTCGGCGACCGGAAGGTGAGACCGATGATCCTGGACTCCTCACCGGTGCCGTCGTCGGGAACGAACGCGAGATCCGAAACCCGGTCGAGCAGACTGTTCAACATGACCCGGGTTTCCAGCCGGGCCAAATGCATTCCCAGGCACATGTGGATGCCGCCGGCGAACGCGATGTGCGCCTGGCGCGGCCGGTGGATATCGAAGCGATTGGCGTCGGGCCAACGACTTTCGTCTCGATTGGCGGAGCCCATGCACATGTCGATCTGCGCGCCCGCGGGGATTGTCTTGCCGCCGATTTCGACTTCCTCGGTGGTGGTGCGCATGACCATGGTCAGTGGCGTCTCGACTCGCAGGCCTTCCTCGATCGCGGCCGGGATCAGCGACCGGTCCTGCCGGACCATCTCCAGTTGCTCGGGGTGGGTCAGCAGCAGGTACAACAGGTTGTCCGACGACCGGTAGGTCGTCTCCAGCCCGGCAGGCAGCAGCAGGCGCAAGAACGCGATGATCGCGTCGTCGGTGAGTTTCTCGCCGTCGATCTCGGCGGCGACCAGGTCGCCGATGATGTCGTTGGTGATCCGGCGCCGGCGCTGCTCCACCTGCTCGAGGAAGTAGCCATGCAACTCGGTCGCGGCGTTGAGCCCCGCCATGATGTCGGTCGGAATCGAGATGAGGTCAAGCGACAGCCGCCGGAACATGTCGAGATCCTCCGGGGGCAGCCCGAGCAGCACCGAGATGATCCGGGTCGGGAACTCGAACGTCAGCGCCTTCACCAGGTCGGCGTGACAGTCGTGCTTGATTTCGTCGATCAGCTGGTCGCACACCGGACCGATGACCGACGGCTCCCATCGTTCCAGCGCGGCGGCTCGAAAAGCCTTGGCCACCAAGCTGCGATGGTCGTGGTGTTCCTTGCCGCCCATCGCCAGGATGGTGTGACCCATGACCAAACCGATGGTCTTCTCGTAGGCGGCCGACGTGAACACCCGATCGTCGCGGAAGGCTTGGAACACACCGTCATAGCCGAACAGCGCCCACTCGTCGCTCGGCCGCAGCTCCTCCGGCATCTGAGAGTGATCCCCGAGCGCGCCGTGCCAGACCGGATCGGTACGCCGCATGTACTCGTAGAACGGATAGGGACTGGTCTCACCGGTGAAATCGAGGGTGACGGGCTGGCCGACGGGGTCGGTGCTTAACGGCATCAGCGCTCCTCCTGAGCAACCGGTAAGGCCGTTGACGCGGGCCGGTCCTGACCGCCCCGGCGTCTTCGGCGGGTGTGTCCGAGTGGATTTTCGCTATCATAGTATAAATAGCAAGGCTTGTGATGGTTACCGTAACGGGCTCAGTATTGATCTTGGTAGGTTCAGGAGGCGGTGATTCTCAAGTGGCCCAGCGGCGATTCGTGTGCTTCCTCGACGAGCTGCCGCCCGGCGAGATGAAACTCGTCGACATCGGCAAGTTCGGCGTGGGCGTGTACAACGTGCGCGGCGCCCTGTACGCGATCGTGAACTACTGCTCGCACGA
Organism: Mycobacterium stomatepiae; assembly: GCF_010731715.1. NCBI lineage: Bacteria > Bacillati > Actinomycetota > Actinomycetes > Mycobacteriales > Mycobacteriaceae > Mycobacterium > Mycobacterium stomatepiae. The sequence continues at coordinate 5,583,418 of NZ_AP022587.1, forward strand.
AGGCGCCCCGCTCTGCCTGGGTCTGCTCGGGGGCACCACCGAGTCGGCGCCGGAGGCACCCGGCGGGATACGCCGGGTGCGCGACGGACAGATCGTCCGATGCCCTTGGCACAACTGGGAATTCGATATCACCACCGGGCAGAACCTCGCCGACCCAAAGCGCCGCGTGCGGACTTACCCGGTCGACGTCACCGACGAAGAAGTGTACCTCACCGCATGAGCCCCATGGTTATAGATACCAATGTGCAGCCGCACTTCCGCTACAACGCCGAGATCCGGCGCTACCTCCCCGACGTCCATCGACTGCGCGCGATCCCCGATGTCGAGCAGCAGTGGTATCAAGCCCCGGGCGGCGACTACCGACAAGACCTCTACGGCGAGCACTACCCGGGATCGGATCCCGAAACCCTGAGTCGCCACGTGCTTGAAGACTCCGGGGTTGACTACGCAATCTTGAACCCGTTGACGCGCGGCAACATCGCCGATTACCTGCTCAACAGCAGGATCTGCGCCGCGGTCAACGACTGGCTGCTCGATCGCTGGCTCGAGCCCGACACCACCGACCGGTTTCGGGGCACCATCCGGGTCAATCCCGAAGACCCGCGCGGCGCGGTCGCCGAGATCGAACGGCTGGCCGATCATCCGAAGCTGGTGCAAGTCGGTGTTCCGATGCAGTCGCGCGAGCCGTACGGCAAGCCGATGTTCGAGCCCATCTGGGAGGCCGCCGCGGCGCACGGACTGCCCGTCGCGGTGCACATCAACGGAGGCAACGGCGTCGACTTTGCGCCCACCTTCGCCGGACACGCGCACACCTACCCCGGATACGCGGCCTTCATGCCGCTGAACTACTTCGTGCATCTGTCCACGCTGATCGTCGAGGGCGTGTTCGGCCGGCTCCCCGGACTGAAATTCGTCTTCGCCGACGGCGGCTACGACATCCTCACCCCGTTGCTGTGGCGGCTCGACACGTTCTGGCTGTCGATGCGCGACCAGACCCCGTGGGTAGACCGCTATCCCAGTGAGTACCTGCCGGGCCATGTCCGGTTCTGCTCGTCGGCATTCGACGGGCCACCCGAGGCGAGCCACACGCAGCGCTGGATGGAGTTCAGCGGCAAGTCGGAGCTGTTGATGTACGGGTCGAGCTATCCGCACTGGTCCGCGTCGCCGCCGGCGGCGCTGGCCGAAAACCTCGATGAAGCCCAGCGCGAGAAGGTGTTGTGGCGAAACGCGAGTGAGCTTTACGGGCTTGGAGCAAGGGAGCGAGCGCAATGACCACGATCGAACGAGTCGAATCGCAAAACGGCCATGACGACCACTTCGCGGTCACCATCGTCGACACCGACGTGCACCCCTTGCCGGTCTCGACCGATGTGCTCAAGTCGTATGCACCGGCGGAGTGGGTGGATCAGATCTGGCCGACCGGGAATGCGGTCAGCCCGATGTCGTATTTCTACGACACCCCGGATTCATTCAAGACGTCGTCGCTGCGGATGGACTCGTGGCCGCCCAACGGGGGAGTCGCGGGCAGTGACCCGGACTACGCCGCCCAGCAGCTACTGGTCGATGCCGGCGTCAGCATCGCGTCGCTGGAGCCGATGTGCGACGCGCAGCTACCGCAGGCCGAGCACGTGCTGAAGTCCACGTACAACGATTGGCTCGCCGACGTCTGGCTGGACAAGGGCAACACCCACGGCCGCTGGCGCGGCTCGATCAGCGTCAGCGCGCAGACGCCGGAATACGCCGCCCGCGAAGTCGAACGCTGGGCCGGACATCCCTACATGTCCCAGGTGCTGATGACGCCGCAGACCCGCGGAATCCCTTTCGGCAACCCGCATTTCGATCCGCTCTACGAGGCCGCGTCGCGCAACGGGCTGCCGATCTCCACCCACCTGATGGGTCAGACACCGTTCGAATTGATCCCGCTGTATCCGGTCGGCAATCCCGCGCACTGGCACGACTTCTTCGCGTCGTGGCCGCTGCTATATGTGTCGCATCTGATGAGCCTGGTGTTCGACGGCGCGTTCGACCGGCACCCCGATCTGCGGGTGGTGTTCATCGAGGGCGGCTTCACCTGGGCGATGCCGGTGATGTCACGAATGGACCGGATCTGGGAAGCCTGCCGAGCCGATTTGCCGCAGGTGCGACGCCGTCCGTCGGACTATGTGCGCGAGCACGTTCGCTTCACCACGCAGCCTCTGGAAGACGTCGACACCGTCGAGTTCCGCGAGTATCTGGACATGATGGACCTCGGCGACAATCTCATGTTCTCGACCGACTACCCGCACTGGAGCTATGACTCGCCGACGTACGCGATCAACCGGTTCCCCGCCGACCAGCGGGAGCGGATCATGCGCGGCAATGCGATGGCCCTGTACGGGTTGCCGGCGACCGTGCGGGCACTGCCGGGCGAGACCGTCAGCCGGGACGGCTGAGTCGCCCGGGCGGTTTGCTCGCCGGGCCTAGGGCTCTGCGTGAGACCGGGTGGCCGGTCAGGTCTACCGTAAATATGGTTTCCGACATGGCCTCCCGCCAGCCCCGGACGACCGCCCGCACCATGAGCCCCGGAAGTTGAGAGGGTATGACACAAACGGATCTGACCCGCCCGCAAGGTATTAACCGCCTCGACCCGGTGCTGCGCGACGCCGCGAGCGAGCTGGGCATCGTCGAATTCCGTGCCGAGACACTGGCCGACGAGCGGGAGCGGGCCGACCGGTCGGCCGCCGAGCGGGCCGCGGCCGTCGACACCGAGGGAGTGTCGATCGAATCTCGCTCGATCTCCGGCGCGGGTGGCCAGCAGCTGAACCTGCGTTTCTACCGGGGCCGCATCGAAGGCGGCGCGGGGGCGCCGTTGCTGGTCTGCGCCCACGGCGGCGGGTTCGTCAGCGGCAACCTCGACACCGACCACGCCCAGTGCGTGGAGCTGGCTCGCGAGGGCGGTTGTCTGGTGGTTTCGGTCGACTACCGGCTGGCGCCCGAGAATCCGGCCCCGGCGGCACTCGACGACGTCGAGGCGGGGATGTACTACGCGATCCGGAACTGCGCGGAGCTGAACATCGATTCGAGCCGCCTGGCCGTGATGGGCCGGGATGCCGGGGCCGCCCTGGTCGCGAGCCTGGCCCAGCGGATGTTCGACAACGAGGGGCCGCAGATCCGGATGCAGATCCTGCATCAGCCGATGCTGGACAGCGATGCGACGCCGTCGCGGCGCGAGTTTCAGCGCACCCCGGGGCTCAACGGCCCGGCGGTCAGCCGGGCGTGGGGTCACTACCTCGGCCCGGCCAGCGCCAGCGGTCAGCACGTCCCCTCGCACCGAGCGAATCTGGAGGGCCTGCCGCCGACGTTCATCAGCTGCTCCGAGATCGACCCGTGCCGCGACGAAGCCATCGACTACGCCAACCGGCTGCTGCATGCCTTCGTCCACGCCGAATTGCATGTCATCGCGGCGACATTCAATGGTTTCGATTCGATGGTGCCGGATTGGGTTGTCTCGCGGGAGAACCGGGCCCTTCACGCGCAATCGGTTCGCCGCGTATTCGGGATGTAGCTGCTCGACCGGGTTATCGACCCAGCGCCGGTAGCGCCTGCGGTATCGTCATTTGCTAATATCGAGAACGTGATTCTTGGCGGCGGCGACCTGGTGTCGCGGAAGGGTTTGTCGGCACCATGACCGTCGTCGACTCACCCGAGAAGGCACTCTTCGTCTCGACTACCCAGTCGTTTTTGCAGAAGGAAATGCCGCTGGCTCGCGTCCGTGAGCTGCATGCGGCGGGGACTTCCTTCGACCCGGCCTGGTGGCAGCGCGCCGCACAACTTGGCTGGACGGGCCTGCTCGTTCCGGAGGAGTTGGGCGGCGGCAGCGTCTCGGAGAGCGGGGTCGCGGACTTGGCCGCGATCGCGGAATTGCTCGGTAAGACCCTCGCGCCCGGGCCGTTGTACCCGGTCGCCGTCGTGCTCACCGCGCTTGCCGAGTGCACCGATGCGCAGGCACACGCGGCCGTCATCGAGTCGCTGATCGCCGGCGAGGCCGTGGCATCCTGGGCGGTCTCGGAACCCGGCCGCGGTTGGGAGCCGCTGGACCCATCGGTGACGGCCACCCCGACCGCCGCCGGCTACTGTCTTGAAGGCACCAAGGACCGCGTCGAGGCCGGCGCCCAGAGCAGCCTGCTGCTCGTGGTGGCGCGCTGCGGCCCCGATGGTTCGGAGATCCGTCAGTTCTTGGTCCCGACCGACGCGCCCGGCGTTCGGGTCGAGCCCCAGCAGTCCGTCGATCTGGTCAAGCAATACGCGCGAGTGCATTTCGACGGCGTGGTCGTGGACTCGGCCGCGGCCGTCGGCAGCGCCGCGGAGACCGCCGCGCTGATCGACCGGCAGAGCCAGATCGCCCAGGTGCTGCAGTGCGCGGAGGTGGTCGGCGTCGTGCAAACGGTGTTCGACTTCACCGTCCAGTGGGCGCTGGACCGGCACACGTTCGGCCGCCCGCTGGCGTCCTACCAAGCGCTCAAACACGGCTTCGCCGACATGAAGTTGTGGCTGGAGGCGTGCCGCGCCACCACGGCCGCGGCGGTCGCCGACGTCGCCGACCGCTCACCCGCGGCAGGCCTGTCGGCCAGCATCGCCAAGTCCTACGTCTCAGAGATGGCAGGGCGCATCGTCCAGGGATGTGTGCAGATGCATGGCGGGATCGGCGTCACCTGGGAACACGACCTGCACCTCTACCTGAGGCGAGTGACGTTGTACCGCGCGCTGTTCGGCACTCCGGAGGAACACAACCTGCGGGTGTACGAGGCGGAGAAGGCCGACCGCTGCGCGGCCGGGCGTGCGACGACATGACGCCGACGGAATCAGTGGCGGAGTTCGCCGCCCGCGCCCGAGTGTGGTTGGCCGACAACATGCCGCCCATCGACCCGGAGTTGCCGCCGCCCGCGCCGCGCGACGACGAGGACGCCTGGAAACGGGCCCGCGAACTGCAAAAGTTGCTCTACGAAGGCGGATTCGCCGGCATCTGCTTTCCGCGTGAATACGGCGGCCTGGGTCTGGACTATGCCTACCAGAGGGCATTCGACGACGAATCCCTGCGCTACGAAATGCCGTTGATTCTCAACATTCCGACGTTCACCATCTGCTGCGCGACCTTACTCGACACCGGTACCGAAGAGCAGAAGAAGCGGCACATCGCCGCGGCACTGCGCGGTGACGAGGTGCTGGTGCAGCTGCTCAGTGAACCCAGCGGCGGATCGGATCTGGCCGGCGTCATCACCGGGGCCGAACGGCGCGGTGATCGCTGGGTGATCGACGGCGCCAAGACCTGGAGCACCAGTGCGTTCGCCGCCGACTACGGACTGTGCCTGGCCCGCACGGATTGGGATGTGCCCAAGCACGAAGGCCTCACCATGTTCCTGGTACCGATCAAACATCCGGGAATCACGTTGCGCCACATCACCATGCTCAGCGGCTCCACCGAGTTTTGCGAGGAGTTCTTCGACGGCGTGGACGTCGGCGACGACGCGGTTGTGGGCGAAGTCAACGGCGGCTGGGCGGTGGCCTCGCGGCAGCTGTATCACGAGCGCCGGGCGGTCGGTCAAGGCTCGGAGTTCGCCAGCGGTAGCGGCAGCGAGGGCGGCAACGCCAATCCCGTTGACTACGTTGCCCTTTTGGAGAAGACGGGCCAGGCCGGCAACGAACGCGCGCGGGAGATGGCCGGTCGGGCGCTGGTGCACCGGGCGGTGGCCGAGCAGCTGATCGACCATGTTTCCCGCAACGTCCGCGACGGTGCGCTGCCGCCCTCGGCGGGAACGCTGATTCGGCTGTTCCACGCCGAGGCCGTGCAAACCGACGTCGACACCGCGATGGCGATCGCGGGAGCGGCCGGCGTGGTCGGCGAGATCGGCGACGGCCTGGAGACCGGACTGCGCTACCTGGTGCGCCAAAGCGTCGCCATCGGTGGCGGCACAACGGAGATGGCGCGCAACGTGATCGGAGAGCGGGTGCTGGGATTCCCACGCGAATACGCCGCCGACCGCGGGGTGCCGTTCAATCGGGTCCGGCACGGCCAGACCCGATGATCGCGGGCTAGTCTTCCGCGAACACGTTCGCGCTGTCGTCGCTGCCTACCGGGATCTGGACCATCGACAGGATGTGATGCGCGGGGCTTCCCGGCGGGGCGATCAACGTGCAATCACCGCCTTGCCGCAGCGCCCGGTCGCGGGCGGCCGCCAGGGCGCTGACACCCGCGGAGCCCAGGTGGGTGACGGCACTCAGGTCGATCTTCAAAGGTGCGATGCCCGAACGGCTTTCGACCGCGATCAGCCGGTCCAGCGTGGAC